>CAZTTC010000024.1:0-27882 GCA_964616015.1 uncultured Methylibium sp. | reverse complement strand
ACTACCGCAACCTCGACGTCAGCACGCTCAAGGAGCTGGCGCGGCGCTGGAAGCCCGGTGTGCTGGACGGCTTCAAGAAGGCCCAGGCCCACACCGCGCTGGCCGACATCCACGAGTCGATCGACGAGCTGGTGCACTACCGCACGCACTTCCTCGCGCTCTGACCCCGCCCGCCCAGCGTGAAGGCCCGGCCTCCGAGATGGAGGCCGGGCCTTCGCGCTTCAGTCGTCGGTTCTGCAAGCGCGGTGGTCAGTCGGCGACCGATCAGTGGCGGCGCGGGCTGCCGCCGTCGGTGAACCACTCGTCGCGGGCGCTCTGTTCCCAGGTCGTGACCTGCTTCTCGGCCTCGTCCTTGGCCAGGCCGTAGCGCTCCTGGATCTTGCCGGCGAGCTGGTCACGCTTGCCGGCGATGACATCGAGCTCGTCATCGGTCAGCTTGCCCCATTGCTCCTTGGCCTTGCCCTTGATCTGCTTCCAGTGGCCTTCGATGCGGTCCCAGTTCATGTGCTGCTCCTTTGCAGTGGTGGTGGTGGGAGAAAACGAAGAACCGGCGTTCGCTCAGCCCTTCACGATGATCGAGTTGCGGACGTCCTTGACGCCGTTGGCGCGGCGCGCCAGCACCTCGGCCTGCGCCTTCTCGGCCGGGCTCTTGGCGAAGCCCGACAGCTGCACGCTGCCGTTCAGCGTCTCGACGCTGATCGCAGCGGCGTCGACGGTCTTGTCTTCGACCAGCTTGGCCTTCACCGAGGTGGTGATGGTGGCGTCGTCGACGTACTGGCCGACGGTGGACTGGCCGCGCGTCACGGCGCAGCCGCTGGCCACGGCCAGCGTGGTGACGGCCGCGGCGGTCACGATCAGGGTGCGAAGCTTCATCATGGTGGATCTCCTGGGGAAGTGGATGGAAGGGTCGAGCGTCGTCGTCATCTCGTGGACTCCTTGGTGTGGCGTGCGTTCTCCGGCACGCGTCGGGGGCGCTTCTTGCTGGCGACCGGTTTCTTCGGCGACTCGTCCGTGTCGTCGCGCCGGCCGGGCAGCAGCCCGAAGCCGATGACCAGCGCGAACACCACGATGAGCAGCGCATACCAGGCCAGCGCCGGCGGTGCCTCGCCCGGCGCCATGTCGGCCCGGGCCGACGCGCAGGCGGCGAGCAGCAGGCAGAACAGCGGCAGCGAAACGGTGGGCCGGGGCATGGTGTGCAGTGCTTTGATCTCTGGACTCGACTCTAGGAATCGACCGTCGTGGCCGCCATCGGCGCGGAGCGCGGGACGGTGTAGGACAGGGCCGTATCGACTTGTGCGGGCGGCGCCACGTTGGGCGCGGCGCCCGCGGCCGGCGCGCGTGCATCGGCCTGCGTATCGGGTGACGCGTGCGCCTGCGCGTCGGCCGGCGGTGCGGCCAGGCTCGCAAGCAGGCGGCTCAGCTCGCCGCTGGCCAGCCAGCGCATCGGGCCGCCGCTGCTCAGCCAGCGCTGCAGGCTGCCGTGCGGCCACAGCGCGCCGAGCAGCAGCGAGGACAGCGCCGCCTGCGGCAGCCAGCGCCAGGGTCGGATCGCCATCAGCAGGGCGCCGGCGCCGGCGGCGATGGCCACGAGGCGCAGCGGATGGCGCTCGGCCTCGGGCTGCAGCAGGCTGCGGGCGGCCGGCTCCGCGACGTCGGCGGCGACCTGCGCCACGCCCTTGAGCGGGTGCTGGTTCCACCACGACGTCAGCGCCTGCGCCAGCCAGGGCAGCAGGCCGTCACCCGCCGCCGGCAGACCGCCGCGCGTCGGACCGTCGCGCCGCGCCTGCCAGGCACTGCGCAGCCGCGCGCGCGAGGCCTCGAGCCTTTGCACGGCGCTGGCCGGGGAGGGCGTCATGACCCCAGACCCTCGCGCACCAGCTCGAGGTCCTGTCGCAACTGGCCGCGCAGCTCAGCGAAAGCGGGCTGCTGCCCGCTGTGCCGCGCCGCCGCCACCGCGATCGCGGCCAACAGGGCCGGCAGCGCCGGCACGGCCCACAGCAGCCACTGCCGAGCCGCGTCCGCGGCCGGCAGCGTGGCCCACAACAGCAAGGCCACGCCGCCCAGCACCAGGGCGGCCAGCGCGCAGGCGCCGGCGGCGATCAAGCAGGCGAGGCGCCGCGACCAGCCTTGCCCCAGGCGCTGCAGTTCCTCGCCGGCGAGGTCGGCGTACGCGGTCGCGTGATCGACCAGCGCGCCGGGTTCGCCGGCGAGGGCGCGCAGCAGGGGCAGCATGTCGCGGCGCCTCGGGGTGGGTGCCCGGTCAGGCGCGCTCGCGGCGGCGCGAGCTCGCCCACTGCGCCAGCACCATCAGCGCGGCACCGGCGGCGGCGGCGATCATCACCGCCTTGACCGGCTCTTCCTGCACGTACTGCACGCCGCGGTCGGTGACGTCGGCCGCGCGGTTGCGCAGCTGCTTGGCGCTGTCGCGGACCGCATCGACGCCGCGATGGGCGAGCTCTTCGGCCTGTCCGGTCAGCCGGACGGCAGCGGGGACGACGCGCTCGCGCACGCCGTTGACGGCGTGTTCGGCGCTGCGCGCGAGCTGGTCGGCGGCATGCGCCGCTTGCTCGACCTGGGGCTGGACGGTGGGGCTGCGGGTGTTCATGGGAGGCTCCTTGTGAACGGGGTCGAGGGGGAGGGACGGATCGACGGCGTCACTTGCGGAAGACGCCGAACAAGAAGCTCAGCACGGCCAGCACGACGAAGATGAAGAACAGCACCTGGGCGATGCCGGCCGCGCTGGCGGCGATGCCGCCGAAGCCGAACACGGCGGCGATCAGCGCAATGACGAAGAAGACGACGGCGTAATGCAGCATGACGGGCTCCTTGGGTGAGGCTCCCGACGGCGGCCAGGAGACCGGCGAGGGCGCCATGCCTTCGCTGTGACTCCAATGTAGGAATCGCCGCGCTGCACGCCCATCAGGCGCTGCCGCCCACGCGCGTCGGCCGACGCTGCGCGGGGCTGTAGGACGGCGCCGACAGGCGCCGCCGGCGGGCGCTCAGGTCGTGCCGTCGACGCGGGCCGGGGCCTCGGTCGCTGGGGCCGGCCGGGCCAGTGGCAACGAGGCCACCAGCCGCGTGCCCTGGCCGGGCTGCGACTGCAGCTGCATGCGGCCGCCCTCGGCCTCGACCCGGAAGCGCATGCCGCTCAGGCCGTGCGCGCTGCGGCGCACCTGCGACGGATCGAAGCCCGCGCCGTCGTCCTGCACCGTCACCTCCACGCCGTCGTCGGCCGTGCGCAGGCCGACGTCGACGCGGGTGGCCCGGGCGTACTTGGCGATGTTGGTCAGCGCCTCCTGGACGAAGCGGTAGACCGTCAGCTCGCCGCTCTCGTCCAGCCGCACCGGCTCGAAGTCGGTGTGCACCGCCAGGCCGGAGCGTTGCGCGAACTCGCGCGTCAGGATGTCGAGCGACACCGTCAGACCCAGGTGGCTCAGCGCCGAGGGGCGCAGGTCCTCGATGATGCGGCGCTTGAGCGCGATGCCGTCGTTCAGCGCCGCGTTCAGGTGGCGCAGCCGTTCGGCGACCTCGGGGGCGGCCGAGGGCAGGCGCGACTGCAGTCGCGCGACATCCAGCTTGGCCGAGGTCAGCAGCGCGCCCAGCTCGTCGTGCAGCTCGCGCGCGAGGTGGCTGCGTTCGTGCTCCTGCGCATGCTGCAGGTGGCGCGCCAGCACCGTCAGGTCCTCGGTGCGACGAGCCACCTGGCTCTCGAGCAGGTCGCGCTCGGCCTGCAGCAGCGTGCGCTGGCGTTCGCGCTGCTCGCCCAGCGCACGCGTCTGCTTCAGGTAGAAGTAGAAGGCCAGCACGCTCAGCACCGTCATCGTCGCCACGCCCAGGCGGGCGATCAGCAGCGTCTGGCCGACCTGGCCCTGGTGCAACTGCAGGCGCTGAACCTCGGCCTGCTCCAGCCGGTCGGCCGAGCGGCGGATCGTGTCCTGGGCATCCTTGCCGATGTCGGTATCGATCAATCCCTGCCAGGCGCTGTCGCGGCCATCGCGCCGCAACTTCAGCGTGGTGTCGATCTCGGACAGCTTCTTCTCGATGGCGCGCGCCATCGCCTCGAAGTCGCCGGCCTGCTGCGGCTGCGCCGAGTAGTGGGGCGTCAGGCGGCGCAGCAGTTCGCCAATCTCCTTGACGGCCTGGTGGTAGGGCGCGAGGTACTCGTCGCGTCCGGTGAGCAGGTAGCCGCGCTGGCCGGTCTCGGCGTCGACCATCAGGCGCAGCAGCCGCCGCACGTCGAGCCGCACGTCGAAGACCTGGGTCGTGTCGCCGATCGCGGCCACCGAGCGGCGGTAGGACATCTCGCTGATCAGCAGCAGGGCCAGCGCCGTCAGCAGCGCCAGCAGGAAGCTCAGCGCGACGGCGCGCCAGCGGGACAGGAGACTCGTTGCGTGGATCATGGCGTGCAGGGGGCCGGGTCGTGCGTCGACGACGCGCGCCTAGAATTCGCGGCACCCTTTGCCTCGAAGCTACCATGTCCATCCGAGTTGCCATCGTCGACGATCACGCGATCGTGCGCACCGGACTGCGCCAGTACCTGGCCGAGCAGATGGACGTGGAGGTCGTCGCCGAGGCCGCCAACGGCCGCGACGCGCTGGATCTGGTGCGCGCCGGCGGCATCGACGTGCTGATCCTCGACGTCTCCATGCCCGACCAGAACGGCGTCGACGTGCTCGCGGCTATCCGCGCGCGGGCGCCGGAGCTGCCGGTGCTGATGCTCAGTGCCTACCCAGAGACGCACTACGCCACCGCGCTGCTCAAGCAGGGCGCCAGCGGCTATCTCAACAAGGAGTGCGAGCCGTCGGAGATCCTCACGGCGGTGCGCACGCTGGCACGCGGTCGGCGCTACATCACGCCGGGCGTCGCCGAGCTGCTGGCCGACCAGCTGAACCCGGGCAAGGGCGACGGCCTGCCTCACGAGCAGCTCTCCGAGCGCGAACTGCAGGTGTTCCTGCGGCTGGCGCAGGGCGAGACCATCGGCGCGATCGGCGACAGCCTGAGCCTCAGTGTCAAGACGGTGAGCACCTACCGCACGCGGGTGATGGAGAAGATGAAGCTCGCGTCCAACAGCGACCTGACCTACTACGCGCTGAAGAACGGACTGATCCAGTAGCTCAGCGTGGCGTGGCACCGGGGTCGGCCGGCGCGCCGTCGAGCGCGGCGCAGTAGGCGATCAGCGCGTCGATCTCGTTGGACTTGTCGAACACCGCGTCGGCGCGCAGCTCCAGGCTCTTCATGCGCAGGTCGACGGTCGCGTAGTTGCTGAAGACGACCACCCTGCGCGGCGGCGGCCGCTCGCTGCAAGCGCGCAGCACGCCCAGTCCCGAGCCCTGCTTGAGGAAGAGGTCCACGATCAGCAGGTCCCAGCCCTCGGGGTTGCCGCCGAGCCAGCGCAGCGCATCGACCTCGTTGTCGGCCCAGCCGACCACCGAGACGGGCGCCAGTTCCTGCAGCGTGTCGATCAGATTGGCACGGATGACGGGACTGTCTTCGACGATGAAGGTGCGGCGCGAGGACATGAAGGGCGACGGAGGGCGGCTGCAGGAGGCGCGGCACGGAGTGGACCAATGTTATCGACCCGTCCGCGGGCCGCCCATAGTCGCAGGCGCCGGACCGCTGTAGGCGGATTCCTACGCGGCGCCCTCCAGCCGCCGGGCACGCCACGTGGCGATCGCGCCGTGCAGCCAGTCGTCGAGCGCGGTGGCGGCCGGGACCGGCAGGCCGAGGACGGCCGCGGCCGCGGCCAGCGGCGCGAGCGGTTCGCGCACGTCCAGGGCCGGGGCGCCGTGCTGCTTGCTGAGCTTGTCGCCGTCGGCGGCGCGCACCAGCGGCAGGTGCAGGTAACGCGGCGTGGGCAGCCCCAGTGCACGCTGCAGCAGCACCTGGCGCGGCGTGTTGTCGGCCAGGTCCTCGCCGCGCACGATGTCGGTCACCGCGCACGCGGCGTCGTCGACCACCACCGCGAGCTGGTAGGCCCACAGGCCGTCGGCGCGCCGGAGCACGAAGTCGCCGACCTCGGCCGCCACGTCCTGGAGCTGGGCGCCGAGACGGCGGTCGTTCCACCGCAGCACCGCGTCGTCGTCGACCCGCAGCCGCCAGGCACGTGCGGGGCGCCCCTGCAGTCCTCCGCGCTCCAGCCGGCAGGTTCCGGGGTAGACCCGCTCGGCATGGCGCGCGCGTTCGCGGCCCTGCGCGGCGAGCGCGCGCGCGATCTCCTGGCGCGTGCAGCCGCAGGCGTAGGCCCGGCCCGTCACGACCAGGCCGTCGAGCGCGGCCGCGTAGTGCGACCCGCGCCGGCTCTGCCACAGCGGCGGCGCGTCGGCCCGCAGACCCAGCGCATCGAGCTGGCGCAGGATCTCGCGGTCGGCGCCGGGCACGCAGCGCGGCGTGTCGACGTCCTCGATGCGCACCAGCCAGCGCCCGCCGTGGGCGCGCGCATCGAGCCAGCTGCCCAGCGCCGCGACCAGCGAGCCGGCGTGCAGCGGGCCGGTGGGCGAGGGGGCGAAGCGGCCGACGTAGGGCGTTGCGGTCACGCGGCGATGGTAGCCACGCGCCGTGCCGCCGCGCCCGGCCGCTCAGTGCGCCGACGCCAGCTTGAAGACCGCCACCGCCTGCACCAGTTGCTGGGCCTGCTGCTTCAGGCTCTCGGCCGCGGCCGCGCTTTCCTCGACCAGCGCCGCGTTCTGTTGCGTGCTCTGGTCCATCTGCGTGACCGCCGCGCCGATCTGCTCGACACCGCGGCTCTGCTCGCCGCTGGCCGCGCTGATCTCGCCCACGATGTCGCTCACGCGGCGGATCGAGCCGACGATCTCCTCCATCGTGCGGCCGGCGCTGTCCACCAGCGTGCTGCCCTGCTCGACGCGCTGCACGCTGTCGGTGATCAGGGCCTTGATCTCCTTGGCGGCCGCGGCGCTGCGCTGCGCGAGGTTGCGCACTTCGCCGGCGACCACCGCGAAGCCGCGGCCCTGCTCGCCGGCGCGCGCCGCCTCGACGGCCGCGTTCAGCGCCAGGATGTTGGTCTGGAAGGCGATGCCGTCGATCACGCCGATGATGTCGGCGATCTTCTTCGACGAGTCGTTGATGCCCTTCATCGTCTGCACGACCTGGCCCACGACCTCGCCGCCCTTGACCGCCACGGTCGAGGCGCCCAGCGCCAGCTGGCTGGCCTGGCGCGCGTTGTCGGCGTTGTTGCGCACCGTCGAGCCCAGCTCGTCCATGGTCGCTGCGGTCTGCTGCAGCGCGCTGGCCTGGGTCTCGGTGCGCGCCGACAGGTCCTGGTTGCCATGCGCGATCTGGGCGCTGGCGGTGGCCACGTGCTCGGAGCCCTGGCGCACCTCGGCCACGGCCGCGGCCAGGCTGCTCTGCATCGCCTGCAGGCTGGCCATCAGGCTGGTGGTGTCGCCGGACTTCAGCGTGATGGCGACACTCAGGTCGCCTTGCGCGGCCGCCTTGACGATCTGCGCCGCCGTGGCGGGCTCGCCGCCCAGCTGGCCGACCAGGTGACGCGTGATCGCCACCGCCATGCCGGCGCCGACCAGCAGGGCCGCCACCAGCAGGCCGAGCACGACCCAGCGCGACTGCGCATGGACCTGCTGGACCTGCGCGGCGGATCGCCGGCCGCCTTCGAAGTTGAACTTGCTCAGCGCGGTCAGCGCGCCGATGGTCTCGTCGAAGGCCATGGCCGAGGCGCCGTCGCTGATGTCGGCGGCGTCCTGCTGCTGGCCGCCGCGGCCCAGGTCGATGACCTTCCTCTGGAAGTCGCGCAGGCCGGCGTTGGCCTTCATGAAGGCAGCGCGGAGCTTGCGCTCGTCGTCGCCGCCGATCAACTGGTCGTAGGCGGCGAGGTGCTCGTCCACGGCCTTGGCGGCGTCGCCGAGCTTCTGTTCGTACTCGCTGTGGTAGCTCTTGTCGGTGGTGCGGCTGTGCTTGACCTCGAGCTCGCGCGCCTCGACGATCAGTGCGCGCGTGTCCGCGAGGTGGCCGACGCCGACCAGCCACTTGCCGGCCAGCGCGGCGGCCTGGGCCTCGACGCGCTGCAGGCCCACGAGCGCGACGCCGCCGAGCACCGCGGTCAGCACGATCAGGAGCGCGAATGCGCCGTAGAGCTGGCGGCCGACCGGCATCCGGCCGAGCGCGCCTCGCAAGGGGGTCAATGCCCTCATGGCTGGAACTCCTGCAGTCTTCGGGTGGATGCCGGCGCGCCGGCGGATGGGATCACTTCTTGTGGCCGATGTAGCTGACACCGATGACCTTGCCGCCGCCGTCCTTGATCGGGTTGTAGCAAGCGTCATAGGCGGTGCCCAGCACGTCGATCGGGCCGCAGAACTGCTTGCCTTCGCTGACGGCGGCGTAGGCCGCATTGCGCGCCAGCTGCGTGCCGACGCCGCGCTTGCCTTCCGGGGTCAGCACGTTGGTGCTGACGCGCACGAACTCGTCGCCGTCCTTGACGAACACGGTCGCGGTGGCGTTGTGGGCCTTGCGGATCGCGTCGACGACGTCGTAGTTCATGTTGATCTTGCGCTCGCCGAAGTACAGCGCGGGGGCCTCCTTCTCGCCGGCCTTGTCCTTGCCGTCGATCTTGGGGGCGCCGATCTTGGCCAGGCGCGCGTCGAGGTCGGCGATGGTGGCCTTGGGGTCGTTGGCGTGGGCAGCGCCGACGGCGAACAGCGCGACGGCCAGCGTCAGGGCGTGGAACTTCATGAAGGGGACTCCTTGGAGCAAACGTCGAGGGGGGATAGCGCCGGCACGACCGGCGGCCGTCTGGCTTTCGGCAGTCTGACGCGACACTTGAGCGCAGAAGTGCGGAACAGGGCCGCGAAGCCGGCCCTGTTCGCGCTGCACCAGGATCGAACCCCCGTGCCGATGCGGCCGACCGCCGACGGCCGGGCCACGGACGAGTCGCTACAGCACCAGGCCCGCGTACTGCGTGAGCAGCGCCTGCCGCGTGGCGGCGCTGCGCAGCTGGGCCAGCCACCACTGCAGCGCCAGGCCGGGCCGCGCGCTGGCCGACGCATGCCAGGCGTACTGCAAGCCCAGGCGGCGCGACGGGCCGCTGGTCGTCTTGATCACCAGCCGGCCGGCCTCGACGTGGCGCCGCAGCAGCGGCTCGGGCACCGAGCCGCAGCCGAGCCCGCGCAGCATCGCCTCCAGCTTGGCGGCCAGCGAGGGCACGGTCAGCACGTCCTGGCCAGGTTGCACGCCGACAGTCATCGGCGCGAAGCTGCGCGCGCTGTCGGCGATGGCGACGATGCGGTGCTGGGCGGTGGTCTCGGGCGACAGCGGCTCGGGCAGCGCCGCCAGGGGGTGGTGCGGGGCCACGGCGAAGCGCATGTCGATCTCGCCCAGCGGCTCGCACTGGATGCCCGAGCCGGGGCCGGCGTCGAAGGCGCCGCCGATGGCGAGGTCGGCCTGGCCGGTGGCCAGCGCCTCCCAGGTTCCGGACAGCACCTCGCTGCGCAGGCGCAGCCGCGTCGGCGGCGGGCTGTCGGGGGCGTTCTTGGTGCTGACGCGCAGGGCGTAGAAGGCCTCGACCAGCTCGAACACGGCGGTCGGCGCCAGGATGTTGTCGATGGCGACGGTCAGCTGCGTTTCCCAGCCGGTGGCGACGCGCTTGACGCGGTTGGCCACCGCGTCGATCTCCAGCAGCAGCCGGCGGCCCTCGTGCAGCAGCTCCTCGCCCGCGGCGGTCAGCGTGGCCTGGCGCGAGCTGCGATCGAACAGCAGCACGTCGAGCGCGTCCTCGAGCTGCCGCACGCTGTAGGTCAGGGCCGAGGGCACCTTGCCCAGTTCGCGCGCCGCCGCGGCAAAGCTGCCGGTGCGCGCGATCAGGTCGACCATGGTCAGCGCCTCGGGCGTCAGGACATTTCTGCGTTCGCTCATGCCAGCGGCCCTTCAGTGGCTTTGAATGATGCCATCAAGGCGCAGTGACCGATCGCCGCGCGGTCCGCTCCTACATTGAGTCATCGCGGCGACAACACCCCGCCGCCCGGGAGCGACCGATGATCACCCTGCGCAAATCCGCCGAACGCGGCCACGCCGACCACGGCTGGCTGAAGAGCCAGCACAGCTTCTCCTTCGCCGACTACGTCGACCCGGCGCACATGGGCTACGGCAATCTGCGCGTCATCAACGAGGACCGCATCGCCCCCGGCACCGGCTTCGGCACCCATGGCCACCGCGACATGGAGATCATCAGCTACGTCCTCGAGGGCGCGCTGGGCCACCAGGACAGCATCGGCAACGGCGCCAGCATCCTGCCCGGCGACGTGCAGCGCATGAGCGCCGGCAGCGGCATCCAGCACAGCGAGTTCAACCACGCGGCCGGGCAGGTCACGCACTTCCTGCAGATCTGGATCCTGCCCGAGGCGCGCGGCATCGCCCCCGGCTACGAGCAGAAGCACTTCGCGCCCGAATCCAAGCGCGGCGTGCTGCGGCTCGTCGCCTCCCCCGACGGCCGCGGCGGCGCCGTGACGCTGCATGCGGACGCGGCGATGTACGCCGGCCTCTTCGACGGTGCCGAGCGCGCCGAACTGGCGCTCGACCCGAAGCGCTTGGCCTATGTGCACGTCGCGCGCGGTGCCGTCAGCGTCAACGGCCGGCCGCTGGCCGCGGGCGACGCCGCGCAGCTCGACGGCGAGAGCCTGCTGAGCCTGAGCGACGGCCGCGACGCCGAAGTCATCGTGTTCGACCTCGCGCGCTGAAGCGCGCCCGGCTTTCGTCATCGTCCCCTGCAATCCACCCCCCGAAGGAATCCACCATGTCCCGCCAGATCGTGATCGTGTTCCACAGCGGCTACGGCCACACCCAGCGCATGGCCCAGGCCGTCGCCGACGGCGCGAAGGGCACGCTGCTCGCCATCGATGCCGAGGGCAATCTGCCCGAGGGCGGCTGGGAGCAGCTGGCCGCGGCCGACGCCATCGTGATGGGTTCGCCCACCTACATGGGCAGCGTCAGCTGGCAGTTCAAGAAGTTCGCCGACGCCTCGAGCAAGGTCTGGTTCACCCAGGGCTGGAAGGACAAGCTCTTCGCCGGCTTCACCAACAGCGCCTCGATGAACGGCGACAAGCTCTCGACGCTGCACTACCTGTTCACGCTGGCGATGCAGCACAGCGGCGTGTGGGTCGGCACCGGCATGATGCCCAGCAACAAGAAGAGCGCCGACCGCAACGACCTCAACTACGTGGCCAGCTTCGCCGGCGCGATGGCGCAGAGCCCGTCGGATGCCAGCGTCGACGAGATGCTGCCCGGCGACCTGGCGACCGCGCGTGCCTTCGGCGAGCGGGTCGCTACCATGGCAGCCCGTCTGAAGTAGCCCCAGGAGCATCGATGCATCCCGTGCGTGTCCTGATCGTCCCCGGCAGCGCACGCACCGGGTCCCTGAACGGCAAGCTCGCCCGCGTGGCCGAGGCCGTGCTGCGCGAACGGGGGGCCGCGCCCACCGTGACCGACCTGCGCGCGCTGGCGCTGCCGCTCTACGACGGCGATCTCGAGGCCGCCTCGGGCGTGCCGGAGGGCGCGAAGACGCTGCTCGGGCAGCTCGCCTCGCACGACGCGGTGCTGGTGGTCTCGCCCGAGTACAACGCCTTCCCGCCACCGCTGCTGATGAACGCCATCGACTGGGCCTCGCGCCTGCCCGAGCACAAGGCGGCGATGAACGGCAAGCCGACGGCGCTGCTGTCGGCCTCGCCGGGCATGCTGGGCGGCATCCGCAGCCTGCTGGCGCTGCGGCAGTTCCTGAGCCTGAACCTCGGGATGCTGGTCCTGCCGCAGCAGCTGGCCATCCCGCAGGCGTCGCAGGCCTTCACGCCCGAGGGCGCGCTGGTGGATGCGAAGCAGCAGCAGGCGCTGGCCGGCGTGCTGGGCGCGCTGCTGACCACGGCCGCCGCGCTGCGCCCCTGAAGTCGAGGGCGTCAGCCCGGCGGTGCGGTGTCGGACGCGTGCAGCACCGGCACCCCCTGGGCGGCGGCGGCCTGGGCCTGCACCGCCATCGCGCGCCGATAGCCGTCGCGCGCCTGCAGCCGCTGCCAGTAGGCGGCGACCGCGGGGGTGAAGCGTGCGTCCAGCCCCAGCTGCCCGGCCAGCAGCAGCGCGTAGCCGACCGAGATGTCGGCCGCGGTGAAGCGCCCGGCGCACAGCCAGTCCTGCTGCGCCAGCAGGGGCTCGAGCGTGCGCAGGCGCGCGAGGAACCACTTCGCGTAGTCCTCGGCGACCTGGGGCTGGCGGCGCTCGGCGGGCTCGAAGCGCGTGTAGCGCAGCACCAGCGTCTGCGGGAAGGTCAGCGTCGCCTCGCCGAAGTGCAGGTGGTTGAGGTAGGGGCCGTAGTCGGGCTCGTCGACCTCGACGTTGAGCGTCCGCGGCGCATGGCGCGACGCGAGGTAGTGGCAGATCGCGGCGGACTCGGTCATGCGCACCGCGCCGTCGAACAGCGCCGGCACCGTGCCCAGCGGGTTGATCTCGAGGTAGCTGCGCGCCAGCGCCCGCGGTGGGAAGGGCAGCATCTTCAGCTCGTAGGGCAGGCCGATCTCCTCCAGCGCCCACAGCGGGCGAAGGGAGCGGGCGCTCATGCAGTGGTGCAGGGTGATCATCGCGTCCTCGGGGTCCCGGCGCATCCTTATGACTTGCTGATGCGGTGGCTGCTAGCGTAGCGTCCGTGAACGCCCCCGGACCCTCTCGCGAACCCGGCCGTCACGGCGCCTGGCCGGCGGCGCTGGCCTGGGTGGCCGGCTGGCTGGCGATGCTGCTGCTGGACGGCCGCGTCGACCTTGCCAGCCTGGCAATGCTGCTGGTGCTCAGCTCGGCCGTCGCTGCGCTGTGGCTGCCGGCCTGGGGCGCGATGGGCTGCGGTGCGCTGGCGGTGCTGGCCTTCAACTGGGTCTTCGTGCCGCCGCGCGGCACCTTCGCCGTCGATCTGCACCAGCACGCTCTGCTGCTGGGCGCGATGCTGGTCGTCAACGCCATCGTCGCCGCGCTGATGACGGCGCAGCGCAGCCAGGCGCAGCGGGCCGGGCTGCAGGCGCAGCGCGCCGAGCAACTGCGCGCCTGGGCCGACATCTTGCGCGATGCCGCGGACCCGCTGGCGCAGGCCGGTGCCTTGCAGACGGCGCTGGCGGCGGCCGCCGACGTGCCGGTGGCCCTGCTGGTGCTGAAGGACCGGCGGCCCGAAGCCAACGACGATGCCTCCGTGCTGCAGGTCGGCGAGCCCGACGCCGACCAGCGCGCCGGCCTGTGGCACTGCCTGCGCGAGGGCGGGCCGATGGGGCCGGGCAGCGGCCGCCACGAGGAGCAGCCGGACTGGTACCTGCCGCTGCGCGGCCGCGGCGGCAGCTTCGGCGCCGCGGTCCTGCGCGGCCTGGGCGCGGCGCCACGGGCCGACGCCGACCTGCGCGATCAGGCTCAGGCGCTGTGCGACGCGCTCGGCGTGGCGCTGCAGCGCGCCCGGGCCATGCGCGACGAGCAGCGTGCGCGCGAGGAGGCGCAGCTGCAGGGCGTGCGCAGCACGCTGCTGGCCGCGATCTCGCACGACTACCGAACGCCGCTGGCCACGATCATGGGTGCGGCCTCGTCGCTCGACGAGCAGGATGCGCGCCTCGCGCCCGAGCAGCGCCGCCGCCTCGCCCGCAGCATCGTCGACGAGGCCGCGCTGCTCGGGCGCCTGACCGACAACACGCTGCAGCTCGCGCGCCTGGACGCCCCCGGCGTGCAGCTCGCCTGCGACTGGGAATCCGCCGAGGAGATCGCCGGCAGCGTGCTGCGCCACGCGCGGCGCCACGACCCCTCGCGCCGCGTGCGCGCGCGTCTCGAGCCCGACCTGCCGCTGCTGTGGTGCGACGCGCACCTGATGACGCAGTTGCTCGACAACCTGGTCGACAACGCGCTCAAGTACAGCCCGGCCGAGGCGCCCGTCGAGCTGCTGGTGCGCCGCCAGGACGACCGCATCGTGCTGGCCGTGCGCGACCGCGGGCCCGGCATCGCGCCGGCGTGGCGCGAGCGCGTCTTCGAGGTCTTCCACCGCGGCGCGGCGCCGATGGAAGGCAGCGCCGGGGTCGCCCTGGCCGCACGGTCCGGCGCCGGCGTCGGCCTGGCGGTCTGCCGCGCCATCGCGCGCGCCCACGGCGGCGAGCTGAGGCTGCGTCCGCGCGGCCACGGCGGCTGCAGCTTCGAGTGCGTGCTGCCGCTGCGGGCGGTGCCGGAGGGGCCCGAGTGAGGGCCGTGCGCCGGGCCGCTCCCAAGCCGGCCCTCGTCGCGTCGGGGGATCGGTGGCCGTACGCGGCGGGCGAGGGGGCGCCATGACGTTGCGCATCCTGCTGGTCGAGGATGACCGCGAGCTGCGCCACACGCTGCGCGACGCGCTCGCGCTCGAAGGCTTCGAGGTCAGCACCGCGGCCAGCCTGTCCGAGGGCATGGCGCTGGCGGCCCATGCCGCCATCGACTTGGTCGTGCTCGACCTCGGCCTGCCCGACGGCGACGGCGAGGCCCTGTTGGCCGGTTTGCGCAGGCGCCAGGCGCTGCCGGTGCTGGTGATCTCGGCGCGCCAGGCCGAGGGCCGGAAGATCCGCCTGCTCGACGCCGGCGCCGACGACTACCTGGTCAAGCCCTTCGGCATCGGCGAACTGCTGGCACGCATGCGCGTCGCCCTGCGCCACCGCGGCACCACGGTCCGCGCCGCGCTCACGCGGTACCGACAGGCCGGCGTGGACGTTGACCTGGCCGCGCAGCGCGTCAGGCGCGACGGCCAGCCGCTGCACCTGACGCCCACCGAGTTCAAGCTGCTGGCGCGGCTGGTGCGCAGCGCCGGCCAGGTCGTCACGCACCGCCAGCTGCTGACCGACGTCTGGGGCGCGGAGTTCACCGAGCACACGCACTACCTGCGCCTCTACATGGGCCAGCTGCGCGCCAAGCTCGAGGCCGACCCGGCCGAGCCCTGCCTGCTGCTTACCGAGCCCGGTGTCGGCTACCGGCTGGCCGACCCCGACGAGGCCGACGAAGGCTGAGCAGGACGCTTATGCGTTCCTGATGCGGCGGGGCGCACGCTGCGGGCTCGTTCCACTACGAGCCTTCGCGCATGAACACCCCGCAAGCCGCTGCCCTGGCGACGTCCGATGCACGCGCCGATCCCCGGCGACAGGGCCTGGCCGCGCTGACCCTGGCCGCCATCGGCGTCGTCTATGGCGACATCGGCACCAGCCCGCTCTACACCGTCAAGGAGATCTTCGCGCCGGCCACCGGCGTGCCGCTGGACGCGGTGCATCTGGTCGGCGCGGTGTCGTGCATCTTCTGGGCGCTGATGCTGGTCGTGACGCTGAAGTACGTGCTGCTGATCCTGCGCGCGGACAACCGCGGCGAGGGCGGCGGCCTGGCCCTCACGGCCCTGGCCGCGCAGGCCGTCGGCGACCGGCCGCGGCTCAAGGGCGCCCTGCTGCTGCTGGGCGTGTTCGGCGCGACGCTGTTCTACGGCGACAGCATCATCACGCCGGCGATCTCGGTGCTGGGCGCGATGGAGGGGCTGCAGGTCGCCGCGCCCGCGCTCGGTCCCTGGGTCATGCCGGTGTCGCTGGCCATCCTGGTGGGCCTGTTCGTCGTGCAGCGCTTCGGCACCGCAGTGGTGGGGCGCATCTTCGGACCGGTCATCGTGCTGTGGTTCCTGACGCTCGCCGTCACCGGCCTCGTCCACATCGCCGACCAGCCGACCATCCTGACGGCGCTGAACCCGCTGGAGGCCTGGGCCTTCGCCACCGGCCGCGGCTGGAAGGTCTTCCTCGTCATCGGCGCCATCGTGCTGGCGGTGACCGGCACCGAGGCGCTGTATGCCGATCTCGGCCACTTCGGCCGCCGACCCATCCAGTTGGCCTGGAACTTCCTGGTGCTGCCGTCGCTGGCGCTCAACTACCTGGGGCAGGGCGCGCTGCTGATGGCCGACCCGGCGGCGATCGAGAACCCGTTCTACCGCCTCTTTCCTGACGCGCTGCTGTGGCCCGCGCTGGCGCTGGCGACGCTGGCGGCCATCATCGCCTCGCAGGCGGTGATCTCCGGCGCCTACTCGCTGACGCGGCAGGCCATCCAGCTGGGCTTCCTGCCACGCATGACCGTGCGCCACACGTCGGCGCGCGAGGCCGGGCAGATCTACATGCCGGCGGTCAACTGGCTGCTGTTGGCCGGCGTGGCAGCGGCGGTGCTGTACTTCGGCAGCTCGTCGGCGCTGGCCGGGGCCTACGGCATCGCCGTGACGATGACGATGCTGATCACCACCGTGCTGACCTGGTTCGTCGTGCGCCGCGCCTGGAAGCTGCCGGCGCCGCTGGCGATCGGCGCGACGCTCTTCTTTTTCGCGCTCGATGCCCTGCTGGTGGCCGGCTGCGCGCTCAAGTTCCTCGACGGCGGCTGGATGCCGCTGGCGCTCGGCGGCCTGCTGTTCCTGTTGATGAGCACCTGGCAGCGGGGGCGCGCGCAGGCGCTGGCGGCGGTGCACCGCGACGGCATCGCCTTGCGCGACTTCATCGGCGGCCTGGCCACCGATGGCCCGCCGCGCGCCGGCCGCACGGCCGTCTATGCTGCCGCCGACCCCGACGTGGTGCCGCAGGCGCTGCTGCACAACCTCAAGCACAACCAGGTGCTGCACGAGCGCAACCTGATCCTGCACGTGCGCTTCCACGACGTGCCCTGGGTCGGCATGACCGAGCGCGTGCAGGTCGAGCCGCTGGGCCGCGGCTTCTGGCGCGTGACGCTGAACTTCGGCTTCATGAACGAGCCCGACGTGCCGAAGGCGCTGGCCCTGTGCCAGGCCCAGGGCCTCCCGGTGCCGCCCTTCGAGACCAGCTACTTCCTCAGTCGCGAGACCTTCGTGCCGCGCAGCGGGCGCGGCCTCGCGGGCTGGCGCGACCGCCTGTTCGCTGCGATGAGCCGCAACGCCGGCAGCGTGGCCGAGTACTTCCGGCTGCCGGACAACGCGGTGGTCGAGCTCGGCACGCGGGTGCAGGTCTGAGCGTCGAGCATCGGTGCGTCGTGAGCGCGACGCGCCCTCAGAAGGCCGCGACGGCGCGGTTGCTGCGCGGATCGAAGCCGCCGACCCGCAGGCCGTTGGCCTCGCGCACCAGCGCGCCGGCATGGCCGACCGACTCGTCCCAGTCGGCCAGCATCGCCACCTCGTGGCCCATCGCGCGCAGCGCCTCGACCGTCGCGGCCGGGAAGCGCGACTCCAGCTTGAGGCCCTTGCTGGGCTGGCCCCAGGTGCGACCCGGCAGCCAGCGCGGTAGCTCGATCGCCGCCTGCGGCGCCAGGCCGAAGCGTGCGATGCGGTTGAAGACCGTGGCCTGGAACTGCGGCTGGCCGTCGCCTCCCATCGCGCCGTAGCCCATCGTGCGGCCATCGTCCAGGCGCGCCAGCGCGGCGTTCAGCGTGTGGAAGGGCCGCTTGCGCGGCTGGCGCGCGGACGCGCCAGCGACGTGCCGGCCAGCGCAGCCGCCACCGATCCTCATTGGGGCTGGAAGCCGCTGGCCTTGATGATGCGGGCCCAGGTCTGCGCGTAGGCCTGCTCGCGGGCGGCGAGCTGGGGGCCGGTCATGAACTCGACCGTCAGGCCCATGGCGCCGAGCCGCTCCTTCACGGCCGGGACCGCGATGGCCTGGGCCAGCGCCGCCGAGAAGCGATCGAGCTCGGCCTTCGGCGTGCCGGCCGGCGCGAAGAAGGCGTAGTAGGGCAGGTCCTCGAAGCCGGCCACGCCGAGCTCGGCGAAGGTCGGCACCTCGGGCAGCGCGGCCTGGCGCGCACCGCCCAGCACGGCAACGATGCGCAGCCGGCCGCTGCGGTGCGGCTCGATGAAGTCGGGCACCGAGCCGATGCCGGCGGCGATCTGCTTGCCCAGCAGGTCGCCGATCATGGGCGCGCTGCCGCGGTAGGGCGCGGCGACGAGGTCGAGCTGGTACTTCGCGGCCAGCACCTGGACCAGGAACTCCGGCACCGAGGCAGGGGCCGGGACGCCGACGGCGCCCTTGCCGCCGCCCGTCGTCCTGACCCACGTGACGTAGTCGTTCAGGCCCTTCGCCGGCGTGCCGCCCGACACCGCGAAGGCATTGACGAAGCTCGCGAAGCCGGCCACCGCGACGAAGTCCTTCGCCGGCTCGTAACCCGGGTTCTTCACCACCAGCGGCAGGATGGAGATGGTGTGGTCGTGCGACAGGAACCAGGTGCTGCCGTCGGGCGCGGCCGCCTTCAGCGCCTGCGCGGCGAGCTGGCCGCCGGCGCCGGGCTTGTTCTCGACGATCACCGGCGCGCCGAGCGCGTCCTTCAGCGGATCGGCCAGCAGCCGCGCGATCGCGTCACTGCCGCCGCCGGCCGGAAAGCCGACCAGCAGGCGCTGGGTGCGGGCGGTGTCGGCCGCTGCCGTGTCGGCGCCGCCCGCCAGCAGGCCGACCAGTGCGCCGACCAGCAGGGCCGGGCCGAGCGCGCGTCGTGGTGTCCATCGCCGCATGGGCATCTCCGTGGCGGCGCGGCCGTCGCGCCGAGACGCCGATGCTAGCGAAGCGCTGCCGCGCCCGGCGCGCCAGCCGCTAGCATCGCCGCATGATCTCCGCCACCGGCTTCTCGCTGCCCGCCGTCCTGGCGCTGCTGCCCTGGATCGACTGGGTGGCGGTGGGGGGCTTCTTCGCGGCCTGGGTCGGTTATGCGATGTTCGCCAGGCGGCGCGCCGCGACGCATGCCTCGATCCTGGCGGCCACCAACCGCATCCGGCGCCAGTGGATGCTGCAGGTCACGCACCGCGAGGTGCGGGTGATCGACGGCGTGGTGGTGCAGAACCTGTCGGTCAGCCCGAGCTTCTTCGCGTCGACCACCATCCTCATCATCGGCGGTCTGCTGGCCGCGCTGGGCGCCAGCGAGAAGGCGACCGAGCTGGTGCGCGAGATCCCGTTCGCCGTGCGCACGTCGACGCTGGTGTTCGACCTGAAGCTGCTGCTGCTGACCGGCATCTTCGTCTACGCCTTCTTCCGCTTCACCTGGAGCCTGCGGCAGTACACCTTCGGCGCGCTGCTGGTCGCGTCGGCGCCCGAGGCCAGGGAGTTCGAGCGCAATGCCGAGCTCTCGCGCGAGGCCTTCGCCGACCGTGCGGGGCGCGTGGTGGGTCTGGCCGCCGAGACCTTCAACGACGGCCTGCGCGCCTACTACATGGCCTTCGCGGCGATCGGCTGGTTCTTCTCGCCGCTGACCTTCATGCTGGCGACGGCCTGCGTGGTCACCATCCTCTACCGGCGCGAGTTCCGCTCGGACGTGCTGGACGTGCTGCGCGGCCAGTGAGGCCGGGCCGCCACCGGCGCTACAGGCCCAGCTGGCGCGCCAGATCCTCGAAGTCCGCGGCCGTCAGGTCGAAGTCGGCCGACGGCGCCGCCGTGAAGGCCTGGGGCTCGCCGCGCTCGGCCGGCCTCGGCACGTAGGCAGTGCGCAGGCCGGCCTGGCGGGCAGCGGCCAGGTCGGAGGGGTGGGCCGCGACCATCATCACCTGCTCCGGCGCAAAGCCGAGCAGGGCCGCGGCGCGGCGGTAGACCAGCAGCTCGGGCTTGTAGGTGCCGAACAGCTCCGCCGACAGGATGCAGTCCCAGGGCAGCTCGCCATGCCGGGCCAGGTTCACCAACAGCGCGACGTGGCCATTGGACAGCGTCGCGATCACGCGGCCGGCCTTCAGGCGCAGCAGGCCGGGCCGCGCGTCGGGCCAGGGGTCGAGCCGGTGCCAGACGCGGTTGAGGTGCTTCAGGTCCGACTCGGGCAGGCCGTCGAGGCCGAAGCGCGGCAGCAGCTCGTCGAGGATGCTGCGGTGCAGGCGATCGAGGTTGGCCCACGCGATGCTGCCGGCGCGCACCCGCTCCAGCGCCGGTGCGTAGCCTTCGCGCCAGGCCAGCGCGAAGGCGTGCCAGTCGACCTGCAGGACGCCGCCGTGCCAGTCGACGACGGTGCCGAACACGTCGAACACCAGCGCACGGATCTCGTCGAGGACCAGGTTCTGCATGAGCCGCTCCTTGCGTGGCGTGTCACTTGAGTCCGCCGGACAGGAAAGCGCGCAGGCGCCCGCTCCTCGGCGCCACCAGCACCTCGCGCGGCGAGCCCTGTTCCTCGACCACGCCCTGGTGCAGGAACAGCGTGTGGTTGGAGACCTCGCGCGCGAAGCCCATCTCGTGCGTCACGACGATCATCGTGCGGCCCTCGGCCGCCAGGTCGCGCATCACCTTCAGCACCTCGCCGACCAGCTCGGGGTCGAGCGCCGAGGTCGGCTCGTCGAACAGCATCACCTCGGGTTCCATCGCCAGCGCGCGCGCGATGGCGACGCGCTGCTGCTCGCCGCCGGACAGGTGGGTGGGGTACATCGCGGCGCGGTGCGCGACGCCCACGCGCGCCAGCAGCGCCATCGCGCGCTCGGTGGCCTCGGCCTTCGACAGGCCCAGCACCTGCATCGGCGCCTCGGTGACGTTGGCCAGCGCCGTCAGGTGCTGCCAGAGGTTGAAGTTCTGGAACACCATCGCCAGCCGCGCGCGCCAGCGCTGCAGCTGCGCGGCATCGCGCGCGCGCAGGCTGCCGTCGCGGTCGGGCGCCAGCGCCAGCTCCTCGGCGCCGCCGTCGCGGTGCATCAGCAGCCGGCCCCGGTGCGGCTGCTCCAGCAGGTTGAGGCAGCGCAGCAGCGTGCTCTTGCCCGATCCGCTGGAGCCGACCACGGTGATCACGTCGCCGGCCCGCGCCGCGAGCGTGACGCCGCGCAGCACCTCGTGCGTGCCGAAGCGCTTGTGGATGTCCAGGGCCTGCAGCTTGAGCTCGCTCATGTCATGCGCTCAGGAGTTTGCCGCTGCGTCGCGGCTCGCGGCCCGCCACCTTGCACACGCGCGTGCCGGCGGTGACGAAGCGCAGGTTGTCGCGCGCGTAGAACAGGCCTTCGACCGGGCTCGCGAGCGTGGCGACGCGGCCCTCGACCGGGTCGATCACGTCGCACAGCGGCTGCCCCTCGTGCACCCAGGTGCCGGGCTCGACGTGCCAGGCCAGCACGCCACTCGCCGTGGCCATGACCGGCATCGACCCGGCCAGCGGCGTGGCCTCGTGTGCGAGCGGTGGCAGCACCGGCGCCTCGCCGTCGATCAGTCCGCGGTGGACCAGGAAGTCGACCAGCGCCTGCGCGTCGCGCTGCGCCAGGGCGTGGCTCACGTCGGCCATGCCGCGCAGCTCGACCGTGACCGACAGGCAGCCCGGCGGGATGGGGCGCGACGCGCCGGCCCGCTCCGACGCCATCCGCGCCAGATCCCACCACAGCGAGGAGCAGGCCTCGTCGAAGGGCTGGTCGCCCGACTCCAGCGCCAGCAGCGTGGCCTCGGCGCCCATCAGGCGGGCCAGCGGCTCGCACTGCGGCCACAGCGGCGTGCCGGTGTAGAGGTGCAGCACCGCCTCGGCGTCGCAGTGCAGGTCGAGCACGACCTCGGCGTCGCAGGCCAGCGTCAGCAGCGTGCGGCGCAGGGCGCTCAGCTCGTCCTCGGCGGGCAGCGTGGCGCAGGCCTCGCGCAGCGCGGCGCGCACGAGCTGCGCATTGGCTTGGGCGTCGCTGCCGAGGGCCGGCTCGATGCGGGCCCACACCGCGTCGCGCAGCGCCGGGTAGAGGCGGTTGAAGTTCTCGCCGCTGCCCAGCTCGAAGCGGCCGATCGGGCTGCGCAGCAGCCATTGCGACAGACCGATCGGGTTGGCGAGCGGCACCACGACGATCTCGGCGCGCAGCCGGCCCGCGGCTTCCAGCGCGGCGAGGCGCTCGCGCAGGTGGTGGGCCACCAGCATGCCCGGCAGCTCGTCGGCATGCAGCGAGGCCTGGACGTAGACCTTGCGGTCGCGGTCGGTGGGACCGTAGTGGAAGCTGCTGAGTCGGCGGGCGGTGCCGAGCGTGCGTTCGGGCAGGGGGTGGTCGCGGCGTTGCATGGGCGTAGTTTCAGTGATCGACGGCGCCGCCCTCTCCAGGCAGGGCACGACCGCGGCCCGGACAGCGGCCGCCACGGCCCGGCGCGGCCGGGCCGTCAGCGGCGCCGCCTCGAGGGGCAGCGGCGTAGCCGCAACGGGGGGGGGGGTCCATGTCAGGTGCGCGGGCGCAGGTGCGCCAGCCAGCGGCGCTCGGCCGCGTGCTGCACGCCCACGATCGCCAGCGTCAGCGCGAGGTAGATCGCGCCGGCGGTCAGGAAGGCCTCGAAGGGCAGGTAGTGGCGCGAGTTGACCTCGCGCGCCGCACCCGTCAGGTCGAGCAGGGTCACGACGCTGGCGAGCGAGGTGCCGTGCAGCATCAGCACCACCTCGTTGCCGTAGGCGGGGATCGCGCGCCGCAGCGCCGACGGCAGCAGGATGCGCCGCCACACGCGGGCGCGCGACAAGCCCAGAGCGCGCGCCGCCTCGACCTCGCCGTGCGGCGTGGCCTTGAGCGCGCCGGCCAGGATCTCGGTCGTGTAGGCGCAGGTGTTGATCGCGAAGGCCAGCCAGGCGCAGAACCAGGCCGACTGCAGCCACGGCCAGGCGATGCTGTCGCGCACCAGCTCGAACTGCGCCAGGCCGTAGTAGACGAGGAAGAGCTGCACCAGCAGCGGCGTGCCGCGGATCGCGTAGGTGAAGCACCACACGGGGCCGTGCAACCAGCGCGAACGCTGCACGCGCAACACGGCCAGCGGCAGCGCGGCCAGCAGCCCGGCGGCGAGCGACACGACCAGCAGCTGCAGCGTGATCCACAGGCCGTTGGCGTAGAGCGGGAGGCTCTCGGTGATCGCTTCGAAGTTCATGCGTGCGCCGGGTTCGGGTGGGCGCGGCAGGCGGTGCGCGGCGCTGGCGCGAGAGGGGGCGGTCGGCGCGGGGCGCCGACTGCACTGCGGTGCGCGGACCGAGGTCGCGCCGCATAACTCGCTACGTTCGCTTTGCTCACTGCGCTCTGACAAACGCGGCGGATCAGTTCACGCAGCGCGCTGCGCGCGCCGACCGCGGTCCTGTGCTCCTCGTCGCCCCCAATCGCGCCCGCACCGCGCACCGCCTGCCGCGCTGCCACGCTCGTGGTGTGCGGGCGGTACATGCCACGCCCGGCCCCGGCTGAGCCGCACATCACAGCACCCCACTCCGCACGCCGACCGACAACCTCCGCTGCAGCAGCTTGAACCCCAGCTCGCTCACCGAGGTGATCGCCAGGTAGATCACGGCCGCGGCCGCGTAGAAGACGAAGGGCTCGCGCGTCGCGCCGGCTGCCTGGCCGGCGCGCTGCATCATGTCGGCCAGGCCGATGACCGAGACGATGGCGGTGCTCTTGACCAGCACCAGCCAGTTGTTGCCCAGCGCGGGCAGCGCGTGGCGCAGCATCTGCGGCAGCAGGATGCGGCGCAGCACCTGCCACCGGTTCATGCCGTAGGCGAGGCCCGCTTCGCGCTGGCCGGCCGGCACCGCGAGGAAGGCGCCGCGGAAGGTCTCGCTGAGGTAGGCGCCGAAGACGAAACCGATGGTCAGCACGCCGGCGACGAAGGGGTTGACGTCGACATAGCCCTCGTGGCCCAGCCGCGTCGCCAGCTCGTTGACCGCGAGCTGCCCGCCGTAGAACACCAGCAGCATCAGCACCAGGTCGGGCACGCCGCGGATCAGCGTCGTGTAGACCAGCGCCAGCCCCTGCAGCACCCGCGACCGCGACAACCGCGCGCTCGCGCCCGCCAAGCCCAGCAGCATCGCGATGGCCAGCGAGGCCAGGGCCACCGCCAGCGTCAGCAGCGTGCCCTGCAGCAGCGACGGGCCGTAGCCGTGCAGCATCAGTGCCTGACGGGTGACCGGCCCGATGCAGATCCCCGCCCCAGCGGCCGCCGCGGATCCGGCTCTGCCGGTCCGCCAGCGGCGCCCCCTCGAACCCGCAAGGGGCCGCTTCTCGGCCCTCGGGGCGCGGCGCAGGCGCAACGGGGGTGGACCATCACTTGCCGTAGACGTCGAAGTCGAAGTACTTGTCCTGCAGCTTCTTGTAGCTGCCGTCGGCGCGGACCGCCTTGATGGCGGCGTTGAACTTGGCCTGCAGGTCGGTGTCGGCCTTGCGCATCGCGATGCCCGCGCCGTCGCCGAAGAACTTGGGGTCGTCGTAGAACGGGCCGGTGAAGCCGAAGCCCTTGCCCAGCGGCGTCTTCAGGAAGCCGACGTCGGCGGCCACCGAGTCCTGCAGCGTCGCGTCGATGCGCCCCGCCGCCAGGTCGAGGAAGACCTCGTCCTGCTTGGTGTAGCGCACCACCTGCGCGCCCTTGAACATCTCGCTCACGTAGCGGTCGTGGATGGTCGAGCGCTGCACGCCGATCTTCCTGCCCTTCAGGCCGTCGGGCGTGATCTGCAGGCTGCTGCCGGTCTTGACGACGAAGCGCGCCGGCGTGTTGTAGTACTTGTCGCTGAAGGCGACCTGCTTCTTGCGCTCGGGCGTGATCGACATCGACGCGACGATGGCGTCGAACTTGCGCGCCTGCAGCGCCGGGATCATGCCGTCGAAGTCCTGCTGCACCAGCGTGCAGTCGGCCTGCATGCGCTCGCACAGCAGGCGGGCGATGTCGATGTCGAAGCCTTTCAGCTCGCCGCTGGGCGTGACCTCGCTGAAGGGCGGGTAGGCGCCTTCGACGGCGATGCGGACCTTCTTCCAGTCGGCCGCCAGGGCCGGCGCCTGGGCGGCGGCGAGCAGGAGCAGCGGCAGGGCGAGCAGGGCGCGTCGGTTCATGGGAGACAACCTCGGGTGCGGGTGGGGCGACAGGCCCGATGCTAGCGGGCCGCGGGCCGGGTGCTGCCGGCGCGGGCCGGTGCGCGGCTCAACGCAAGGTGCGGGCCGCCGGTGCCGCGGGCCGCGTGGCCGGTGGGTCGGCCGCGGGTGAGGGCGGGGGCAGCGGCGTGACCATCGGCCCGTACAGCGGCCGGCGCATCGTCACCGGCGTCACGTCGAGCCGCAGGTTCAGCACCGTGTAGGCCTCGTCGCCGAAGGCGCCGGTGTACCAGCCGCGGCTGTCCGGGCCACGCTTGAGGCGGAACTCGAAGCCCAGGTCGGGCTGCGGATCGTCGGCCCGCGGGATGCCCGAGAACGCCAGCCCCAGCGCCTCGTTCTCGCGGTTGTCGATCAGGTTGCCCATCGCGTTGGCGATGGCGCTGTCGCCCAGGATGTCGGGCACGAAGGGCATGCGCCGGAAGTAGGGCCGGAAGTCAGCCGCGTTCGGGTCGATCAGGCTGCCGGCCAGCTTTTCGGGCGCCGGCGTGGTGACGCCGGTCTTGTAGTCGTGCTTGTCGCCGCGGTCCAGGTAGGTGAGCCTCGCGTCGCGCAGGTTGAAGGCCGGCAGGTCGGGGTCCTGCTTGGCCTGGCTCAGGTCCACCAGCACCACGCCCTTGGCGCCGATGATCTCGATCTCGCTGCCGCGGATGATGGCGCCGGTGTTCTCTTCGACGCCGATGCCGAGCTTGTAGCCTTTTTGCAGCATCAGCGGCAGCATGCGGCCGATGCGCCCGCGCTTGAGGAAATGCTGGTCGACAAAGAGCTCCGGCCCGACGAAGCCCAGGCCGCGGTCGATCTCCTGGCCCTCGATCACCTTGCCGGCCTTCAGCACCGCCAGCACGTCGGCGGCGTCGCGGAACATGGTCTCGCTCATCACCGCGGCGCCCGCGCTGGTGCCGGCCACCACGCCGCCGCTGAGGTACAGCTCCCAGATCGCGTTGAGCAGCGGCGTGCGCTGGCCGTCGGGCAGCAGCGTGTCGGTGATGCGCGCCTGCGCACCGCCGGCGAAGAACACGCCGTGCGCCTGCCGCACCTTGGCAACGAGCGCCGGGTCGCGGGCGTCGGCGGCGGCGTCGCGGCCGCTGAGGCGCGGCGCCACCGGCAGCAGTTCGGCCTTGGCGCCGTAGCGTTGCAGCGCGTCGACGATGCGCGCCCCGGTGGCCTGCGGGTTGGCGGCCGCCGTCGGGATCACCAGCCAGCGCGTGCCCTCGCCGCCCGACAGCTGCACCAGCCGCGACCAGATCTCGGCGTTGTCGTACTTCAGCGCGCCGCCGATCGGCACCGCGTAGCCGGGGCCCATCCAGCCGGGGACCGGGTCGCGCTCCTCGGGTGGCGCGGGCTGGGTGACCACCGCGGCGGGTGGCGCCTTGGTCGCGGGCTTGGCGACGACGGGCGCCTGCGCGCAGGCGGCGGTGGCGACCGACAGCGACAGCGCTGCCAGCGCGAGGCGCAGTCGAAGCAGCCAGGATCGGGACGGGGCGGCAGGAGCGCGTGCAGACGGAGTCATGCGCCGAGTATCCAGGCATCGCCGCAGCATCCCCGTGACGGACGCACGGACGCAGGGACGCCGGCGGCCGGGGGCGTGGATCAGATGCGGTCGAGCGGACTCTTCACGCCGCGGCCGCCCTTCATCAGCACGTGCGTGTAGATCATCGTGGTCTTGACGTCGGCGTGGCCCAGCAGCTCCTGCACCGTGCGGATGTCGTAGCCGTCCTGCAGCAGGTGGGTGGCGAAGGAATGGCGCAGCACGTGCGGCGAGCAGGGCTTGACGATGCCCGCGCGGCGGGCGGCGCCGGCGACGGCCTTCTGCACCGTCTGCTCCAGCACGTGGTGCCGTCGCTCGACCCCGCTGCGCGGGTCCACCGATCGCTGCGGACTGGGAAAGACCCACTGCCAGCCCCAGGCCGTGGCCGCCCGCGGGTACTTGACCGCCAGCGCGTCGGGCAGCCAGACCGCCCCGTGACCGGCGGCCAGGTCCTGCGCGTGCAGCGTGCGCGCCGTGTCGATCTGCTGGCGCAGCGGTGCGATCAGATTCTCGGGCAGCACGGTCACGCGGTCCTTGCTGCCCTTGCCCTGGCGGACCAGGATCTCGCGGCGCTCGAACTCGACGTCCTTGACGCGCAGGCGCAAGCCCTCCAGCACGCGCATGCCGGTCCCGTAGAGCAGGGCCGCGATCAGGCCCATGGCGCCGTTCATCTCGCCCAGCAGCGCCTGCACCTCGCGCGGTGTCAGCACGACCGGCAGGCGCCGCGATGCGCGCGCGCTGACCACGTTGACCAGCCACGGCAAGTCGGCGCCCAGCACCTGCTTGTAGAGGAACAGCAGGGCGGAGCGCGCCTGGCCCTGAGTGGACGAGGCGACGCCGCGTTCGGTCGCCAGGTGACTCAGGAAGGCTTCCACCTCGGCGGCCCCCATCTCGGCCGGGTGGCGCTTGCCGTGGAAGATCACGAAGCGCTTGACCCAGTCCACATAGGCCTGCTCGGTCCGGTAGGAGTAGTGCCGGAGGCGGATGGCCTGGCGCACCCGGGTCAGCAGCCGGGGCGGGTCGGTCGGGGGCGAGGCGGGCGCGCCGCTGTCAGCTTCCATCCGCCCAAATTTAGGCGGCCTATCGCACCGCCGATGCCCCCTCCTCGGCAGGTCCGAGGAGGGGGTTTCTAGAGGAGAGCCAAGCACGTAGCATCCGATCCGTCACGGCGCAATAGGCCGCATCGGTCTCGGTGCCACGTCATCACCATTTGTAGTTAGGCACCAGCGGGTAATGCCAGAAGTACGCCGCCGTCGCTGCGCGGCCATGGGCCGCGAAGGCACGGCTTCGATTCAGGCTCGCTATTCAGGTCCTCGGCCTTCGCTCGTTCTTCGCGTTCCACCTGCTATCGCCGAGGCACAAACAACCAGTTTGGTCTGCAAGTCTCCGGGAAGGCGCTCGTGGTTCGTCTCGGTCTCTGTCTTCCCAAGCTGCCGTGCTGCCTAACTGGTCGCTCGAGCGGACAGCCACCGGCAAGGCACTTGGCCCGCGCACCGGCCAGTGTCATCATCCGTCGCGCGGGCCAAGCGCCTTCCCGGCGTCCGCCGCTCAGCTATCACTACAAGGGCTTCCCCCGAAGTCAAGCAACGGATGACCAGAGCGAGCCGCGCGA
>CAZTTC010000023.1:18536-27883 GCA_964616015.1 uncultured Methylibium sp. | reverse complement strand
TGCCCGGGGCTGTTGAGGTTCCTATGGACTACTTCACGCGTGCTGTGGAGACGGTTCTGCTTAACGGCCCCCTGTGGGACACGCTGGGCTTTGAGCCGACGGAGGGGCACTGGGAGCGCGCCGTTCGTGATTCCGGCTATGTGGCCTCGCGACAGACGGTGCGCGAGAGCACCCAGAGTGGGTAGGTGAAACCATGGTTCTGCCCATCCTCGTGCCACCAATCGAATGGTCGTGGGACGTGCAGGCAGAGGTCACACCGCTGAGGCGGCCACGGCGACGTGCGCCAAGCTATCCAAGTCGGCACAGCATCTTGACTCGCCGTTTTATCCTGGGCGCTGATGCGCGCAGGTTGCCCCCCTATGGTTCGCCAGTTGAGCACACGACGCGCGACCTGCTGTTTGATTGCGAGGTGCTGATCAAGGCGTTGCTGCGGCGCGCCCGCCGCTCCATCGGCTCTTGTGCGACTGCGGCGATTCTGCGCATCAGCCACAGCTTTGAGCCAGCCAGTGGCACCGTGGCCGCTTGTGCCAGCGACGCCGCCGTCGTGGCATGGATGATGGCGGCGATGAGGTGGCAGGGCATGACACACCCGCAGTCGCTCATTGTCCCCAGCCTGCACCCACCGACCGCAGTCGTGCACTGGCTTGCGCACTTCGGAGTCGAACAACAGTTGGTGTGCGGGCGGGCGATTCTTGATTTGCTGGTGATGCGTTTTCACATTGTTGCTGAGCGATGCCGCAAGCACATTCGAGCGGTGATGGCCCGTGCCAGAAGGGCGGGTCGAGCAGGGAAGACACACGAGGCATTTCGCTGTGCATTGTGATTGGCCCCAGCGCTGATCGCACAAGAGTGTATTTATTTTGATACCATTGCCGCATGGACGAGCCAATTCTCTCGGTTGTCTTTTTTCGCACCGAGGCCGGCACCGAACCTGTGCGGGAGTGGTTGCGCGAGTTGACGGTGGAAGACCGAAAGACCATCGGCATCGACATCAAGACTGTCCAATACGGGTGGCCCTTGGGCATGCCGCTGGTGCGCAAGATGGAGCCGGGGTTGTGGGAGGTGCGCTGCGATATTGCCGACGGCATTGCGCGCGTGCTTTTCTCCGCAAAGGGTGGGCAGATGGTGTTGCTGCACGGCTTTGTGAAGAAGACTCAGAAGACGCCGGACAACGAGTTGAAGACCGCCCGCAATCGCCTAAAGAAGCTGTAGGAGCTCATTATGAACAAGCACATCGGCAGCGATTTTGATGACTTTCTCGACGAGGATGGTTTGCGTGAAGAGGCCATGGCCGCTGCTGTGAAGCGTGTGATAGCCTGGCAGATCGCACAGTCCATGAAGGCTCAAAAGGTCACCAAGACCGAGATGGCCGCGCGCATGCATACGAGTCGCATGGTCGTGAACCGCTTGCTCGACGAGAAGGACACCAGCGTTACTCTGGCAACGCTGGCCCGTGCCAGTGCAGCGTTGGGAACGTCGCTGCGTTTCGAGCTGGGTACGGCGGCGGTGGCGACCTGACTTGCCTCCGCTGTGGGCAGCAGCGGACGCTTTGAAGTGCCCTGGCAACCCGAGGGTCGGAGGTCGAGTGGACGCGGTCCAGTGCCGGACGGCACTTTTGCGACGAAGTCACAGAATTAGTACAACGATCTCCATATAAATCAATGGTTTATATTGAGCCGCTCCGTGATTTCGGAGGCAATGACGTCCAGAGTCACACTTTTACGTCGTATTCGTAACAGTATTACTACACTTCACGCGAGAGTGATCCAAACCGTGGGAGGCCTTAAGCGACCTGACGAGTCTGGGAAGCGTTCGCGCAAGGCATCCTGGAAAGCGCTGCCAGTCGCTGTGGCGTGAGTTCACCGTTCAACGCAGCCACACGAACCTGAATGAGATGGTGTGCCCCTTCGTTGGTCCAGCGCATCTGCTGCTTCTTGGCCATTCGGTGACCCACCAACAGGTTGACTGCCGACTCCGCGATGCTGCTGCTGATCGGCAGGCCCTGCGGTACCTGGCACCGTAGTTGACCAGGGTCGAATCGTTGTTGTCGATGTAGAAATACAGTCGGCGCAGGTTCCACCACAGGGTCGTGTCCTCGTGCTAGGGTCTGGCCAACAGCTCTTCGTCGATGCCCTTGATCCTGGCTACAGCCTGGCGGCCCTTGCCGTGCCAGACGAGCCACTGGGCCTTGTGCAGCCAATCGCACACCCTATCTCGCTCATGCAGCTCGAAGTGCTTGCTGCCGCGAACAGAATTCTCTGCTGCCTTGAACTTCATCGCTATGTGAAACCAGTCCAGAATGCGACCTCTTGCCAGTTCGCTGCCCCGGACGGACTTGACGAACTCACCGGCATCGTCACTGATCACGGTGAGACGCTCGTCGGGCTGGACGCCTCCAGCACGCAAGAACTGATCAAGCCTATCGGCTGCTGAGGCAACCTCGTTGTGCACGTAGCCGTACAACCGCGCGGGGCGGCGCGCGAATGTTGCTCGGCCGGCGACGATATTGACGAGGTGAGACCAGACCTGCTTCATCCGCAGGGGATGAAGTTGCTCATCGGCGTGCTGCGCCCGGCGGCTTTTCGGGCTGGCATAGAGGGTCAGCCAGGCGGAATCAACTGCAACGCAGGCGACGTCCTTCGACTCGCGCGACTCAACGCTGGCGCAGGCGCGATTGCGGTGTTGAGCGATGTCGTGTTCGACCGTCTGATCGAGGCGCTGGCCCAACGCTAGGACACGGCGCCGAGTCGTGCCGAAGGACATGGCCTGGTTCAGCGGCAGGACCTCCTTCAGCAGCGAGTTGGCCTGTCGGTACGGCAGGTGGGCTGCCCATTTTGTCTGAAGACACTCGAGTTCCAGTGTCGTGCGACGAGTAAGTACCTTGCTCATTGGACTGAAAGACTCCCGTCGGCCTTGCGTCCCGCATCGGCACACCCACCAACGTGGGCTCAGGATCGCCATTTTGCCGAAGACTGTGCGAACGATGATAGAGCGAGTGTCCTTGTGGGCAAGTGCCTGCTGCGACACCAATCTGGACTGCACCGGACCGAGCAAATCTCGCCCCTGCGCCAAAGTCAGTCCAAGGTCGGCGAGATTGCCATCATGGCGCTCAATCTCGCCAACGACCATCGGCGGGCCGGAAACGCCGCCAGCGTCCTCGAACCGAGCTTCAATGATCAATTTCATGCAGAGCCTCCGTGTGTTAGCGGTGCCTCCAGAGTACCGTTTTCGGCCAGCCTTATGCGAGTTCATCCACCTGCTGGCCTCCCACGGTTTGGATCACTCTCCTTCACGGCTTCCGTCTGCTTTGTTCGAGTAAAGCGGATTGCACATCGCGAGCCCAGCAGGCCGCCTTCTCGCGCGTAGAAACCGGAGCAGGTCACTTGCAGCAAAGCGGTACAGATCTGTGACGGCGGCCATCTCTGCACGCTGGGCGATCACCTGGTGGATCACTTCAACTCGCCGGCGTGGCCATTCGTTCACCCCGGCCACGATTCCGTCGGACGGCTTCAGTCCTCCGTGAACAGTTCCGAGATTAGCCCCCGTAGCCACCGGTTGCCCTGATCGTCGTGGCTGCGCTGGTGCCAGAACTGGCGGATTTCGAACTGGGGCATCTCCAGCGGCAGAGTGAGCAGCTTCAGCCCCGAGCGCGCACGTGAGTGGACGATGGCATAGCTGGGGATGGTCGCGATCAGGTCGGTCGACTGCACGATGTCCGGAACCACCATGAAGTGCGGCACCCGCAAGGCAAAGCGGCGGACCAGCCCGCGCTCCGCCAGGTATTGCTCGATCAGCGAGGTGGTCGAATTCTGCTGCGCCATCGACATGAAGCGCGAGCCGCCTGGCTCGATCAGGACATGGGATTCCTCCACGAACTGCTTGAGCGTGATGGCGTCACCGATGCGCGGGTGGTCCTCGCGCACCACGCAGACGTAGCTGTCCGTGTAGAGCCTCTGCTGGTAGAAGCCCGCACGCAAGGCCGGCAGGAAGCCGATCGCCAGGTCGGCCTCACCGCTGATGAAGGCTTCCGCGTAGGACTCCCGTGGTAGCTGGAGCACCCGAATATCCACCGACGGCGCCACGTCCTTGAGCCGGCGGACCAGTCTCGGCAGGTAAACCAGCTCGCCGATGTCGCTCATCAGGATCTGGAAGGTGCGCTTGCAGGTCGCCGGATCGAACTTCGCTTCGCCCTCCATCGCGCCCTCCAGCATGCGCAGGCCCTCGCGCACCGAGGGCGCGATGCGCAGCGCCAGGTTGGTGGGCTCCATGCCGGTAGGAACCCGTACGAACAGCGCATCGCCGGTGCGCTTGCGCAGCCGGCCCAGCGCGTGGCTCATCGCCGGCTGGGACAGCCCCAGCCGGTAGCCGGCCCGCGTGAGGTTGCCGTCTTCCATCAGCGCATCGAACACGCGCAGCAAGTTCAGGTCCAGCTTTTCGACATCCATTGCATGAATAGTCTAAATGACGGTCATCGATTGGATGGAAGAGCCGCGTCCCGTAGATTGCCGGCACCACTGATGAACAGGAGACAGAAGAATGAAACGTGAGCGCAAGCCGCTGCGTTCGGACATGGGGGCGAGCGACCCCACCCGCATCCGGGTCCAGGGCCTGGACCTGATGCAGGACATCATGGGCAAGCTCAACCTGGGCGATTTCGCTTTCCTCGAGATCCAGCGGCGGCTGCCCACGCCCGCCGAGTCGGTGGTGTTCAACGCGATGTTGGCGACGCTGGTGGAGCACGGCATGACGCCCATGGTCATCGCCGCGCGCCTGACCTACCTCGGCGCCCCCGAATCGCTGCAGGGCGCGGTGGCCTCGGGCCTGCTGGGCATGGGGACGACCTTCGCGGGGACGGCCGAGGGCTCGGCACGGCTGCTGCAGGAGGCGCTGTCCGACCCGTCCGCCGAGCTGCCCGATGACGAGCTGCCTGCCCTGGCGGACCGGCTGGTGGCCAGGCTTCGCGAGGGGCGCCAGCCGATTCCGGGCATCGGCCACAACCTGCACAAGCCGGTGGACCCGCGCGCCACCCGTCTGTTCGAGCTGGCGGCCGAGCATGGGCTCAGCGGCCGCTACGTGAAGCTGATGCAGCACGTCGCCGCGAGCGCAGAGCGCGCGCTAGGCAAGCCCGGGCAACTGCCGGTCAATGCCACCGGCGCCATCGGGGCACTCTCGAGCGAGATGGGCATTCCCTGGCGCCTGTGCCGCGGCCTGGCGGTGATCGGCCGGTGCGTCGGGATCGTGGGCCACATCGCCGAGGAACTGCGCAACCCAATCGCACGCGAGATCTGGGAGCGCACCGAGGAGGAGTCCTCCTCTCACGTTCAGTGGTGAGGTGTCGATGCAAGACCTCGGACTGACCGACGAACAGCGCATGATCCGCGACAGCGTTCGCGCCCTGGCGCGCGAACGCTTTGCCTCGGGTGCGGCCCGTGCCGACCGCGAGCTGCGCCCGCCGGTGGAGAACATCCGCGTGCTGGCCGAACATGGCTATACCGGCCTGTTCCTGCCTGCGCAGTACGGCGGCAACGGCCTGGGGCTGGTGGAGAACGTGCTGGTGGCCGAGCAAATCGCCCGCGCCTGTGCCAACACGGCGATGCTGTTTTCCTGCACCGACGGCGCCACGCCGAGAGCCATCCTGGGGATCGGCAGCGAGGCGCACAAGCGCCACTACCTGCCGCGCATCGCCCGCGGCGAGCTGCTCACCGCCTGGAGCATGTCCGAGCCCAACGCCGGCTCCGACGTCGGCAACGTGCAGTGCCGCGCCGTTCGCGAGGGCGACGAGCTGGTGATCCGCGGCAGCAAGCTCTGGTGTACCGCCGCCCTGGTGGCCGACCTGTTCCTGGTGCTGGTGCGCCTCGGGCCCGAACCGGGCATGAAGGGCGTGGGCGCGGTACTGGTCGAGCGCGGCACGCCGGGTTTTTCCATCGGGCGCCACCTCGACCTGCTGGGCCTGCGCGGCACCGGCATGGCCGAGCTCGTGTTCGACGACTGCCGCGTTCCGGCCAGCCAGCTGTTGCTGGAGGCCGGCCGCATGCGCGAGCTGCTGGCGGTGCTGGACGCCGACCGGCTGTCGGGCAATCCGACCGTCTGCCTGGGCGTGGCGCAGGCGGCCTTCGAATCCATCGTGGCCCACCTCAAGGACCGTGTGCAATTTGGCAAGCCCCTGGCCGAGCAGCAGGGCCTGCAGTGGAAGCTGGCAGACATGGCCATGGACATCGAGGCGGCGCGCGCGTTGCTGTATCGCGCCGCCATGCGGGTGGACGCGGGCCAGCCCAGCATCGCCGACACCTCGATCACCAAGGCCTACGTCAACCAGATGGCGGTGCGGGTGACCAACGAGGCCATGCAGCTGGCGGGGGCCTATGGCCTGTCCGAGGAGTACCCCTACGAGCGCCACTTCCGCGATGTGCGCGGCATGTCCATCGGCTACGGCACGGTGGAAATCCACAAGAGCGCGATCGCCCGCGAAGTGCTGGCCGGTCGCTACACCGTGTGAGGACATCCATGGCGACCCATTACGAGACCATTGCCGCCCGTGACGGCGGCGCCTTCGAGGCCTACGTCAGCGAGCCCGACCGGCCCAACGGCCATGCGGTGATCGTGCTGCAGGAGATCTTCGGCGTCACGGCGCCCGTGCGCGCCGTGGCCGACCGTTTCGCCCAGGACGGTTATCTCGCCTATGCGCCCGACCTGTTCTGGCGCATGCAGCCTCGCGTGGAGCTTTCCCATTCGAAGGAGGACCTGCAGAAGGCCTTCGGCTTTCTCGGCCGCTACCAGGACGAAGACGGCCTGGCGGACATCGCCAGCACGGCCGAGCATGTTCGCGGCCGCGCCGACTTCCGGGGCCGCATTGCCGTCTCGGGCCTGTGCCTGGGCGGCAAGCTCGCCTATCTGGCCGCGACCTTGCCCGGCGTGGACGCCGTCGTCGGCTTCTACGGCGTGGGGATCGAAAAGCTCCTGGAGGCCGCGGGCGCGCTGCGCGCTCCCCTGATGCTGCATTTCGGCGACCAGGACCCGTATGTGCCCGAGGCTGCGCGGCGCCAGATTGCCGAGGCGGTGAAGGGCAAGGGTGTCGAGATGCACCTGTACCCTGGCGCCGACCACGGCTTCTACACGCGCGGCGCCCCGGCCGACATCGCGCTGGCGCGCGAGCGCACCAACGCTTTCCTGCGGCACGCGCTGCAGGCCTGAGCCGCCATGGATCGACGCGACAGCTTCGACACGCTGGCGGTGGGCGCCACCTGGCGCAGCACCGGACGCACGCTGACCGAAGGCGATTTGCTGCAGGCCTGCATGAGCAGCGGCGACTGGCACCCGATCCACGCCGACGAGGCCTATGCACGCGGCACGCCCCTGGGGCGGCGCATCTTCCAGGGCTCGTATGGCCTGCACTTGGCCACCGTCATCGCCACCCGCTTCCCGGCCTTCGGCGACGACGTGATCGGCGCCCTCGGGTTTTCCGAGTGGCGCTACCTGGCGCCCCTCTTCGTGGGCGACACGGTGCACGTGGAAGTGGAAATCACCGGCAAGCGCCTGACCTCGGACGGCGAACGCGGCGTCATCGATCGTCGCATCCGCCTGGTGCGCCACGACGGCGCGGTGGTGCAGCAGGGCACGGCCCAGATGATGGTGCGCGTGCGTGCACGCAAGGAGTCCACATGATCATCGGCGACATGATCGAGCACAATGCGCGCTGTTTCGGTGACCACCCCGCGGTGTGCTTCGAGGGGCGCACGCTCACGCACCGCGCCTTCGCCGACCGGATCCGGCGCCTGGTCAACGCCCTGGCGGCGCGCGGCTACCCGCGCCAGGAGCGCATCGCCATCCTGTCGCGCAACTGCCCCGAATACCTCGAGGTCTATGGCGCCGCCGGCCTGGGCGGCTACATCGGCCTCGGTCTGAACTACCGGCTCTCGGCGGCCGAGCAGGCGGCCATCCTGCAGGACGCCGAGCCGGCGGTCGTGATCTTCGAAGCCGAGTACCTCGAGCGGATGGAGGCCCTGCGTGCAGGCCTGCCGGGGGACACGCTGTTCATTTGCTTCGACCGTCAGCCGGTCGCCGGGGACTGGTTCATCGGCTACGAGGCACTGCTCGCCGAAGCCGCGCCGCAGCCGCTGGCCCTGCGTGCGCGCGCCGACGACACCTTCCTGCTGATCTACACCAGCGGCACCACCGGCGTGCCCAAGGGCGTCATGCTGGGCAACGAGGCCCAGCTGGAGCAGGCTCGCACGCAGGCCCTATCGCACTGCGCATCGCAGGCCGACCGCATGCTGATCGTCATGCCCTTCTATCACATCGGGGGGCCGCCGGAGCTGCTCACGTACCTGGTGGCGGGGGCCACCATCGTGCTGCACCGGGTGTTCGACGCCACGGCGATCCTGCAATGCATCGCCCGGCAACGCGTGACCGCCGCGCACCTGGCGCCGACCATGATCACCATGATGCTGGACGTGCAGGAAAAGACACCCCATGACGTGTCCAGCCTGCACACGGTGTGCTACGCCTCGGCCCCGATGTCGGTTGCCCTGTCGCTGCGCGCACGCCAGGTGTTCGGTCCCATCTTCATGCAGATCTACGGCATGACCGAGGCGGGCCTGGGCACGACACTGCTCAAGCACCAGCACGTGCTGGAGGGCGATGCCCGCCAGCGCGGGCGCCTGGCCTCGGCGGGCCAGCCGTACCTGGGAACCGACCTTTGCATCCTGGACGACGACGGCCACGAGTGCGCGCCCGGCGTCGTGGGCGAAGTCTGCCTGCGCTCCGTCTCGGTCATGCAGGGCTACTGGCGCAAGCCCGAGGCCACGGCGCAGGCCCTGACAGACGGCCTGCTGCACACCGGCGACATGGGCTACCTCGACGAGGACGGCTTCCTGTTCATCGTGGACCGCAAGAAGGACATGATCATCTCCGGCGGCGAGAACATCTACTCGCGCGAAGTCGAGGAGGCCCTGCTGATGCATCCCGCAGTGGCCGAGGCCGCGGTGATCGCCATCCCGGACCCGAAGTGGGGTGAGTCGGTGCTCGCCGCGGTCGTGCTGCGCCCCGGCGCCGCGGCCGACGACGCGGCGCTGGACGCGCACTGCCGCGATCGGATCGCCGGCTACAAGCGCCCGCGCCGCTACCAGTTCATGGAGGTGCTGCCCCGCGTGCCCAGCACCAACAAGGTCGACAAACGCGCGCTGCGCGCCCCGTTCTGGCAAGGCCAGGGACGGCAGGTTTCATGACGGCAGGGCCGGCCCATCGGCCCATAACATCACAAGCAGGAGACGACGACATGAAGCATTCCAGGAAAACGCTCTTGAGGGCGGCACTGGCGGGCGCGCTGGCCGCGACGCTGGCCACGGGCT
>CAZTTC010000023.1:0-18436 GCA_964616015.1 uncultured Methylibium sp. | reverse complement strand
GGGGCCTTCCCGAACAAGCCGGTGAAGATCATCGTGCCGTTCACGGCCGGCGGACTGGCCGACAACCTGGCGCGCGGCATCGCGCAGGAGCTTGGGCGCGACTGGGGCCAACCCGTGGTGGTCGAGAACCGCCGGGGGGGCAACACCATCATCGCGGCCCACGCGACCGCCAAGTCGCCAGCCGACGGGTACACGCTGATGCTGGCGAACGACCCGACGATGTCCTCGAACCAGTACCTCTACATCAAGCTGCCGTACGACCCGGCCAAGGACCTGGTGCCGGGGATCAACGTGGCCGAGACACTGGAGGTGCTGGTGGCGGGGCCCGCATTCAAGGGGCGCAGCCTGGCCGACCTGGTCGCCCAGGCCAAGGCACGTCCGGGCGAGGTGAGCTACGGCACGTATGGCCTGGGCAGCAAGGCCCACATCGACGCGGAGGCCTTCGCCAAGGAAAAGGGCGTCAAGCTGATGCACGTGCCCTACAAGGGCGTCGCCGACGTGGTGCCGGCCCTGGTCGGCGGGCAGGTGCAGATCGCCTTCACCGGCGTGCCGCCGGTGGTCCAGGTGGTCAAGTCCGGCCAGCTGCGCGCCATCGCGGTGGCCGCGCCCAAGCGCTCGGCGATGCTGCCGGACGTCCCCACCTTCGCCGAGGTGGGCATGCCCGGTTTCCAATCCAGCGCCTGGTTCGGCCTGGTGGCGCCCGCCGGCACGCCGCGCGCGGTGATCGACAAGGTGGCGGCCGACGTGGGCCGTGTCATCGTCAAGCCCGAGTTCCAGGCCCGCTACATCACGGGTGTCGGGCTGGAGCTGTTGAACCAGGGCCCGGACGCGTTCGAGCAATTCCTGAAGAAGGACCGTGCCAGCTACGCCAGCTACATCAAAGAGCTGGGCGTCAAGCTCGATTGAAGTCGATTGAAGGCAAGAACCCCATGAACACGAGCAACACCCGCAGTTCGCGTCGCCGCCGGCTCATCCAGTCTCTCTGCCTCGGCGTCGCCGCCGTCCTTGCACCGGCCGTCGCCGGTGCACAGGCGCAGGCCCCTTATCCGGCCAAGCCGATCCGTTTCATCGTGCCCTATCCGCCCGGCGGCGGCACCGACATCGTGGCGCGCCCGGTGGCCCAGAAGATGGCCGCATCGATGGGCCAGCAGGTGGTCGTGGACAACAAGCCCGGCGCCAGCACCATCATCGGCACCGACCTGCTGGCCAAGGCGCCGCCGGACGGCTACACGATCGGCCTGATCACCGACTCGCACGCGATCAACCCAACTTTCTTCCCCAAGCTGCCGTATGACCCGGTCAAGGACTTCGCGCCGGTCACGCAGCTGGTCTTCGTGCCGCTGGTCATGGTGGCGCACCCTTCGCTGGGCGTGAAGACGCTGCCCGAGCTGATCGCGCTGGCCCGGCAGCGTCCTGGCAAGATCAACTACGCCTCCATCGGCAACGGCACGCCCCACCAGCTGTCGATGGAGTGGTTCAAGTCGATGTCGGGCACCTTCATGACCCACATCCCCTACAAGGGGGTCGCGCCCGCGCTGGCCGACCTGGTCGCCGGCCAGGTGGACGTCATGTTCACCGGCACCTCCTCGGCCGCGCCCTACGTCCGCCAGGGCAAGCTGGTGCCGCTGGCGGTCTCGAGTGCCAAGCGTCAGCCGGCGTTCCCGGACACGCCCTCCGTCGCCGAGGTTCCCGGGCTGGCCGAGTTCGACTTCATGACCTGGTATGGCGTCGCCGCGCCGGCCGGCACCCCGCGCGAGACCGTGCTGCGCCTGCAGCGCGAAATCGCAGCGGCCCTGAACCAGCCCGACGTGAAGGAACGCCTCGCCTCGCTGGGCGTGGTGGGCGCGCCCTCGACCCCGGAGGAATTCAGCGCCTTCCTGCGCAAAGAGTCCGCCTCGCTGGCGCGCCTGGTGCGCGTGACCGGTGTCAAACCCGAATGATTGCGACCGTTCCAAGATGACCCCCAGAGACAAACAAGTGCTGGCCGGCATTCGCGTGCTGGATTTCGGCAGCTTCATCACCGCCCCCTACGCCGCGATGCTGCTTGGTGAGTTCGGCGCCGACGTCGTCAAGGTCGAGCGTCCCGGCGGGGGCGACCCGTTCCGCGCCTTCAACGGCGGCCTCTACAGCTCGCATTTCCAGGCACACAACCGCAACAAGCGCAGCGTGGCCCTGGACCACACGGCACCGGAGGCCGCCGGCGTGCTGGAGGCTCTGGTGCGGCAGGCCGACGTCCTGCTGCTGAACGTGCGACCCGGCGTGGAAGAAAAGATCGGGCTGGGCTATGAGCGGCTCAAGGCGATCAACCCGGGACTGGTGTACTGCAGCATCACCGGCTACGGGGCCAGCGGCCCCTATGCCGAGCGCGCGGCCTTCGACAACGTGGGCCAGTCGCTCTCGGGCTGGCTGTCGATGTTCCACCAGGGCGCCGATGCGCGCGTGCCCGGCCCCGCGATCTCCGATGCGGTGACCGGTGTTTTCGCGGCCCTGGGCATCCTGGCCGCCCTCACCGAGCGAGGCCGCACCGGGCGTGGGCGCAAGGTGGAGGTGAGCATGCTCGAGTCCATGATCGCCTTTGCCACCGAACCCCTGGGCAAGCTGTTTTCCAGCGGAAATGCGGTGGGCTTCCACTCGCGCGCCGCATCGTCGCAGTCGTTCATCGTCACCTGCGCGGACGGCTTGCGCATCGGCCTTCACCTGTCGTCGCCGCCCAAGTTCTGGGAGGGGCTGGTGGCCGCCATAGGCGCACCGCACCTGCTGGACAAGTACGCCGGCCGCGGTGAGCGCGTGAGGCGCTACGACGAACTGGCCGACGAGCTGGTCCGCATCTTCGCCACGCAGCCGCGCGCCCACTGGCTGCCGCTGCTGGAGGCCAATGACGTGCCCTTCGCGCCCGAGCGCAGGCTCGAGGAGCTTGCCGAGGATCCGCAGGTGCGCCACCAGGAGGTCTTCTACACCCTCGAGCACCCGAAGGAGGGGCCGGTGCGCGCGGCGCACCGGGCCGTGCGCTTCGACGGGGACCATCGCAGCGACTTCCTGCCGCCGCCGGTGCTGGGCGAGCACACGCACGAGGTGCTGGCCGAGGCGGGCCTGTCGGCCCAGGAGATCGAGCGCCTGTCGCGCGCGGGGGTGATCGCATGAACTTCGCCTTCGAGCCGGAACTGCTGATGCTGCGTGACACGGTGCGCCGGTTCGTGCAGGAGGAGCTGATGCCGCTGGAGGCGCGATACGCCAACGAACCGGACATTCCCGACGAGCTTCGCCGGCGGCTGCAGGGCCGCGCCAAGGAGCTGGGGCTGTGGGCCTTCGACCTGCCCGAGGCGTATGGCGGCGGCGGGGTCGGGCATGTGGGCATGTGCCTGGTGTTCGAGGAGCTGGCGCAATGCAACGTGCCCTCGTTCCGTGCCCAGACGGTGCTCACGCCCTACCTGGGTCCCGTCCTTTTCCACTGCACGCCGCAGCAGAAGGAGAAGTACCTGTACCCGGTGGTGCGGGGCGAGCAGCGCACCTGCTTTGCCCTGACCGAGCCCGGGGCCGGCTCCGACCCGTCAGGCATGCGCACGCGCGCCGTGCGCGAGGGTGACCGCTACCGCATCAACGGCCGCAAGATCTTCATCACCAGCGCCGACAAGGCCGACTTCGTGCAGTTGTTTGCCCGCACGATCGAGGATGGCCAGGACGTGGGCGTGTCCTGTTTCCTCATCGACAAGGGAACGCCCGGGTTCAGCCTGGGCCAGAGCTTCGAGCTGATGAGCCCCGACAGGCCCTGGGAGCTCGTTTTCGACGATGTCGTCGTGCACGCCTCGCAGCGGGTGGGCGCGCCGGGGCAGGGCTGGGCGCTGGCACGCGAATTCCTGGATCTAGGGCGCCTGATCCACGGGCCCAAGTCCATCGGCCGCGCCGAGCGCGCCCTGCACCTGGCCATCGAGCATGCCCGCGAACGCAGCACCTTCGGCCAGCCGCTGGCCAAGCGCCAGGCGATCCAGTGGATGATCGCCGACTCGGCCACCGAGCTGAACGCGGCCAGGCTCATGACCTACCACGCGGCGTGGAAAGCCGACCAAGGCCTGGATTTCCATGTGGAAGCGGCGCAGGTGAAGCTGCACGCCGACGAGATGTACATGCGCGTGGTCGATCGCGCGCTGCAGGTCCACGGCGGCCTGGGCCTGTCGCGCGAGCTGCCGCTGGAGCTGATGTACCGCGATGCGCGCAGCCGCCTCATCACGGAGGGCTCCTCCGAAATGCAGCGCATGATCATCGCGGCCGACGCGATCGGCGGTCGCTCGGCCCTCAACCGGCTTGCGCCCTAGCGGCCGTGCGACTGGTACAAGCCTCGCGGGCGTATCGGCAATCCTGCCAATCGCTGCTCCATCACATGCGCGATCCAGCCGGCCGTGCGGCCTATGCCCCACAGCGCGCAGGCGGTGCGCGCCGGCAGGCTCCAGGCGATGGCCAGCACCACCAGCCCGATCTCGACGTTGGGATGAATGCCCAGCTGCTGGCGGGCCCGCTCCATGAAGCGGTACGCCAGGTCGGCCCGTGCGGACCCCGGCGCGGTGCGCTGGGCCAGCTCGATCAGGCAGGCCGCGCGCGGATCGCCCTGCGGGTAGATGGGCAGGCCGAAGCCGGCCAGGCGCTCGCGACGCTGGTCGGCATCCGCCAGACGGCGGTCGAGGTCGGCCGGGGACCGGATGCTGTCCATCAGCTCCTCCGCCGCGTCGCCGCCGCCGGCCAGCAGGGCGCCCTGGTGCGTGGCCAGCGCCGCGACCACGCAGGCGTTGAGCGTGGCGCCGGTGGAGGCCGCGATGCGCGCGGCAAAAGTGCCGGAGGAAAGCTCGTGTTCGGCGCCCAGGATGAGCGCCGCATTGATCGCATGTTCGGCCTGTGGCGTCAGCGGCGCGCCCAGCGCCTGCAGCACATGCTGCGCCAGCGGCCTCTCGCCCCGCGGCGTCGCGAAGCCGCCCTGCGGACCCAGCACGCCGCAGCAGCCGGCGAAGGCGAACAGCAGCTGCCGTGCCCGTTGCGTGAGGGCGCCGCTGCGCAATTCCTCGGACAGGGTGCCGCCGCCCAGGGCGGTGGCCGCGATGGAGAACACGCGCATCATCCGCGGCTTGATCCGCCCCTGTTGAAGCATGCCGTCCAGCGCCAGCGCCAGGTCCACGTGCGGCGGTTCCACCGGCCAGGCCAGGCGGTTGTCCGTCAGCACCCCGGACCACAGCAGTTCGGCCACGTTCTCGAAGGCCCCGGGGTGGCGCACCAGGTCGATGGCCAGGTGGCCTCGGTAGCGAGGTCCCTGTTCGCCGATCTCGCAGATGGCGGTCTCCATCACCGGCTGGCCCCAGCGCATGGCGGTGGCGGCCACCGCGCCGTGGCCGTGGCGCACGCTCGAACGCAGCCGCAGCGCTTCCACGTCCTCGCGCAGGTAGCGGTTGTGCTTGCGTTCGGCCTGCCGCAGCGGCTTGATCAGGCCGCGGCTGACGTAGGTGTAGAGCGTGGCCGACTTGATGCCCAGAAGCTCGCAGGCTTCGCGCGCCGACAGCAGGTCGGCGGTGGTCGTGGCCGATTGGGTGATTTTTTCCATGGCGCCCGGTTAGTGCTTTCCTTGATCGACCGTCGAATCGAGATTGATCGCCGGTCGATCGATTGCTAGACTCGCTCAACTTAAAATTCTAAGTCAACTAAGAAAATCCATGAGTTCCCATCAGGAGACGACATTGACCGCAACATCCAGTTCCGTGCCCGCGCGCCGCGTGGTCGCGATCACCGGCGCCGCCCAGGGCCTGGGCCGTGCCTACGCACTGCGCTTTGCCCGTGAAGGCCACGCCGTGGTGGCGCTGGACATCAAGGCCGAGGCCTTGTCCCGCGTGGCCGCCGAGATCGCCGAAGCTGGCGGCGAGTGCCAGCCGCTGACGGTGGACATCGGCGATGCCGGCAGCGTGGCGAGCGCGGCCGCCGCCATCGACGAGCGCTTCGGCCGCTGCGACGTGCTGGTCAACAACGCCGCCATCTTCTCCACGATCCGGATGCGTCCCTTCGAGGAAATTCCGTTGGACGAGTGGAACCGGGTGCTGCACGTGAACATCACCGGCACCTTCCTGATGAGCCGGTCGGTGGTGCCGCTGATGCGTCGCCACCGCTGGGGCCGCATTGTCAACGTGTCTTCGGCCGCGGTGGTGATGGGCCGCGCGAACTACCTGCACTACACCACGTCCAAGGCGGCCCTGATCGGGATGACGCGCTCGATGGCGCGCGAGCTCGGGCCCGACGGCATCACCGTCAACGCTCTGCTGCCCGGCGCGACCGACACCGAGATCCCGCGCGAGACGGTCACGCCTGCGCAGAAGCAGGCGCAGATCGCCATGCGCTCCATCCAGCGCGAGGAGGGACCGCTGGACCTGGCGGGCGTGGTCGCCTTCCTCGCATCCGACGACAGCGCCTTCTTCACCGGCCAGTCGCTGGTGGTGGACGGCGGCCTGAGTTTTCTTTGACACCGCCGCGGGCCGGCCCCCTTCGCCCGCACCCCCTACACACCGAGGAGACAAGCATGAAGATGTTCACCCAGATCGCCCGCCTCGCCGCTGCCTGCGCCTTCGTGGCCGGCACTGGCCACGCCGCCGCGCAGGAAGTCACGATCCGCGCCGTGAGCGCCTGGCCGGAAGGCAATTTCTTCTCGCAGAACTTCGAGAAGTTCGTGCAGAAGGTCAACGCCGAGGGCAAGGGCACCATCCGCATCAATTACCTGGGCGGCGGCCCCAAGGTCATGCCCCCCTTCGAGGTGGGCAACGCCATCAAGTCCGGGGTGGTCGACATGGCCAACGTGACCGGAAACTTCTACACCAACGTGCTGCCCGAGTCGGACGCGCTGTCGGTCAGCACGGTGCCGGTGCAGGAGTGGCGCAAGAACGGCGCCTACGACTACATCAACAAGCTGTGGGGCCAGAAGCTCAACGCCTATTACCTGGGGCGGGCGATCGACAACATGCCCTACCACCTGTTCCTGAAAAAGCAGGTGAGCAAGCCCGATCTGTCCGGCATGCGCCTGCGGGGCATCCCGATCTACCGCGACTTCTTCCAGAGCATGGGCGGCACGGTGCTGACCATCGCCCCGGGGGAGACCTACACCGCCATGGAGCGGGGCGTGATCGACGGCTATGGCTGGCCGGTTTCCGGGATCTTCGACCTGAGCCTGCAGGAGCACACCAAGTACCGCGTGGAGCCGGGCTTCTACAACACCGAGGTGGGTGTGCTGGTGAACCTCAACACCTGGAACAAGCTCAACGACAAGCAGAAGGCGGTGCTGACCAACGCGGCCATCTGGATGGAGAACCTCAACCTCGAGAACGGCAAGATGTGGGAGGAGGAGAAGAAGCGCCAGGCGGCCGCCGGCATCCAGCCCATCACCTTCCCCGCAGCCGAGGCAGAGGCCTATACCAAGCGCGCCAACGACACCATCTGGGCCAGCATCAACCAGCGCAGCCCCGAGCACGGCCCCAAGCTGCGCCAGCTGCTGAGCCGCTGAGGAAAGCCCAATGACGCAAGCACTGCACATGGACACAGTCGAGCGCGCAGAGGGGACCGCCGACCGTCCGGGCCTGCTGGACCGCGCCGACCAGGCCTGGGGCCGGCTGCTGTCGGGCCTGGCGCTGGTGGCCTGCTTTCTGGTGGCCCTGATGGTGGTCGTAATCTGCACCGACGTGTTCGTGCGCAACTTGCGCCTGGGAAACCTGCCCTGGGCCACCGAGGTGGCGGAGTACACGCTCTACCTGTCCACCTTCCTGGCTGCGCCCTGGCTGCTGCGCCAGGGGGCCCATGTCCGCATGGACTTGGTGCTCAAGGCACTGCCGTCCACGCTGGCTTGGGCGCTGGAGTTGCTGACCGACGTGATCGCGCTGTTCACCTGCGCCGGCCTGGCGCTGGCCAGCGGCAAGGCCGCCGCCGCCAGCGCCGCCCAGGGCTCGCTGGTGTTCAAGATCTTCGTGTTCCCCGAATGGTGGCTGCTGTCGCCTGCCGCGGTCATGTTCGCCGTGCTGGCGGTGGAATGTTTCTGGCGCCTGCGCAGGCACTGGAAGGGTCCGCGTACGGTCCGCCAGGAAGCCACCTCGGCGGTCTGAGGAACGGCAATAACAAACGGAGGAGAAAGACGTGGACTGGATTGTGAGCCTGACCCTGATGCTCGGGTCCGTGGTGCTGCTGATGATGATCGGGCTGCCCGTGGCCCTGTCGTTCCTGGTCACCAACGTGGTGGCCGCCTATGTGTACATGGGAGGGCTGGCCGGGGTGGACCAGCTGGCGCGCAACTCGATCGCCTCGGTGATCACGTTCTCGCTCACGCCCATCCCGCTGTTCATCCTGATGGGAGAGGTGCTGTTCCAGACCGGGCTGGCGCTGAAGGTGATTGACGGCTTCGACCGGCTGATCCACCGCGTGCCGGCGCGCCTTTCAGTGGTCTCGGTCGTGGCGGGCACGGCCTTCTCGGCCATCTCCGGTTCGACCATCGCCACCACGGCCATGCTGGGCCGCTCGATGACGCCGGTGATGCTGCAGAAGAACTACCATCCGTCGCTGGCGATGGGGCCCATCATCGCCATCGGCGGGGTGGACATGCTGATCCCGCCCTCGGCCCTGATCGTGCTGTTCGGCAGCCTGGCCAACATCTCCATCACCAAGCTGCTGTTCGCGGGCATCGTGCCCGGCGTGCTGCTGGCGGCGTGCTTCGTGGGCTACATCGTCCTCAAGGCCGTGCTGGTGCCCGGCAGCGCCCCGGCGAGCGACGAGGGGACGCGCTACACCGGCTGGGAGCGATTCCGGCCGCTGGTGATCTACGTGCTGCCGCTGCTGTCGATCTTCGGCGTGGTGATCGGCGCCATGTCCACCGGCGTGTCCACGCCCACCGAGGCTGCGGCGCTGGGCGCGGCGGCGACGGTCGTGCTGGCCGCCTGCTACCGGGCGCTGACGTGGCAGAACTTCATCGCGTCCCTCAAGGGAACGGTGCTCGTATCCTGCATCGTGTTGTTCATCATCGTTGGCGCCACGGCCTTCTCGCAGTTGCTGGGCTTCTCCGGCGCGACCAACGGCTTCCTCGGCGCGGTGGGCTCGCTGAACCTCAGCCCCGACATGCTGATCCTGGCAATGATCATCATCCTGCTGATCCTGGGCTGCTTCGTCGACCAGGTGAGCATGATGCTGCTGACGCTGCCCTTCTTCATGCCCCTGGTGACCAGCGCCGGCATCGATCCGATCTGGTTCGGCGTGCTGTTCCTCATCGCCATGCAACTGGGCCTGATGACGCCGCCCTTCGGCCTGCTGCTGTTCACCATGAAGAGCGTGGCGCCCGGCCACATCGACATGCGCCAAGTGTTCTCCGCGGCCTATCCCTTCGTACTGATCAGCCTGCTGATGCTGGTGGCCGTGTTCTTCATCCGGCCCATCGCTACCTGGCTCCCGTCGGTGAGCGGGTGAGGGGCCGCCATGAGCGCGAACGACGAGAAGACCTTCTTCGAGCGGCGCGGCTTCGGCCTGCGCATCGGCTTCGGCCGCCGGCCCGCGGTGCTGGTGATCGACATGATCCGGGCCTTCACCGACCCGTCCATGATGCTGGGGGCGGACCTGTCCGCGCAGATCGAGGCCACACAGCGGCTGGTGGCCGCCGCCCGCGCCCGCCGCCTGCCGCTGATCTATTCCACCGTGGCCTACGACGACGCCGGCTTGGCCGACGCCGGGATCTGGGCGCTCAAGCAAAAGGGCGTGGCCACGCTGCGGGCGGGCACGCCCGAGGTGGAGCTCGATCCGCGCCTGCAGCGCCTGCCGGGCGAGGGCTGGCTGGTGAAGAAATACGCTTCCTGCTTCTTCGGCACCGACCTCACGTCGCGGCTGGTGTCGGCCGGCGTGGACACGCTGCTGCTGGCCGGCTGCACCACTAGCGGCTGCGTGCGGGCGTCGACCGTGGACGCGCTGCAGTCCGGCTTCCGGCCGATGGTGGTGCGCGAATGCGTGGGCGACCGCTCGCAGGCGGCCCATGACCAGAGCCTGTTCGACCTGCAGGCCAAGTATGCGGACGTGGTGGGCCTGGACGAGGCCTGCCGCTACTTGGAACAACTCTCCTGAAGCTTGCCGTGACGACGACCCCCACCCATCCCGATCTCTCCGGGCGCGTGCCCTCGATCCTGCCGACGGCGCAGGGCCAGTTCTGGGGCGGCCGCTGGCACGCCGACCCCAAGGCCGAACGCCTGGACAGCATCAACCCGTCCACCGGCGAGCTGTTGGCGCAGGTGCAATTGGCCTGCGCGGCCGATGTCGATGCCGCCGTGCGCAGCGCCCGTGAGGCGTTCCCGGCCTGGGCGGCCATGCCGCCGCTGGAGCGGGCTCGCCGCCTGCGCGAGGCGGCCGCGCGCATCCGTGCCAACGCCGCCGACCTGGCGCTGCTGGACGCCGCCGACTGCGGCAACCCGGTCAAGGCCATGCTGTTCGACGCCGAGATCGCCGCCACCCAGCTGGAGTTCTTCGCTGGCCTGGTGCTGGAGATCAAGGGCGAGACCATCCCCACCGGCAACGGATCGCTCAACTACACCCGGCGCGAGCCGCTGGGCGTGGTGGCGCGCATCTTCCCTTTCAACCATCCCTTCATGTTCGCGGCCGGCAAGATAGCCGCGCCGCTGGCCGCGGGCAACACGGTGGTGATCAAGCCGCCGGAGCAGGCGCCGCTGTCCACGCTCAGGCTGATGGAGCTGCTGGCCGACGTGTTCCCGCCCGGCGTGCTCAATTGCGTGGTGGGCGGGCGCGACATCGGCGCGGCGCTGGTCGGCCACCCGCAAGTGGCGGCCGTGGGCCTGATCGGCAGCGTGCCGGCCGGCAAGGCGGTGCTGCATGCGGCCGCCGATGGGATGAAGCGCACCCTGCTGGAGCTGGGCGGCAAGAACGCGATGGTCATCTACCCCGATGCGGATTTCGAGCGGGCGGTGGACGGCGCGGTGCGCGGCATGAACTTCACCTGGTGCGGGCAGTCCTGCGGCTCCACCAGCCGGCTGTTCATCCACGAGAGCCTGCACGATCGCTTCGTCGACCGGCTGGTGGGCCTGCTGCGCGAGCGGCATCGCCCTGGCGTGGCCACCCACATGGACACCACCATGGGCGCGCTGATCAACCGGGCCCAGTACGAGCGCAGCCTGGCCTACATCGCCTCGGCCAGGGAGGAGGGCGCGACCCTGGTGGCCGGCGGTAGCCCGCCCGCCGACGCGGCGCTGCGCGGCGGCTTCTTCGTCGAGCCCACGGTCTTCACCGGCGTGACGCCGCGCATGAAGCTGGCCCGGGAGGAAGTGTTCGGCCCAGTGCTGGCCGTGCTGCGCTGGCGCGACGAGGACGAGCTGTTCGCCGCGGTCAACGGGGTCGAGTTCGGCCTGACCGCCTCCTTCTGGACCCGCGACCTGCTCACCGCGCACAAGGCGGCGGCACGGGTGGAGGCCGGCTACGTCTGGATCAATGACTGCTCCTCGCACTTCATCGGCGCGCCTTTCGGCGGCTTCAAGCAGTCCGGCCTGGGGCGCGAGGAATCGAAGGACGAGCTCTTCGAGTTCACGCAGGTCAAGAACGTGAACGTCGCCATGCAGTAAGGACAAAGGCCCGCGGCGTGCGCCGCGGGCCTTTTCTTCATTGCGCCGCCGCCAGCTGCGGCAGCACCTCCTCCACCAGTTTCGTATTGACCTGTCCGCTGGCGAAGCGCGGCTGGTTCACCAGGAAATGCTGGAAGCCGATGGTGGTGGCCACGCCCTCCACGCGGAACAGCTCCAGGGCGCGCGACATGCGCTCCAGCGCCTCCTTGCGATCGGTGCCGTAGACGATCAGCTTGCCGATCATGGAGTCGTAGAAGATCGGCACCTTGTAGCCGGCATGGCAGTGGCTGTCCAGGCGGATGTTGGGGCCGGCGGGCGGATCCCAGGCGGTGATCAGGCCCGGGCTTGGGCGGAAGCCCTGTTCCACGTGCTCGGCGTTGATGCGGCATTCGATCGCGTGGCCGCGCAACTGCACGTCGTCCTGGGCAAATCGCAGCCGCTCGCCGCGCGCCACGCGCAGTTGCTCCTGCACCAGGTCGATGCCGGTCACCATCTCGGTGACGGGATGCTCCACCTGGATGCGGGTGTTCATCTCCAGGAAATAGAAGTCCTGCGCGTCCTGGTCGACGATGAACTCCACGGTGCCCGCATTCTCGTAGCCGAAGCCCCGGGCCAGCGCGACGCCGGCCTCGCGGATGCGCTGGCGCAGGTCTTCGGAGATGTTGGGCGCGGGCGCTTCCTCCACCAGCTTCTGGTGGCGCCGCTGCAGCGAGCAGTCACGCTCGCCCAGGTGGATGACGTTGCCGTGCTGGTCGGCCAGCACCTGGACCTCGATGTGGCGGGCATTGGCGATGTAGCGCTCCAGGTAGAGCGTGCCGTCGCCGAAGGCGGCGCGGGCTTCGTTGGAGGCCGCGGTGAACATGGGTGCCATGTCCTCCTCGCGCTGCACGATCTTCATCCCGCGGCCGCCGCCGCCGGCTGCGGCCTTGATCATCATGGGCAGGCCCACGCGGCGGGCGATCTCCACCGCCTCCTCGGCCGACGCCACCTGGGTGGAGCCGGACAGCGTGGGCAGGCCCACCTGCGCGGCCAGCTGGCGCGCGCGGATCTTGTTGCCCATCTGGGCGATCTGCTCCGGCTGCGGCCCGACGAAGGCGATGCCGTTGTCGGCGCACAGGCGCGAGAGCTCGGCCGACTCCGCCAGGAAGCCGTAGCCGGGATGCAGCGCGTCGCAGCCGGTGGCCAGTGCGGCGTTGACCAGCAGCCGCGCGTCCAGGTAGCTCTGCGTGGCGCTGGCCGGGCCGATGCACACCGCGCGATCGGCGATGCGCGCGCCCAGGCTGTCGCGGTCGGCCTCGGAATGGGCCAGCACGGTGGCGATCCCCAGGCCCTGGCAGGCCCGGATGATGCGCAAGGCGATTTCGCCGCGATTGGCGACAAGCACTCGGGTGACCGGCATGGGCGTCCTCACGGCTGGACGTAGAACAGGACTTGGCCGAACTCGACCACCTCGGCGTCCTCGACGCAGACCTGGGCAATGGTGCCGCTGATGCCGGCGGGGATGGCGTTGAACAGCTTCATCACCTCGATCAGGCCCACGGTGTCCTCGGCTCCGACACGGTCGCCGAGCTTCACGTAGGGCGGCGAGTTCGGGTCGGGCTTGCCATAGAAACGGCCCATGGTCGTCGCGGTGATGGCCTTCCAGCCGGCCTGGGGCGCGGCGACCGGCGCCTCGGGGGCCTGTACGGGCGCGGGTGCGAGCGCCAGTGCGGCCTGGGGCGGCGCAGCCGGTGCAGGTGCCGCGGCGAGTGCCGCCGCAGGGACTGCGGCGGCCGGCACGGCACCGGTGGGCAGCTTGCCCTTGCCGAGGGTGACCTTCACGTCTCCCACGTCGATCTGGAAATAGTCGAAGCTCGAGCGGTCGAGTGCATCGACGAGGCTGCTGATCTGGCGGACTTCGCTCTCGCTGAGGAAATCGAGTGGCTGGGTCATGGATGTCTCCTGGTGTGTTCGTGTGAGGGTCAGGCCTGCAAGGTCACGGTGTGGTTGCCGCGCCGCACATGGATGTACTTGACGTCGCGGGTCTCGCCGAGCTTGCGGATCAGCGCCTGCAAGCCGTGGCTGCCCTGGCTGTCAAGCCGCGCGCGGCGGGCTTGCCGCATCTGCGCCACCTGCTGCGCGTCGGTGAAGAAGTTCAGCAGCAACTCGGCGTCGCTGACGCCGGGGCCGCCCCAGCGGGCGCGCACCTCGGCGGCGCTGGGTTGCTCGACGGGTTGCTGCGCCAGCAGCTTGGCGCGCGGGCGACTGAGGATCTTGTCGCGCACATTCGGATGGATGGACTCGCTCTCCTCATGGCCCCAGCGGCCCATGGCGTAGAGCAGGATCTCATCCGACACCTGCTTGTAGCGCTCTCCGGCGATCACGTTCATCACCGCCTGCGCCCCGACGAACTGGGAGTAGGGCGTCACCATGATGGGGAAGCCGAAGTCGGCCCGCACGCGGGCGATCTCCTCCAGCACCGCTGGCAGGCGGTCGGCGAGCCCCGCCGCGCCGAGCTGGAAGCGCAGGTTGGAGATCATGCCGCCGGGCACCTGGTGCTGGTAGTGCTGGTGGTCGTAGGCGGCGGGCCGGCCTTCGGGCAGGCCCTCGCGCCGGGCGATCTCGCGGAAGTGCTCCTCCACCGGCCGCAGCATCTCCTCGTCGATGTGGGTGGCATGGCCCATGGCACGGGCGTTGCGGGCCACGTCGAACAGCGAAGGGTTGGAGGACGATTCGGCCAGGGGCGGAACCGCGGCATTGATGATGTGGATGCCCTGGCGGATCGCCTCCAGGCTCGACAGCAGGCCCAGGCCGGTGTTGCAGTGGGTGTGGAATTCCACCGGGATGCCTCCCACGTGGGCCAGCACCACCGGCGCCAGCGTGCGGACCCGCTCGGGCGTGAGCAGGGCGCCCGGGTCCTTCAGGCAGATGCGGTGGGGCTTGAGGGCCGCCGCCGCGCGTGCGCGCTCGGCGTAGTAGCTGTCGGAGTGCTTCTCGGACAGCGAGAAGATCAGGTTGATGACCACGTCGATGCCGTGCCGGCGGGCGCGCTCCACGTGCGGCCGCCAGCCCTCGGGCGTGTTGGACGAGTCCGACAGCCGGATCTGGCGGATGCCCATGGCAGCCATCTGCTCGTACCAGATGTCCTCGACCGCCTCGGGCGTGATCTGGAAGGCCGCCAGCTGGCGCCCGCGGATCATGCGCAGCGGCGTCCTGGTGATGCGCTTGCGCACCTCCACCAGCCGCTCCCAGGGATCCTCCTGCAGGTCGCGGATCAGCTTTTTCTCGAAGCTGGTGGCCATGATCTCCACCGCATCGAAGCCGGCATCGTCGAGCCTTTGCGCGATCGGCAGGATCCAGTCGGTCCGCATGCCGATGGCCCAGAGGCTCTGTGAGCCGTCGCGGATGGTGGTGTCCACGAAACGAATGTCGCTCATCGTGTCTCCTTGTTCGAATGCGCGGAAATGTAGTAGGGCGGTCGAGTGCAGGCAATCGATTGGGCGGATCGGCGCTATCGACGCCGTGAATGTCGCCTGCCTCAGCGTCCGCCCGGCGCCGCCACCGTCAGCGCCACCAGCTTCACCACCAGCGGCCGCACCGCCAGCACGCTCACGAAGGCCACCGGCCAGGCGGCCGCGTAGCTGCGCAGCACGCGCAGCAAATAGCCGTCGGCCAGGCCCGTGTTCATGGCCGTGATCGCCAGGCTCATCACGAAGGCGACCAGCAGCGACATGAAGAACGCAAACGCGACCGGCGCGAAGCGCGCGGGGACCTTCCAGGGGGCTTGGCAAGAGGGCATGAGGGATTTCCCGGATCAAATATACTTAGGCGACAAAGTATATTTGCTCCCGAATCCACCCGATTGCCAACGAGGTCAACCATGATCACCCGCGAAGAGAACGAACTCCTGTGCCGCGTCGAGAACGACGCCCCCATGGGCCGGCTGATGCGCCAGCACTGGGTCCCTATCTGCCTGAGCGAGGAGGTGGCCGAGCCCGACGGCGATCCTGTCACCGCCCGCATCCTGGGCGAGAGCCTGGTCGTGTTCCGCGACACCGGCGGCAACGTGGGCGTGATGGACGAGGCCTGCCCGCACCGCGGCGCCTCGCTGGTCTATGGCCGCAACGAGGAAGGCGGCCTGCGCTGCCTGTACCACGGCTGGAAGATGGACGTGCACGGCAACGTGACCGAGATGGTGTCCGAGCCAGCCGCGAGCGGCTTCGTGGAAAAGGTCAAGCACAAGGCCTACCCGGTCAAGGAATGGGCTGGCATGGTCTGGGCCTGGATGGGTTCCGAGGAAGCCGTGCCCGAGTTCGTGCCGCCCCGCTGGGCCCCGACGGCCGATGCACGCGTGTCCATCGCCAAGGTGGTGCTGCCGGTGAACTGGGCCCAGGTGCTCGAAGGCGCGATTGACTCGGCCCACAGCTCCAGCCTGCACAGTTCCGACATGGTGCCCGCCCGCGTGCAGGGCGCCGAGGCGACCGCCAGCAACTGGCTGCGCCCGTCGACCGACAAGGCGCCGCGCCTGCAGGTGCAGCGCTCCGGCTACGGGTTCCGCTACGCCGCCATCCGCCGGCCCATCTTCAACGCGCAGACGCACGAGTACGTGCGCAGCACGGTGTTCGTCGCGCCCTGGACCGTGCTGATTCCGCCGAACAACCTGTACAACGTGGCCAACGTCAATGTCCCCGCCGACGACACCACCACTAACTTCTACTTCATCGCCTGGGGCCATCCCGCCCAGACCCCGGAAACCGAGACCTGGCGCAAGTTCCTGCGCCAGACCGTGGGGGTGGACCTGGACGAGCGCTATCGCCCGCTGCGCAACCATGAGAACCGCTTCTGGCAGAACCGCCAGGCGATGAAGGCGGGCAACTTCACCGGCATCTCGGGCTTCCCCAACCAGGACGTGGCCATGTGGGTCACGATGGGCCCGATCGCCGACCGCACCAAGGATCGTCTGGGCGCCAGCGACCTGGCCGTGGTGGAGTTCCGCAAGCAGATGGTCGAGGCCGTGCGCGAGTTCGACCGGGGCGCCCCCGCCATTGGCACCGGTGGCAATGCCATCCCGCTGGAGGTGTGCGCCTTCCAGAGCGTGATCCCCAAGACCACCGACTGGCGCCAGCACGAAACCAGCTATGTCTGGCAGGGCACCGAGGTGCATGCCGGCACCGACAACAACTACGCCGTCAAGGCCTGATCCCCACCCGAAAGAGACGATGTCCAAACTCCAGCTTTCCGTCGCCATGGGCGACTACGACCGCAACCGCGCCCTGTTCGACGGCCGCGTGCAGATCGACGGTTGCGATCCCGTCTACATGCTGCTGAGCCCGGAGGAGATGTTCTTCCGCGCCATGCGCAGCCGTGACTTCGACATCACCGAGCTGTCCTTCTCGAGTTACCTGGTCAAGCACTCGCGCGGCGACTGTCCGTACATCGCGGTGCCGGTGTTTCTTTCGCGGGCCTTCCGCCACACCTCGATCTACGTGCGCAAGGATCGAATCCGCCGGCCCGAAGACCTCAAGGGCAGGCGCATCGGCATCCCCGAGTACCAGCTCACCGCCATCGTCTGGGCGCGCTCCATCCTGCAGGACGACTACGGCATCTCGCCCGAGGACGTGACCTGGGTGCGCGGCGGCATCGACCAGCCGGGCCGACCGGAGAAGATCAAGCTGGAACTGCCTCCCGGCGTGAAGATCGAGAGCGCGCCCGAGCACAAGACCATCTCCGACCTGCTCCATGAGGGCGAGATCGACGGCTTCATCGCCCCGCGTCCGCCCAGCGGCGCGGCGGCGCGCAATCCCAACGTGGCCTGGCTGTTCGACGACCCCACGGCCGTGGCCAAGGACTACTACCGCCGCACCGGCATCTTCCCCATCATGCATGTGGTGGGCATACGCAAGGAGCTGGCGCAGCAGCACCGCTGGCTGCCGGGTGCCGTGTTCAAGGCCTTCAGCGAGTCCAAGGCCAGGGCGCTGGAGCTGCTGGAGGACACCTCGGCGACCAAGGTCACCCTGCCCTTCGTCGAGGAGCAGCTCAAGGCCGCGCGCGAGACCCTGGGGCAGGACTTCTGGTCCTACGGCGTGGAGGCCAACCGCAGGACGCTGGAGGCCTTCCTGCACCACCACCATGCGCAGGGTCTGTCCAGCCGCAAGGTGGCGCTCGAGGGACTGTTCGACCCGTCGACCTACGAGTCGTACAGCATCTGAACCCGACCGCCCTCTCCCGCCCAGCGGGAGAGGAGCTTCCATTCAAGCCGCCCCTTCCTCTTCCTGGCCGCCGGCCTCCTCGGCCGCCAGGTTCTCGATCATCGCCAGCAGCGACTTGCGCAGCGTGGCCACCGTCTTGTCGGGGATGCGGCGCACGCTGATCGCGTTCACCTCCTCGGCCAGCGGCACGAGCTTCTTCTCCAGTGCCCGGCCGGCAGGCGTGAGGAAAACATGCATGTTCTTGCGGTTGCCGGCCAGCTGCCGGCGCTCGATCAGCCCCATCTGCTCCATGGCCTTGACGGCGCTGAAGGTGGTGGGTTCCATCACGCCGGCCAAGTCGCTGAGCTCCTTCTGGGTCAGGCCGTCGCTGATCCATAGGATCCGCAAGAAGGTCCAGTGCCCGAAGGAGACGCCGTGCTGCACCAGGCGTTGCTGCAGCGCCCGCTGCTGGGCGCGGGCAACGTCGCGTATGAGGTGCGCGAGGCGGTCTTCGGGAACCGACTCGCGCCAATGCTCGAGAAGCTTCTGCGTGTCCTGGGCTTTGTGGGTCATGGAGCGGGATGAGGCGTCGGCGGCAGGCCGGACTGATGGCGTAGCATGATAGCCTTGCGCTCGCTTGCCGAGGCCAGGACGGCCAGGCAG
>CAZTTC010000022.1:0-29931 GCA_964616015.1 uncultured Methylibium sp. | reverse complement strand
CTGGAGATCCTGCAGTCGCTCGGCCTGAGATCGTTCAATCCGAGCGTGACCGCCTGCCCGGGCTGCGGCCGCACCACCAGCACGACCTTCCAGGAGCTCGCCAAGCAGATCGACGACTTCTTGCGCGCGCAGATGCCGGTGTGGAAGGCGAAGTACCCCGGGGTCGAGAACATGAAGCTCGCCGTGATGGGCTGCATCGTCAATGGCCCGGGCGAAAGCAAGCATGCCGACGTCGGCATCAGCCTGCCCGGCACCGGCGAGGCGCCCGCGGCGCCCGTGTTCATCGACGGCGAAAAGGCGATGACGCTGCGTGGCGAGGGCATCGCGCGGGAGTTCCAGGCCATCGTCGAGAACTACATCGAGCGCCGCTACGGCAGCGCCACCGCCTCGCATTGACGCACGCTCGTGCTGCGCCCCGGTCCGTCGCGGCCCGGACCACCGACCCCTGGATTCCCCGTCATGGCTGAACCGCTCCAAGCCGTCAAAGGCATGAACGACCTGCTGCCGCCCGAGTCGGCCCGGTGGGAGTGGTTCGAGGACCTCGTCCGCCGCCTGCTGCAGCGCTACGGCTACCGCAACATCCGCACGCCCATCGTCGAGCCGACCGCGCTGTTCGTGCGCGGGCTGGGCGAGGTGACCGACATCGTCGAGAAGGAGATGTACTCCTTCGAGGATTCGATGAACGGCGATCGCCTGACCCTGCGGCCCGAGGCGACGGCGGGCATCGTGCGCGCGATCAACGAGCACAACGCGCTCTACAACGGGCCGCTGCGCGTGTGGACGATGGGCCCGATGTTCCGCCACGAGCGGCCGCAGAAGGGCCGCTACCGGCAGTTCCACCAGCTCGACGTCGAGGCGCTCGGCCACGCCGGGCCGGACGTGGATGCCGAGCTGATCCTGATGGTGCGGGCGCTGTGGCGCGAACTGGGATTGGTCGAAGGGCGCGACCTCGCCCTCGAGCTCAACAGCCTGGGGCAGCCCGAGGAGCGGCGCGCCCACCGTGTCGCGCTGGTGGCCTACCTCGAGTCGAACGCCTCGCAGCTGGACGCCGACGCGCAGCGACGCCTGCACAGCAATCCGCTGCGCATCCTCGACACCAAGAACCCCGCCCTGCAGGCGCTGGTTGACGCCGCGCCGAAGCTGATGGACTTCCTGGGCGAGCGGTCCTTGCAGCACTTCGACGCCGTGCGTGCCGTGCTCGACGCGGCGGGTCTGGCCTACCGCATCAACCCGCGCCTCGTGCGCGGCATGGACTACTACAACCTGACGGTCTTCGAGTGGGTGACCCCGCACCTGGGTTCGCAGGCCACGGTCTGCGGCGGCGGGCGCTACGACCAGCTGATCGAGCAACTCGGTGGCAAGCCTGCGCCCGGCGTGGGCTTCGGGCTCGGCATCGAGCGCTTGATGCTATTGCTCGAGGCCGTGGGTGCCGCCGTCCCTGCGGCCAGGCCCGATGCCTACGCCGTCGTCCCCGACGCGGCGGCCTTGCCGCAGGTGATGCCGGCTCTCGAGGCGCTGCGCGCCGCGGGCGTCGCCGTGCTGATGCATGCCGGCGGCGGCAGCATGAAGGCGCAGTTCAAGAAGGCCGACGCCAGCGGTGCGCGCTGGGCGCTGGTGTTCGGCGCCGACGAAGTCGCGCAGGGCGCCGTCGGTGTCAAGCTGTTGCGTACCGACGGTCCACCGGCGCAGCAGGTCGTCAAGTCGCTGGCCGAAGCTTCGACCTGGGCGACCGAACTGCTCCGTCCATAATCCGCGCTGGCCGCCACCGGGCGGCAGCGCTTCTATCCGCACTCGCATGGCCACCCATCTCGATCTCGAAGAACAGGAACAGCTCGACTCGCTCAAGCACTTCTGGAAGCAGTACGGCAACCTGATCACCTGGGTGCTGATCCTCGCGCTGGGCGGCTTTGCCGGGTTCACCGGTTGGCAGACCTACCAGCGCGACCGCGGGGCCCAGGCCGGCGCGCTCTACGACGAGCTCGAGAAGGCGGTGCGCGGCGGTGACGCCGACAAGGCCACGCAGGTCCTGGCCGACATGAAGGAGCGCTACGGGTCGACCACCTTCGCCGACCAGGCCGGCCTGTTGGCGGCCAAGCTGCAGTTCGAGAAGGGCCGGGTCGACGCGGCCCGCGCCAACCTGGAATGGGTGGCCGCCCATGCCGGCGAGAAAGAGTACCGCGTGGTCGCGCAATTGCGCCTGGCCGCCGTGCTGCTGGACGAGAAGAAGTACGAAGCGGCCCTGACGGTCCTGCCGACCGACCCCCCCAAGCCCTTTGCGGCCCTGGTGGCCGACCGCCGCGGCGACATCCTGCTCGCCCAGGGCAAGCCGGACGACGCCCGCATCGCCTACCGGTCGGCCTACGATGCGATGGATGCAGCGCTCGACTACCGGCGTCTCGTCGACGCCAAGCTGACCGCGCTGGGCGCGGCACTGGCCGCACCCGCGGCCAGTGCGTCGGGGGCGTCGAAGTGAGGCGCCGTCACATCGTCCGCGGCGGCCTGCTCGCCGGCCTCGTCGCGCTCGTCGCGGCCTGCTCCACGCCGGACAAGCCGAAGCCGGCTGCCCTGGAGAACGTCACGCCGCAGATCGCCGGCCGCCAAGTGTGGTCGCACAGCCTGGGCAGCATCGGGTCGACCTTGCGGATCGCTCCGACCGCGACGACGGTGGTGGTGCCGGGCAGCGACGGGAGCATCGTCGCGTTGGCCGCCGACACCGGCCGCGAACTGTGGCGCGGCGATGCCGACGGCAAGCTGAGCGCCGGCGTCGGCAGCGACGGACGCTACGCCAGCGTCGTGACGACGGGCAACGAGCTGGTCGTGCTGGACAGCGGCAAGCCGCTGTGGCGCACGCGGCTCGCGACGCGCGTGGTGACGCCGCCGCTGGTGGCGGGCGAGCGCGTCTTCGTGCTCGGCGTCGATCGCAGCGTGCAGGCCTACGATGTGCTCGACGGCCGCAAGCTCTGGGTGCAGCAGCGCCCGGGCGACCCGCTGACCCTGCTGCAGCCCGGCGTGCTGATGGCCTGGAAGGACACGCTGGTGGCCGGGCAGGGCGCGCGCCTCGCCGGCTTCGACCCGCTGCGCGGCACGGTGCGCTGGGAAACCACCGTGGCGTCGCCGCGCGGCACCAACGAGGTCGAGCGACTGGCGGACCTGGTCGGGCCTGCGGCGCGCGTCGGCGACGCCATCTGCGCGCGGGGCTTCCAGGCGGCCGTGGGCTGCGTCAACGCCGAGCGGGGCAGCCTGAGCTGGGCCAAGAACGTCGGGGGCACCAACGGGGTCACGGCCGACGAGCAGCTGGTCTTCGGCGCAGACGCCAGCGACCGCATCACGGCCTGGAAGCGTGAGAGTGGCGACGTCGCCTGGACGTCCGATCGCTTGCAGTACCGCGGCCTGAGCGCGCCGCTGGTCGTCGGCCGCACGCTGGTCTTCGGCGACTTCGAAGGCCAGATGCACTTCATCGATCGCGAGACCGGCCAGTTCCTGCTGCGCCTGCCGACCGACGGGCGGCCGATCGTCGGGGCCCCGGTCCGGGTCGGCAACACCATCGTCGCGGTGACGCAGCGCGGCAGCGTGCACGCCTTCCGTCCGGAGTGACGGGGCGTCCGCCGAGGCTGTCATGAAACCCGTGCTGGCGCTCGTCGGGCGCCCCAACGTCGGCAAGTCGACGCTGTTCAATCGCCTGACCAAAAGTCGCGACGCGATCGTGGCCGACTTCGCGGGCCTGACGCGCGATCGCCACTACGGCGATGGCCGGCTCGGCGAGCAAGAGTTCATCGTCATCGACACCGGCGGCTTCGAGCCCACCGCCGAGAGCGGCATCGTCAAGGAGATGGCCAAGCAGACGCGCCAGGCGGTGGCCGAGGCGGATGCGGTCATCTTCGTCGTCGACGTGCGCGCCGGCCTGTCGGCTCAGGACCACGACATCGCGCGCTACCTCCGCACGGCCGGCAAGAAGCTCGTGCTGGCGGCCAACAAGGCCGAGGGCATGGTCGAGGGCATTCAGCTGGCCGAGTTCCACGAGCTCGGCATCGGCGAGCCCCATGCCGTTTCCTCGGCCCACGGCCAGGGGATCCGCAGCCTGCTCGAGAAGGCGCTCGAGGACTTCGTCTTCGACGAACCCGACGACGAGGCGCTGGACGATCCCGATCGGCCGATCCGCCTGGCGGTCGCCGGCCGACCCAACGTCGGCAAGTCCACGTTGATCAACACCTGGCTGGGCGAGGAACGCCTGGTCGCCTTCGACCTGCCGGGCACCACGCGCGACGCCATCAGCGTGCCTTTCGAGCGAGGCGGCCAGAAGTTCGAGCTCATCGACACCGCCGGCCTGCGCCGCAAGGGCAAGGTCTTCGAGGCGATCGAGAAGTTCTCGGTCGTCAAGACCCTGCAGGCCATCGCCGACGCCAATGTCGTGCTCCTGCTGCTGGACGCGACCCAGGGCGTGACCGACCAGGACGCGCACATCGCCGGCTACATCCTCGACGCCGGGCGGGCCGTGGTGCTGGCGGTCAACAAGTGGGACGCGGTCGACGGGTATCAGCGCGAGATGCTGCAGCGCTCGATCGAGCAGCGGCTCGCCTTCTTGAAGTTCGCGCCCGTCCTCCACATCTCCGCCATCAAGCGCCAGGGCCTGGGGCCGGTCTGGAAGGCGATCGGCGAGGCCTGGGGGTCGGCGACCAAGAAGCTGCCGACGCCGCAGCTCACGCGGGTGCTGCTCGAGGCGGTGCAGTTCCAGCAGCCCAAGCGCGCCGGCGCGTTCCGGCCGAAGCTGCGCTACGCCCACCAGGGCGGGCAGAACCCGCCGGTGATCGTCATCCACGGCAACTCGCTCGACCACGTGACCGACAGCTACAAGCGTTTCCTCGAAGGGCGCTTCCGCAGCCATTTCCAGCTCACCGGCACGCCGCTGCGCATCGAGATGAAGTCTTCGCGGAACCCCTTCTCGGCCAAGGAGTCGTAGTCCGGCAGGCCGGCCCGGGCCAAGGCCTGTGATACCTTCCACTCTCCAACAGCTACAGAACACGGACCATATCGTGAGCAACAAAGGGCAACTCCTACAAGACCCGTTCCTGAACCTGCTGCGCAAGGAACACGTGCCGGTCTCGATCTATCTCGTCAACGGCATCAAGCTGCAGGGTCACATCGAGTCCTTCGACCAGTACGTGGTCCTGCTGCGCAACACCGTGACCCAGATGGTCTACAAGCACGCAATCTCCACGGTCGTGCCGGGCCGGGCGGTGAACTTCCAGGCCAACGACCAGCCGGAGTCCTCGAGCTGAACGGCCTGAGCGCGCCGGCGAGCGGTCACGAGGCGCGGGCGGTGCTGGTCGGCGTCGACCTCGGCGCCGGTTGTGCCTTCGATCCGACGCTGGATGAACTTGCCTTGCTGGCCGAGTCGGCCGGCGACACGCCGGTGGCGCGCCTGATCGCGCGCCGCAAGGCGCCCGACGCGGCCCTCTTCGTCGGCAGCGGCAAGGCCGACGAGCTGAAGGCGCTGGTCGAGCAGAGCGGCGGGCACTGCGTCATCTTCGACCAGGCGCTGTCGCCCACCCAGCAGCGCAACCTCGAGCGCCATCTGGGCGTCGAGGTGCTCGACCGCACCGGCCTGATCCTCGAGATCTTCGCCGCTCGGGCGCAGAGCCACGAGGGCAAGCTGCAGGTCGAACTGGCCCAGCTGCAGTACCTGAGCAACCGCCTGGTGCGGCGCTGGACCCACCTGGAGCGCCAGCGCGGTGGCGTCGGCCATCGGGGCGGCCCGGGCGAACGCCAGATCGAGCTCGACCGCCGCATGATCGGCGAGCGCATCAAGGCGCTGAAGTCGCGGCTCGACAAGGTCAAGCGACAGCGCGGCACGCAGCGACGCTCGCGCGAGCGGACCGGCACCTTCAAGATCTCGCTGATCGGCTACACCAATGCCGGCAAGTCGACCCTGTTCAATGCGCTGGTCAAGGCGCGCAGCTACGCGGCCGACCAGTTGTTCGCGACGCTGGATACGACCACGCGCCAGCTCTATCTCGAGCACGCGCAGCGCTCGGTCAGCCTGTCGGACACCGTCGGCTTCATCCGCGACCTCCCGCACACGCTGGTCAAGGCCTTTGCCGCGACGCTGCAGGAAGCCGCCGAGGCCGACCTGCTGCTGCACGTGGTCGACGCGGCAAGCCCGGTGCTGGCCGAGCAGATGGCGGAGGTCGAGCGTGTGCTCGGCGAGATCGACGCAGCGGCGATTCCGCAGATCCTGGTCTTCAACAAGCTGGATCAGCTGGAAGAGACGCGTCGTCCCCGGGTGATCGCCGATGTGATGGAATTCGAGGGGGGCCGGCGGGTGCCGCGCGTCTTCGTCAGCGCCTTGCGCGGACTGGGGCTCGCCGAGCTGCGGCGCCTGCTGGCCGAGGCCGTTCTGGCGGAGGGCCAGCCGGCGAAGGACGCCGGCCCGGTCGGCGACGGGACATCGGCCGAGACCGCCGCCCCGGACACCGAATCAGCGTGGTGACAACGACAAGCATGAACACCTATCAAGACGAAGCCGCGCCGGCAGGGACGGCGACCGTGCGGCAGTTGGCCTCGGCGCTCCTCGCCCTGGTGTCCGGCATGGCGCAGCGCGCCGCCTGGCGGCTGCGACCCGGCGTTCTGATGGCCAGCGGCGGACGCAACGACGGCCCGCCCGACCTCGATGAACTGTGGCGCGACTTCAACCGTCGCCTCAGCGGCCTGTTCGGCGGCAAGGGGGGCGGCGGCCAGCGACCCGAGAGCAGCGGCGGTGGCGGCGGGCAACCGCCGGACATGCGCAGCGCCGGCATCGGCGCCGGCCTGATCGCCGGGGTCGCGGCGCTGATCTGGCTGGCCAGCGGCTTCTTCATCGTGCAGGAAGGGCAGCAGGGCGTCATCCTGTCCTTCGGCAGCTACAGCAAGACGGTGGAGGCCGGCTTCCAGTGGCGGCTGCCGTACCCGTTCCAGTCGAACGAGACCGTCAACGTGACCCAGTTGCGCTCGGTCGAGGTCGGCCGCAACTCGGTCGTCCAGGCCACTGGTCTGCGCGACTCGTCGATGCTGACGCAGGACGAGAACATCGTCGACATCCGCTTCACGGTGCAGTACCGGTTGAAGGATGCGAAGGACTATCTGTTCGAGAACCGCAACGCCGACGAGGCGGTGGTGCTCGCGGCCGAGTCGGCCGTGCGCGAGATCGTCGGGCGCAGCAACATGGACTCGGTGCTGTACGAGCAGCGCGACGCGATCGCCACCGACCTCGTCAAGTCCATCCAGATCCAGCTCGACCGGCTCAAGGCCGGCATCCTGATCTCGAATGTCAACGTGCAGAGCGTCGCACCGCCCGAGCAGGTCCAGACTGCCTTCGACGACGCCGTGCGCGCCAGCGCTGACCGCACTCGCTTCAAGAACGAGGGGCAGGCCTACGCCAACGACGTGATCCCGAAGGCGCAGGGCACGGCCTCGCGCTTGCGCCAGGAAGCCGAGGGCTACAAGGCGCGCGTGATCGCTCAGGCCGAGGGCGATGCTTCGCGCTTCCGCCAGGTGCTGACCGAGTACGAGAAGGCCCCTGCGGTGACGCGCGATCGTCTCTATGTCGACACGATGCGCGAGGTCTATTCCAACGTGAGCAAGGTGCTCGTGGAATCGCGCAGCGGCTCCAACCTGCTGTACCTGCCGCTGGACAAGCTGATGCAGTCGGCCGGGGCCGTGCCGGCAGGCGGAGCGGTCGCCGTTCCGACGCCCTCCGGCAGCGAGGTGCCGGCCACGCCGTCCGGCGACGCCCGCACGCGCGACAACCCGCGCACGCGCGATCGCGAGAGCCGCTGAGCGGGGAGGACCAGAACATGAATCGCATCGGCATGATGATCGCGGGCGCCCTGATCGCCCTGATGCTGGCGTCCAGCACCCTGTTCGTCGTCGACCAGCGGCAATTCGCTGCGCTGTACGCGCTGGGTGAGATCAAGGAAGTCATTTCCCAGCCCGGCCTGAAGTTCAAGCTGCCACCGCCGTTCCAGAACGTCGTGTTCCTGGACCGCCGCGTGCAGAGCCTCGACAGCCCCGAGACGCGTCCGGTCTTCACCGCGGAGAAGACCAGCCTCGTCATCGACTGGCTGGTGAAGTGGCGCATCAAGGACCCGCGCCAGTTCATCCGCAACAACGGCGCCGACGTGCGCAACGCCGAGGCGCGGCTGGCCCCCATCGTGCAGGCGGCGCTGAACGAGGAAGTGACGAAAGTCAGCGTGCGGCAGGTGCTGTCGACGGAGCGGGAGAAGGTCATGCAAGGCGTGATCGCGCGTTTGCGCGACGACGCGACGAGCTTCGGCATCGAGATCGTCGACGTGCGCATCAAGCGGGTCGACTTCGTCGCCAACATCACCGAGGCGGTGTACCGCCGCATGGAGTCCGAGCGCAAGCGCGTCGCCAACGAGACGCGCTCGACCGGGCAGGCCGAGGGCGAGACGATCCGCGCCGATGCCGACAAGCAGCGCGAGGTGATCATCGCCGAGGCCTATCGCGACGCCCAGAAGGTCAAGGGCGAGGGCGACGGCAAGGCCTCGGCACTCTACGCCGATGCCTTCGGCCGCGATCCATCCTTCGCGCAGTTCTACCGCAGCCTCGAGGCCTATCGCGCGAGTTTCAGGAGCAAGACGGACATCATGGTCGTCGAGCCGGAGAGCGAGTTCTTCCGCGCGATGCGCGGCAACACGGCGCCTCGGGGCAAGTGAGTCGGCCGGTCGGACGCGCGCCCGGGATCGCCCGATGTGGGACACGCTGTTCAGCGCGCTGGCGCTGATGCTGGTCTTCGAGGGCTTGCTGCCCTTTCTCAGTCCGCCGCGCTGGCGCAGGCTCTTCGAGCAGGCCACGCAGCTGAGCGACGGGCAGCTGCGCTTCCTCGGTCTGAGCAGCATGCTCGGCGGGCTCGTGCTGCTGCTCGTGATCGCGCTCTGACGGTGTCCGCCAGGCGGGCGCCCGTGGGGGCGCCCGTACAATGCGGTTTTAACCCCAAGTCGTTTTCATGACGTCTGCTTGGCTGCTGCCCGAGCACATCGCCGACGTGCTGCCCTCGGAGGCGAGGCGGATCGAGGAGTTGCGGCGTACCGTCCTCGACACGGCCCGCGGATACGGGTGCGAGCTGGTGATGCCGCCGCTGCTGGAGCATCTCGAATCGCTGCTGTCCGGCACCGGCCACGAGCTCGACCTGCGGACCTTCAAGCTGGTGGACCAGCTCAGCGGCCGCACCCTCGGCCTGCGGGCTGACACCACACCGCAAGTGGCGCGCATCGATGCGCATCTGCTCAATCGCGCCGGCGTGACCCGCCTGTGCTACTGCGGGCCTGTCGCGCACACGCGGCCAGCCGGTCTGCAGGGCAGCCGCGAACCCTTGCAGTTCGGCGCCGAGCTCTATGGGCATGCCGGGCTGGAGGCCGATCTCGAGATCCAGGACCTGGCGCTCGACTGCCTGCAGGCGGCCGGTGTCGAAGGGCTGGTCCTCGATCTCGCCGATGCGCGCATCGTGCGCGGCTTGCTGGCCGGCGTGCCCTGCGAGGCGGCCCGCTTGACCGAGGTCTATGCCGCGCTGGCCGCCAAGGACACGGCGGCGCTCGAACGCGTGGCCTCGGGGTTCCCCGCCGACGTGCGGCAGGGCTTGTCGACGCTGGCCGCCTTGTACGGCGATGCCGACGTGCTGGCGATGGCGCAGGCACGACTCCCGCAGCGCCCGCTCGTCGCCGCGGCGCTCGCCGACCTGCGCAGCCTGGCGGCGCATGCCGCGATCGCACACCCGGAGGTGAAGGTCGGCTTCGACCTGGCCGATCTCAGCGGCTATGCCTACTACAGCGGGGCGCGCTTCGCGGTCTACGGCGGTGGCTCGAGCGACTCGCTATTGCGCGGCGGTCGCTACGACGAGGTCGGCGCCGTGTTCGGCCGCAACCGCCCGGCAGTCGGCTTCAGCACCGACCTGAAGGAGCTGGTCGCGCGGGCGCGCGTCGACGGGCGTCGCGCCGCGGTGCGTGCCCCCTGGGGCGAGGATGCGACGCTGCGGGCCGCCATCCGCGCGCTGCGGGCCGGCGGCGAGACGGTGCTGTGTGTGTTGCCCGGGCACGAGCACGAGGCGCAGGAATTCGACTGCGACCGCGAGGTCGTGGAGGTCGGTGGCAGGTGGATCGTGCGCGCGCTTTGAAGCGCACCGCAGGCAAGGCGTAGCAGGACAGGACGATGCAAGCAGTGAGCAAGACAGCCCCGGGCCGCAACGTGGTCGTGGTCGGCACCCAGTGGGGTGACGAAGGCAAGGGCAAGGTGGTGGATTGGCTGACCGACCACGCGGCGGCCGTCGTGCGCTTCCAGGGCGGGCACAACGCCGGCCACACGCTGGTGATCAAGGGCAAGAAGACGGCCCTGCAGCTGATCCCGTCGGGCGTGATGCGCGACGGCGTGGCCTGCTGCATCGGCAACGGCGTCGTCGTCGATCCCACTCACCTGCTGGGCGAGATCGAGCGGCTGGAGGCGGCCGGCGTCGAGGTGCGCTCCCGGCTCTTCCTGAGCGAGTCCTGCCCGCTGATCCTGCCGTTCCACGTCGCGGTTGACAAGGCGCGCGAGGCACTTCGCGAGAGCTCGGGCGCGGGCAAGATCGGCACGACGGGCAAGGGCATCGGCCCGGCCTACGAAGACAAGGTCGCGCGACGGGCGCTGCGCGTGCAGGACCTGAAGCATCCCGATCGCTTTGCGTCCAAGCTGCGCGATCTGCTCGACCTGCACAACTTCGTCCTGCGGGGCTTCCTGCATGCCGAGGCGCTGGAGTTCCAGCCCATCTTCGACCACGCCATGAAGGTGGCCGAGCAGCTCAGGCCGATGCTGGCCGACGTCGGCGTGCGCATTCACCAGACCAATCTCGCCGGCGGCAACGTGCTGTTCGAGGGCGCGCAGGGCACGCTGCTCGACATCGACCACGGCACCTACCCCTACGTCACGTCGAGCAACTGCGTGGCCGGCAATGCCGCGGCCGGTTCGGGCGTCGGCCCGGACATGCTGCACTACATCCTGGGCATCACCAAGGCTTACACCACGCGCGTCGGCTCGGGCCCGTTCCCGACCGAGCTGCCGATGGACGCGCCGGGCAGCGTCGGGCATCACCTCTCGACGGTCGGGCAGGAGCGCGGCACGGTGACGGGTCGGCCGCGGCGCTGCGGCTGGCTCGACGCCGCGGCGATGAAGCGCTCGATCCTGATCAACGGGCTGTCCGGCCTGTGCATCACCAAGCTCGACGTGCTCGACGGCCTGCCGGAGATCAAGATGGGCATCGGCTACGAGCTCGACGGGCGCCGCATCGACATCCTGCCGCTGGACGCCGACGAGATCGTGGCGTGCCGGCCGGTGTACGAGTCCTTCCCGGGCTGGGAGGCAAGCACCGTCGGGTGCACGCGCTGGGACGATCTGCCGCTCAATGCCCGGCGCTACCTGGAGCGGGTGCAGGCCGTGATCGGCGCACCGATCGACATGGTGTCGACCGGCCCCGATCGCGAGCACACCATCCTGCTCCGACACCCGTACAAGGCCTGAGATCCATGCTGACCGACGACGGCAAGCACCTGTACGTGTCCTGGGACGACTACCACCTGCTCATCGAGCGCCTGGCGCTCAAGGTGTACGAGTCGGGATGGTCGTTCGATCAGATCCTCTGCCTGGCCCGCGGCGGCATGCGCCCGGGCGACATGTTGTCGCGCTTGTTCGACAAGCCATTGGCCATCATGTCGGCGAGTTCCTACCGGGCCGAAGCGGGGACGATCCAGGGCCGCCTGGACATGGCGCAGTACGTGACGCTGCCGCGTGGCGAACTGGCCGGGCGGGTGCTGCTGGTCGATGACCTGGCCGATTCGGGCGTGACCCTCAAGGCGGTCGTCGACCGGCTGCGCAGCTTGCCGGCGATCGCGGAACTGCGCTCGTCGGTGATCTGGGTGAAGGGCGTGTCGAGCTACACACCCGACTATTACGTCGAGGCGCTGCCGACGAGTCCGTGGATCCATCAGCCTTTCGAGGCCTACGACGATCTGCGACCCGACGCGCTGGCGCGGCGGCTCGCCCCCTGAGCGCTGCGGCCGCGACAGCGGTGGCGAGTGCCCAGCAAAAAGGCCAGCACGAACGTGCTGGCCTCTTATCATCTTCTTATGCCTTGGTGCCCAGGAGAGGACTCGAACCTCCACGGAGTTACCCGCTAGTACCTGAAACTAGTGCGTCTACCAATTCCGCCACCTGGGCTAGGCACGAAAGTCGGAGAGTTTAGCATCAAGAACGAAGACAAGACAAGCCATGGGCCCCTCGGCGCAGCTCTGATGAGCGAGGTCGACGGCACGATCCAGGGGCATCGCGACGGCCACGGTTTCCTGCAGCGCGACGACGGCGAATCCGACATCTACCTGTCGCCTCAGGAGATGCATGCGGTCCTGCATCGCGACCGCGTGAAGGTGCGCGTGATCCGCTACGACCGCAAGGGTCGGCCGGAGGGGCGGGTGCTCGAGATCCTCGAACGCAAGAAGGCGCCGATCATCGGGCGCTTGCTTCACGAAAGCGGCATCTGGCTGGTGGCGCCCGAAGACAAGCGTTACGGCCAGGACATCATGATCCCGAAGAACGGCATCGCGAGCGCGAATGCCGGCCAGGTGGTGGCCGTCGAGCTGACCGAGCCGCCCTCGATGCACTCGCAGCCGCTCGGCCGCGTGACCGAGGTCCTCGGCGAGATCGACGATCCTGGCATGGAGATCGAGATCGCGGTTCGCAAGTACGAGGTGCCGCACCGCTTTTCCGCCGAGACGATGGCGCAGACCTCCAAGCTGCCCGAGCGGCTGCGGCCCGTGGATCGCAAGCACCGCGTCGACCTCACCGATGTCGCGCTGGTGACGATCGACGGCGAAGACGCGCGCGACTTCGATGACGCCGTCTATTGCGAGCCCGCCACGATCGGCCGAGCGAAGCAGCCGAACGCCTGGCGGCTGGTGGTGGCGATCGCCGACGTGAGCCACTACGTGAAGCCCGGCGAGGCGCTCGACGACGATGCCTACGAGCGCGCCACCAGCGTCTACTTCCCGCGCCGCGTCATCCCGATGCTGCCCGAGAAGCTGAGCAACGGCCTGTGTTCGCTCAACCCCAACGAGGATCGCCTCGCGATGGTGTGCGACATGCTGGTCGACGCTCACGGCGAGATCCACGCCTACCAGTTCTTCCCGGCGATCATCAACTCCCAGGCCCGTCTGACCTACAACGAGGTCGCGGCGATCCTCGGCAACACGCGCGGGCCCGAGGCGCACAAGCGCAAGGAGCTCGTGCCGCACCTGCTGCACCTGCACGAGGTCTACCGGGCCTTGCTCAAGGCGCGCGCGGCGCGCGGCGCGGTCGACTTCGAGACCACCGAGACCCAGATCGTCTGCGACGACAGCGGGCGCATCGAGAAGATCGTGCCGCGCACGCGCAACGATGCGCACCGGCTGATCGAGGAGGCGATGCTGGCCGCCAACGTCTGCTCGGCGGAGTTCATCGCGACGCACAAGCACGCCGCGCTGTACCGCGTGCACGAAGGGCCGACGCCCGAGAAGCGGGCGATCCTGCAGGCCTATCTGCGGGGTCTCGGCCTCGGCCTGTCGATTGGTGACGACCCGCGGCCGGCCGAGTTCCAGGCCGTGGCGCAGGCCACGAAGGACCGCCCCGACGCCCAGCAGATCCACTCGATGCTCCTGCGCTCCATGCAGCAGGCGATCTACACGCCGATCAACAGTGGCCACTTCGGCCTGGCCTACCCCGCCTACACCCACTTCACCAGCCCGATCCGCCGCTATCCCGACCTGCTGGTGCACCGCGTGATCAAGGGCATCCTGGCGGGGCGCAAGTACCACCTGCAGGTGACCGAGCTGGCGACCTCGGCCGTGCACACGCGCAAGCCGCGTCCCACGGCCGCGTCCAAGGCGCAGGCCAAGTCGCAAGTCAAGATGACGGCCGAGGCTCAGGCCTGGGAGGTCGCGGGCGCGCACTGCAGCGCCAACGAGCGCCGCGCCGACGAGGCTTCGCGCGACGTCGAGGCCTGGCTCAAGTGCAAGTTCATGCGCGAGCACCTTGGCGAGGAGTATGCGGGCACCGTCAGTGCCGCCACCAGCTTTGGCCTGTTCGTGACGCTCGACGATCTGTATGTCGAGGGGCTCGTCCACATCACCGAACTCGGCGGCGAGTACTTCCGTTTCGACGAGGTCCGCCAGGACCTGCGCGGCGAGCGCAGCGGCGTGCGCTATGCGATCGGCACGCGCGTGCGGGTGCAGGTCAGTCGAGTCGATCTCGATGGGCGCAAGATCGACTTCCGGCTCGTGCACGACTCCGGCACGGCGCTGCGTGGCGCACGCGACAAGGCCACGACGGCCGTCGAGGAACTGAAGGCCGCGAAGGACGCCGATCGCGGCCACAAGCGGGCGGCCAAGAAGGTGGCCGGCAAGGTGGCCGGCGGCCGCGCCCGCAAGACGCCGACGGCCGAGGCGGCCCGCAAGACGCGGCGCGCGCGGCGCTAGCTCGGGTCAGGCGCGCAACGCGCGCAGGCGCTCGATCAGCCGGCTGGCCTCGAGCGGGCCGATGGCCGGCCCCTCGTTCGCGAGCGCGACGTCGGCCGCGAGCCCGTGGGTGTAGACACCCAAGGTGGCGGCATCCGCGGCATCCAGGCCCTGGGCCCACAGGCCTGCGATCCATCCGGCCAGCACGTCGCCGGTCCCCGCGGTGGCGAGCGCGGCATTGCCGCTGGCGTTGATGCGGGGACGCCGCCCGGGCGACGCGACGATGCTGCCGGAGCCCTTGAGGACCACTGCAGCCGACAGGCGGTCGGCCAGCGCTTGCGCGGCACCCCGCCGATCGGCCTGCACGGCGGGGCTGTCGATGCCGAGCAGGCGGGCCGCTTCCAGCGGATGGGGCGTCAGCACGGTCGTGCGGCTCCGGCTCGCGCGGCTGGCCACTCCCTGGGCCAGCGATGGATCCGCGGCGACGGCGTTCAAGGCATCGGCATCCAGCAGCAAGCGGCCCGAGCGAGCGATCAGCATGGGCAGCAGCTCGCGCACGGCCCCGCCGCCACCGCAGCCGACGACCACCGTCGACGTCTCCAGCGCAACGTCCCGTTCGTGCAGCACGCTCGCGGGTCGGTACATCAACTCGGGCAGCAGCAGGTCGAGTCGCGCTGCGGCAGGATCGAGCGACACCAGCAGCACGCGGCCGGCACCCGCCGCCGAGGCAGCCCGCGCGGCCAGCACGGCGGCCCCGGCCATGCCGGGAGCGCCGCCGACGATCCAGGCATCGCCGTGCCTGCCCTTGTGGCTTGCGTGGCGACGCGGCGGCCAGCGGACCGGCTGGGCGGCGACCAGCGTGGCCGCGGTGGCGTCGATGTCGGTGTTCGAGTCGGCGCGAACGCCGAGGTCGTCGAACCAGATGTCGCCGGCGTGGTCGCGTCCTGCGGCGGTGAACAGCCCGGGCTTGAGCGTCAGCAGTGCCAGGCTCCAGCGCGCGACGACGCAGGGATCGAAGGCCCGGCCGTGGTCGGCTTCCAGGCCCGACGGCAGGTCGACGGCCAGCACGGGGGCCGCCCCGGCGTTCAGGCTCGCGATGCCGAGCGCGGCCGGCCCCTGCGGCGTGCGCGCGAGGCCCAGACCGAACAGCGCATCGATGGCGAGATCGTCAGCGCGCAGCGGCTCGGGCGGTGATGTCGTGCTGTCGATCCTCACGCCGGCCTCGCGGGCGCGCACCAGCGAGGCAGCGGCATCGGCCGGCATCGATGCCGAGGCGACGAGACTGACCGACACGCGCTGGCCGGCACGGCACAGCAGCGCGGCCGCTTCCAGGCCGTCGCCGCCGTTGTTGCCCGGGCCAGCCAGGATCCAGATGCGCCCGGCATGAGGCGCCAGCGCCAGCGCCATCCGGGCGACGGCGACGCCGGCGCGCTGCATCAGCGTGTGGGGCGGCAGGGCGCGAGCCGCCTGCGCCTCGCGGCAGCGACTCGACGCCGTGTCATGCAGCGGCCAGAGCGCCGCGATCGCCCTCGGACCGACCCGGTCGACGATCTGCTGCGGCGCTGTCATGGGTCCGCCGTCAGCCGTGAGCGCCCGCGCGGTAGCGCCCGACGTCGAGCGCCGCCGGGTCGAAGGCCGGCTTGCGGCCGCCGATCAGGTCGGCCAGCAAGCGCGCGCTGCCGCAGGCCAGGGCCCACCCGGCGTGGCCATGGCCGAGGTTGAGCCACACCCCCGCCTGCGGGGCCGGGCCGACCAGCGGCGGGCCGTCCGGCAGCATCGGGCGCGCGCCCTTCCAGATCTGGGGCTTGGCGATGTGCGCTGCGCCCGGGAACCAGTCGTCGAGCCGACGGTACAGCGCCTCGACACCGCCGCGGCGGTGTCGCTCCGGCGAGCCGCCGAGTTCGGCACCGCCTGCCACGCGCACGCGCTGGCCCAGCCGGCTGAAGGCGACCTGGTGATGCTCGTCGATGAGCGCCGCCTTCGGACCCCGCTCCGGCGAGCGCAGCGGCGCGGTCAGGGAGTAGCCGTACAGCGGCTGCATCGGCAGGCGCACGCCCAGCGGTGCCAGCAACTCGCCAGCATCGGCCCCGGCGGCGACGACGACCGCATCGAAATGTTCCTGCGACACCGGGTCGAGGTAGCGGGCCGCGGCGCGCGCCCGGTGCGCGGTCGTCTGGGTGGCCGGCGCGTTGTTGGGGCCGGCACGGCTGCTGACGAAGCCGGTGGTCAGCGCCATCTGCTCGACCTGCACGCGTGGGCCCTGTCCGGCGTCACCCGGGACGATGGCCTTGACGACGGTGCCGAAGTGGAACTCCACGTTGAGCCGCTCGGCCGCCTCGCGCAGCAGGTGTGCGAACTGACGGCAGTTCCCGGCCTCGGCCTGGGCAAGATGGATGCCCCCGGCCAGCGGTTGGTCGCGGTTCATGCCCGGCTCGAGCGCGTGGCAGGCGGCCCGGTCGATCTCGCGGAAGGGCGTGCCGAGCTCGCGCAACAGGGCCAGCGCCGACTGCGCAGCAGCGACGTCCTGTTCGGTCCGCAGCAGCACCAGCAGGCCCTGCGTGCGCTCGAACTCGAACTTGAGCCGCGTGCTCAGGTCGCGCAGGCGGTCGCGGCTGTACTGAGTCAGACGCACGAGCTCGCCGCGATGCTGCTGGTAGGCGGCGGTGCGGCTCGCTCGCCACCATCGCCACAACCAACGCCAGCGCGCAAGGTCCAGCGTCGGACGCACGCGCATCAGCGGGTCCCTGCCGAAGCAGTCGCGCAGCAACCTCGACGGCATGCCCGGTGCCGCCCAGGGCGCGACGTGCCCCGGGGCGATGACGCCGCCATTGGCGAAGCTGGCCTCGCCGGCGACACTGCTGTGGCGCTCGAACACGGTGACCTCGTGGCCGTCCTCTGCGAGTTCGTAGGCACTGCTCACGCCGACGATGCCGGCCCCGATCACCGCGATCCTCATGAACGCGCGGCCAGGCAGGCCTCGACGGCGAGCGCGGTATCGAGCAGCGCGTCGTCGGCCAGGTGATCGGCCCAGAGCATCAGACCGACGGGCGAGGCGTCCGGCGCCTGGCAGGGCAGGCTGATCGCGCAGCCGTCGAAGAGGTTCACCACCGAGGGATTGCGCAGCAGCAAGCCGTTGACGCGGAAGAACTCGTCGTCGCTCGCCTCGAGCGGTGCAATGGGCGGGGCAGTGATCGGCACGGTGGGCGAGAGTACCGCATCGAAGCCGCGCAACGAGCCCTGCATGCGCCCGATCCAGTCGCGGCGCGCGCGGTGCAGGTCGAGGTAGTCGGCCGCGGTCATCGCGGCGCCACGGCGCATGCGCAACGCGACGCGCGGGTCGTAGCGTGCACCGTCCGATGCCAGGTGCTCGCGGTGCCAGGCCCAGCTCTCGGCCGCGGAGAAGCCCCCGTGGGCCTGCAGCGGACCCAGATCGGCCAGCGCCGGGATGGACAGCTCCTCGATCGTGGCGCCGGCGCGTGACAACCGGGACAGCGCACTCTCGAAGGCTGCGGCCACGGGCGACTCGAGGCCGTCGAGCAGGCTGGTCGTGGCGACGGCGAAGCGCGTCGCAGCCAGCGGTCGGCCGCGCCGCAGCACGTAGCGGGCGGCCAGCACCTCATGCACCAGGATGGCATCGCGCACCGAGCGCGTGATCGCGCAGACGGTGTCGAGCGTGGTTGACAGCGGCAGGGCGCCGGCGGTCGGCACGCGCTGCGCGGTGCACTTGAAGCCGACCAGTCCCTGCAGCGCGGCCGGGATGCGGATCGAGCCGCCGGTGTCCGACCCCAGGCCGGCCCAGGCCGCACCACTCGCCACCGACGCAGCGGCTCCCGAGCTGGATCCGCCGGGGATGCGTGGCGTCCCGGGGTCCAGGCGAGCCAGCGGGACGTTGGCCGGCGTCGGGTGATGCGGGTTGAGACCGACGCCGGAGAAGGCGAACTCGGTCATGTGCGTGCGGCCGATCAGTGCCGCCCCGGCCTCGCGGAGCCGGGCCACGGCGGGCGCGTCCCGGGCGGCCGCAGGCGCATCAGCCAGGATCCGCGAACCCGCGGCGGTGACCTGGCCGGCCACGTCGAACAAGTCCTTGACGCTGATGGCTGCCCCGACCAGGGGGGGAAGCGGCGCGCCGCTGCTCCGTGCGGCGTCGACTGCGGCCGCGGCGGTGCGTGCGGCCGCGGCGTCGACGCGCAGGAAGGCGGCCGGCGCCGCCGCGACGGCCGCCAGCGATCGGTCGATCTCCAGCGTGGCGGAGGTCTCGCCGGCGAGGATCCGGGCGCGGCAGCGGGTCAGGTCCGGACTCATCGGCGTGCTAAACTCCCTGCGCTTTTCGACGTGATCCCTGCTTGCTCTGCCTGTGGCAGCGGGCGGGACGGATCGCAAGGCAATCCGCAAACCCGGCCACCAAAAGGTGTCGCTCAGGGGATTCGAGGCGCGGTGGTACCGCGGCCCGGGTTTCCGGCGATTCTGGCCGGTTTTTAGACTCAACCTTTGGAGCTCCCATGTCGTTCACCATGCGTGAAATGCTGGAGGCGGGCGTCCATTTCGGACACCAGACCCGCTTCTGGAACCCGAAGATGGCCCCGTTCATCTTCGGCCATCGCAACAAGATCCACATCATCAACCTCGAGAAGACGCTGCCGCTCTTCAACGAGGCGATGAAGTTCACCCGCTCGCTGGCCGCCAAGCGCGGCAGCATCCTGATGGTCGGCACCAAGCGCCAGGCGCGCGAGGTCGTTGCCCAGGAAGCCAAGCGCGCCGGCATGCCCTACGTCGACCAGCGCTGGCTCGGCGGCATGCTGACCAACTTCAAGACGGTCAAGGGCTCGCTGAAGAAGCTCAAGGAGATGCAGGCCCAGAAGGAGGCCGGCCTCGAGGCGATGAGCAAGAAGGAAGGCCTGCTGTTCGAGCGCGAGCTGGCCAAGCTCGAGAAGGACATCGGCGGCATCCAGGATATGAGCGCGCTGCCGGACGCGATGTTCGTCATCGACGTGGGCTACCACAAGATTGCGATCGCCGAAGCGCAGAAGCTCGGCATTCCGGTGATCGGCGTGGTCGACTCGAACCACTCGCCCGAAGGCATCGACTACGTGATTCCGGGCAATGACGACTCGGCCAAGGCGGTGGCGCTGTACGCGCGCGCCGTGGCCGATGCGGTGCTGGAAGGCAAGGTCAACGCCGTCAACGACATCGTGACGGCGGCCCAGAGCACCGACGAATTCGTGGAAGTCAGCGACGCCGCCTGACGGCACGCCGGCGCCCCGCGCATTCTCGAAGGGGCTGGTTCAGCCCCTTTTTTCCAAGTCCATCGAGCCGGCCGCTGCGGCAACGCCCGCGACCGGCTCACCGAACGGAGAACACGATGCCCGCAATCACCGCCAGCATGGTCGCCGCACTGCGCGCCAAGACCGATGCGCCGATGATGGAGTGCAAGAAGGCCCTCACCGAGGCCGACGGCGACGCCGACCGCGCCGAGGAGATCCTGCGCGTCAAGCTCGGCAACAAGGCCGGCAAGGCCGCCGCGCGCGTCACCGCCGAGGGCGTGGTGGCCGCGAGCGTCGACGGCACGACCGGCGCGCTGGTCGAGGTCAATTGCGAGACCGACTTCGTGTCGAAGAACGAGTCCTTCCTGGCCTTCGTGAAGGCCGCCGCCGACCTGGTGGTCAAGGGCAACCCGGCCGACGTCGCGGCGCTGTCCGCGCTGCCCCACGAGCAGGACGGCTTCGGCCCGACGCTCGAGGACGTGCGCAAGGGCCTGATCGGCAAGATCGGTGAGAACCTGTCGATCCGCCGCTTCAAGCGCTACGCGGGCGGCGGCAGCCTGGCGCACTACCTGCACGGCACGCGCATCGGCGTGATGGTCGAGTACGCCGGCGACGGCGTGGCGGCCAAGGACGTCGCCATGCACGTGGCGGCCATGAAGCCGGCGGCGCTGTCTCAGGCCGACGTCCCGGGCGACCTGGTCGACAAGGAACGCAAGATCGCGACCGAGAAGGCCGCAGAGAGCGGCAAGCCCGCCGACATCGTGGCCAAGATGGTCGAGGGCTCGGTGCAGAAGTACCTCAAGGAAGTCAGCCTGCTCAACCAGGTGTTCGTCAAGGCCGCCGACGGCAAGCAGACCGTCGAGCAGATGCTCAAGGGCGTGGGCACGCAGGTGAAGGGCTTCACGCTCTATGTGGTCGGTGAAGGCATCGAGAAGAAGGTCGACGACTTCGCCGCCGAAGTGGCGGCCCAGGTGGCCGCAGCCAAGGGCCAGTGAACCGCCTGTTACCCCCGCGCGGCCCACAAGGCCTGCCGGGGGTCCCCTAAACTCCCCGCAGTCCGATGGCCCCACGGGGCCCCGCTCCAGGAGATCACCGCATGCCGGCGTACAAGCGCATCTTGCTCAAGCTGTCCGGCGAGGCCTTGATGGGCGACGATGCCTATGGCATCAACCGCGCCACCATCGTGCGCATGGTGCAGGAGGTGCGCGAGATCACCGAGATGGGCTGCGAGGTCGCCGTCGTGATCGGTGGCGGCAACATCTTCCGCGGTGTGGCCGGCGGCTCGGTCGGCATGGACCGCGCGACGGCCGATTACATGGGCATGCTGGCCACGGTGATGAACGCGCTGGCGCTCGCCGACACCATGCGCCAGGAAGGCATGACCGCTCGCGTCATGTCCGCCATCGGCATCGAGCAGGTGGTCGAGCCCTACGTGCGGCCCAAGGCGCTGCAGTACCTCGAAGAGGGCAAGGTCGTTATCTTCGCGGCGGGCACCGGCAACCCGTTCTTCACCACCGACACGGCGGCCGCGCTGCGCGGCGCCGAGATCGGCGCGCAAATCGTGCTCAAGGCCACCAAGGTGGACGGCGTCTACACGGCGGACCCCAAGAAGGACCCCAGCGCCACGCGCTACAGCAAGATCAGCTTCGACGAGGCGATCAGCAAGAACCTGCAGGTGCTGGACGCCACCGCCTTCGCCCTGTGCCGCGATCAGAAGCTGCCGATCAAGGTGTTCTCGATCTTCAAGCCCGGCGCCCTGCGGCGCGTGGTGCTCGGCGAGGACGAGGGCACCCTGGTGCATGTGTGACCCCTGCCGTTGCGGGAACCGATCATGAGCATTGCCGACATCAAGAAGACGCTGGAACAGAAGACCGCCAAGTCCATCGAGGCGTTCAAGGGCGAGTTGCAGAAGGTCCGCACCGGCCGCGCCCACCCCGGGCTGCTGGACCAGGTGCACGTCGACTACTACGGCTCGATGCTGCCGATCAGCCAGGTGGCCAACGTGACGCTGCTCGACGCGCGGACCATCAGCGTGCAGCCCTGGGAGAAGGGCATGGGCGCGAAGATCGAGAAAGCCATCCGGGAGTCGGACCTCGGGCTCAACCCGGCCGCCCAGGGCGACCTGTTGCGCGTGCCGATGCCGGCGCTGACCGAGGAGCGCCGCAAGGACCTGACCAAGGTCGTGCGCAGCGAGGGCGAGGATTGCAAGGTCGCGGTGCGCAACCTGCGGCGCGATGCCAACGAGCAGATCAAGCGCCTCTTCAAGGACAAGCAGATCGGCGAGGACGACGAGAAGCGCGCGCAGGACGACGTGCAGAAGCTCACCGACCGCTCGATCGCCGAGATCGACCGGCTGGTGCAGGGCAAGGAAGCCGAGATCCTCGCGGTCTGAGCCGATGCGCAGGCCGTCTGCCGTGAGCCCGATCCCGTCCCCGATCCCGCGCCACGTCGCGATCGTGATGGACGGCAACGGCCGCTGGGCCAACAAGCGCTTCATGCCGCGCTTCGTCGGCCACAAGCAGGGCGTCGATGCGCTGGTGCGCACCGTCAAGGCCTGCGCCGATCGCGGCATCGAGTACCTGACGGTGTTCGCCTTCTCGAGCGAGAACTGGAAGCGTCCCGAGGAAGAGGTCTCCGGCCTGATGAGCCTGGTGCTGGTGGCGGTGTCGAAGTACCTCGCCAAGCTGGCCAGCGAGGGCGTGCGCATCCGCATCGTCGGCGACCGCGAAGCGGTGTCCGAGAAAGTGCGCGAGGCCTGGCTCGAGGCCGAGCGCAGCACCGAACACAACTCGCGCATCACGCTGTCGGTCGCCTTCAATTACGGCGGCCGCTGGGACGTGTTGCAGGCCTGTCGGCAGGCCATCGCCGACGGCGTGCCGGCGGCCGAGCTGAGCGAGGCTCGGCTGTCCCGCTACATGGCGTTGAGCCACGCACCGGATCCGGACCTCTTCATCCGGACCGGCGGTGAGGTGCGGATCTCCAATTTCCTGCTGTGGCAGGCGGCCTACTCGGAGCTGCACTTCACGCCTTGCCTGTGGCCCGACTTCGACGAGGTCGAGCTCGATGCCGCGCTGGCCACCTACGCAGCCCGCGACCGCCGTTTCGGTGGCATCAAGTCGGCGCCGACGACCCAGCTGGCCGGGCAGGGCGCGGGCTGAATCGGCGCGATGCTCAAGCAACGCATCCTCACCGCGCTGGTCCTGCTGGCGATCCTGCTGCCCGCGCTGATGTGGCCACAGTTGTGGCCGTTCGCGCTGCTGATGCTGCTGATGGTCGGCGCGGCCGGCTGGGAGTGGGGCCGCCTGAACGGTCTCGCCGGCGGACCGGCCTTGCTGCTCGCCCTGGCGCTCGCCGCCGCCGGCCTGCTGGCCTACGCGTCGGGCTGGGCCGTGGAAGTGCCGCCGCTCGTGTGGTGGTTCGCGACCGCGCTCTGGGTGCTGGGTGGCGCCTGGGTGCTGGCCCGCGGCGTGGCACGCTGGCCCGAGTGGCCGGTGGCGTTGCGCCTGCTGCTGGGCGCCTTGCTGCTCGGGCTGGTCTGGCTGGCGCTGACGCAGGCCAAGGCGCGCGGCGTGAACTTCCTGCTGTCGATCTTCGTGCTGGTCTGGGCGGCCGACATCGCCGCCTACTTTGGCGGCCGGGCCTTCGGTCGCCGCAAGCTGGCGCCGGCGATCAGTCCCGGCAAGAGCTGGGAAGGGGTGTGGAGCGGCATGATCGGCGTGCTGTTGCTGGCCGGTGCCTGGATCGCTTTCGATCGCAGCACCGGGCAGGCCGTGCCCAGCGTTTTCAGCCAGCTGCAAGACCGGCTCGGCCTGGCAGCCGGTGTGCTGGCGCTGCTGTTCCTGACGGCGCTGAGCGTGGTCGGAGACCTGTTCGAGTCCCTGGTCAAACGCAGTGCCGGCGCCAAGGACAGCAGCTCGCTGCTGCCCGGGCACGGCGGCGTGTTCGACCGCATCGACGCGCTGTTGCCGGTGTTCCCGCTGGCGCTGGCGCTGTGTGCGCTCTGAGGAACCCCCGATGACGGCACAGCGCATCTGCGTGCTTGGCTCGACCGGATCGATCGGCGTCAACACGCTCGACGTGCTGGCGCGCCATCCGGGGCGCTACGAGGTGTTCGCGCTGAGCGCTCAGCGTCGCATCGACGAGCTGGCGCAGCAATGCCGGGTTCATCGCCCGCGCTATGCCGTGGTGCCGGACGCGAGTGCCGCGAGTCGGCTGCGCGCACTGCTCGCCGGGCAGGGGGTCGAGGTGCTCGACGGTGAAGCCGCACTGACCGAGGTGGCGGCGCACCCGGAGGTCGACGCCGTGATGGCGGCCATCGTCGGCGCCGCGGGCCTGGCGCCGTGCCTGGCCGCAGCGCGCGCCGGCAAGCGGCTGTTGCTGGCCAACAAGGAAGCGCTGGTCGTCGGCGGCGCGCTCTTCATGCGTGCGGTGCACGAGGGCGGGGCCACGCTGCTGCCGATCGACAGCGAGCACTCGGCGATCTTCCAGTGCCTGCCTGAGGATCGCAGTGCCTGGGCACGTCGCATCGATCACATCATCCTCACCGCGTCCGGTGGCCCCTTTCGCACCCGCGAGCCAGCCAGCCTGCGCAGCGTGACGCCGGACGAGGCTTGCGCCCATCCGAACTGGGTCATGGGCCGCAAGATCTCGGTCGACTCGGCCACCATGATGAACAAGGCGCTGGAGGTGATCGAGGCGCGCTGGCTGTTCGACCTGGCGCCGTCGCAGGTGCGCGTCGTGCTGCACCCGCAGAGCATCATCCATTCGATGGTGGTGTGTCGCGACCACTCGGTGCTGGCCCAGCTCGGCACGCCGGACATGCGGGTGCCGATCGCCTACGGCCTGGCCTGGCCGGAGCGCATCGAGTCCGGCGCCGAGGCGCTGGACTTCGAGCGCCTGTCGGCCTTGAGCTTCGAGCCGGTGGATCCCGTGCGCTATCCGGGCCTGTCGCTGGCCTGGTCGACGCTGGACGGACCGTCCGGTAGCACCGCCGTGCTCAACGCTGCCAACGAGGTGGCCGTGGCCGCCTTCCTGGCGGGAACGATCCGCTTCGATCAGATTCACAGCGTCAATGCACATGCTCTCGAACGCATCGCCATCGGGCCGCGGGCGGCCGACTCGCTCGGCGCGCTGCTGGCGCTCGATGCCGAGGCCCGCGCCATCGCCGGCCAGCACGTGAAGGCCATCGCATGACCACCGTCCTGGCCTTCCTGTTGACGCTTGCCGTGCTGATCGTGGTCCACGAGTACGGCCACTACCGGGTGGCGGTCGCCTGCGGCGTCAAGGTGCTGCGTTTCTCGGTCGGCTTCGGGCGCGTGATCTGGCGCCGTCAGCGCGGCGAGACCGAGTTCGTCATCTCGGCGCTGCCCCTCGGCGGCTACGTCAAGATGCTCGACGAACGCGAGGACGAGGTCGATCCCGCCGATCGCGACCGCGCCTTCAACCGCCGGCCACTGTGGCAGCGTTCGGCCATCGTCGCCGCCGGGCCGGCCGCCAACCTGCTGCTGGCGGTGCTGCTCTATGCGGCGACCAACTGGGTGGGCATGGACGAGCCCAAGGCCGTGCTCGGCACGCCGACGGCGGGCAGCGTCGCCGAGCGCGCCGGCCTGGCCGCCGGCGACTGGGTGCGGGCGACGGTCGACGACTCGGGCGAGGAAACGCCGCTGCAGTCGATGACCGAGCTGCGCTGGCAGCTCACCGACGCGGCCCTGCGCGGCGAAAGCTTGCGCCTGCGCGTCACCGACGGCGAGGGCCGGGGCAGCCGCACGGTGCGCCTGGCGCTGCAAGGCGTGGGTGCGCGCGATGTCGATGCCGAGCTGATGCGCCGCATCGGCATCGGCGCGCCGTTCAGCGAGCCCGTGCTCGGCAGGCTGGTCGACGGCGGCCCGGCTCACCAGGCCGGGTTGCGCGAGGGCGACCGTGTGCTGAGCGTCGATGGCGTGCGCATCGCCGATGCGGGCAGCCTGCGTCAGGCAATTCGCGGCGCGGTTCGCAACGGTGCCGGCGTGACCATGGATTGGCGGGTGCAGCGCGGCGGTGAGCAGCTCGATCTCGACGTGACACCGACGCCGAGTGTCGACCGCGGACAGAGCGTCGGCCGCATCGAGGCCTATGTCGGCTTGGCGCCGGCGATGGTGACGGTGCGCTACGGGCTGGTCGATGGGCTGGTGCGGGGGGCGCGTCACACCTGGGACGTCGCGGCCCTGAGCCTGCGCATGCTCGGCAAGATGCTGGTGGGCGAGGCCTCGCTGAAGAACCTGAGCGGCCCGCTGACGATCGCCGACTACGCCGGCCAGTCGGCCCAGCTCGGCCTGGCCTACTACCTGGGGTTCCTGGCCCTGGTGAGCGTCAGCCTCGGCGTGCTCAACCTGCTGCCACTGCCGATGCTCGACGGCGGGCACCTCATGTATCATCTTTTCGAAGCGGTGACAGGGCGGCCGGTCTCTGAAGTGTGGCTGGATCGGCTGCAGCGCGGGGGGCTGGCGATCATGCTCATGATGATGTCACTGGCCCTCTACAACGACGTGGCCCGCCTGCTGGGCCTGCAATGACCGCATGTCCCTCGCTCCCGCGCTCCTGTCCGTCGCCTCGCGCCTGCTGACCCCGCCCCGCACCCTGCGACCCACGCTGCTGAGTGCGGCGCTCGTGGCAGCCCTGCATGCGACGCCGGTCTGGGCGGTCGAACCCTTCGTCCTGAAGGACATCCGCGTCGAGGGCTTGCAGCGGGCCGATGCGGGCACCGTGTTCGGCGCGCTGCCCTTTCGCATCGGCGACACCTACAACGACGAGAAGGGCGCCGCTGCCTTGCGCGCCTTGTTCGCGACCGGCCTGTTCAAGGACGTCCGGCTCGAGGTCGAAGGCGATGTCGTCGTCGTGGTCGTCGAGGAGCGGCCGATCATCTCGAGCGTGACCTTCGTCGGCCTGAAGGAGTTCGACAAGGATGTGCTGACCAAGTCCCTGAAGGACGTCGGCATCGGCGAGGGCCAGCCCTTCGATCGCTCGCTGGCCGACCGCGCCGAGCAGGAGCTCAAGCGCCAGTACCTGACGCGCAGCCTGTACGGCGCCGAGGTCGTGACCACCATCTCGCCGGCTGAGCGCAATCGCGTCAACGTGACCTTCACGATGAACGAAGGCGAGGTCGCCAAGATCAGCGAGATCCGCATCACCGGCAGCCAGGTGTTCTCGGAGGGGACGCTGCTGGGCCAGCTCGAGCTCACCACCAGCGGCTGGCTGACCTGGTACACCAAGACCGACCGCTACTCGCGCACCAAGCTCAACGCCGACCTCGAGACGCTGCGAGCCTACTACCTGAACCGCGGCTACCTCGAGTTCAACGTCGAGTCGACGCAGGTCGCGATCTCGCCGGACAAGCAGAGCATCTCGATCACGATCAACATCACCGAGGGCCAGCCCTACACGGTGACGGCGGTGCGGCTGGAAGGCGACTACCTCGGCAAGGAAGACGACTTCAAGGCGCTGGTGGCCATCAAGCCGGGCGAGGCCTACCGCGCCGAAGCGGTGGCCGAGACCTCGCGCCGCTTCGGCGAGCTCTACGGCGCCTTCGGCTACGCCTTCGCGCGCACCGAGCCGCGCACCGAGATCGACCGCGCCACGGGTCGCGTCGAGGTCGTGCTGGTCGGCGAGCCGAGCCGGCGCGTCTACGTCCGCCGCATCAATGTGGCCGGCAACGCGCGCACGCGCGACGAGGTCGTGCGCCGCGAGTTCCGGCAGTTCGAGTCGTCGTGGTACGACGGTCGGCGCATCAAGCTGTCGCGCGACCGCATAGACCGGCTCGGCTACTTCAGCGAAGTCAACGTCGACACGAACGAGGTGCCGGGCTCGCCCGACCAGGTCGACCTGACGGCCGAGGTCAAGGAGAAGCCGACCGGCAACCTGCAGCTCGGTGCCGGTTTCTCGAGCGCCGACAAGGTCTCGCTGACCTTCGGCATCCGCCAGGACAACATCTTCGGCAGCGGCAACTACCTCGGCCTGGAGGTCAACACCAGCCGGTTCAACCGCAACCTCGTCGTCAGCACCGTCGACCCCTACTTCACGATCGACGGCATCTCGCGCGCCATCGACGTCTACTACCGCACCTCCAAGCCGATCAACAGCCAGGGCGAGGAGTACGAGCTGGTGACGCCCGGCGCATCGGTGCGCTTCGGTGTGCCGTTCAGCGAGTTCGACACGGTGTTCTTCGGCATCGGCTGGGAGCGCACCGAGATCAAGGCCGGCGCGTCGATCCCGAACAGCTACTTCCTCTACCGCGAGGCCTTCGGCGACACCGCGGACAGCCTGCCGCTGACCCTCGGCTGGCAGCGTGACGGCCGCGACAGCGCGCTGGTGCCGACGGCAGGGCGCCTGCAGCGCATCAACGCCGAGTGGAGCGTGGCGCTCGACACCCGCTACCTGCGGGCCAACTACCAGTTCCAGCAGTGGGTTCCGCTGTCGAAGCGCTTCACGCTCGGCCTCAACGCCGAGCTGGGCTATGGCAAGGGTTTCGGCGGTCGTCCGTATCCGATCTTCAAGAACTTCTACGGCGGCGGCCTCGGCTCGGTGCGCGGCTTCGACCAGGGCTCGCTCGGCCCCGTCGACGTGACCGGCGCCTACATCGGCGGCAACCGACGGGTCAATCTCAACGCCGAGTTCTACGTGCCGGTGCCGGGGTCAGGCAACGACCGGACGCTGCGGCTGTTCGCCTACGCGGACGCCGGCAACGTCTGGGGCGAGAACGAGAAGCTCAAGTTCGGCGACCTGCGTTCGTCGGCCGGCATCGGCCTGAGCTGGGTCTCCCCGGTCGGGCCTCTGAAGATCAGCTACGGCGAGCCTTTGAAGAAGTTCCCGCAGGATAGAATTCAGAAGTTCCAATTCCAGATCGGGACCGCGTTCTGATGAAGACCTTGTCGATGAAGACCACGCTGGCTGCGGCCGTGCTCGCGACCGCGATGGCTGCAGCGCATGCCCAGGAGTTGAAGATCGGCTACGTGAACGGCGAGCGCGTGCTGCGCGAGTCGGCGCCTGCCAAGGCCGCGCAGGCCAAGCTCGAGGCCGAGTTCTCCAAGCGCGACAAGGAGCTTGCCGACACCGGTGCACGCCTCAAGGCGACGGCCGACAAGCTCGAGAAGGACGCCCCGACGCTGCCCGAGAGTGAACGCGGCCGACGCCAGCGCGAGCTGGTCGAACAGGACCGCGAGCTGCAGCGCAAGCGGCGCGAGTTCCAGGAAGACCTGAACCAGCGCAAGAACGAGGAGTTGTCGGCCGTCGTCGAGCGCTCCAACCGCGCGATCAAGCAGATCTTCGACGCCGAGAAGTACGACCTGATCCTCCAGGAAGCCGTGTTCGCCGGCCCGCGCGTCGACATCACCGAGAAGGTGATCAAGGCGCTCAACGCCGCCAAGTGAGGCGCCCCGGCGGCGCGGTTCACGTGTCGGCGGAATCTCCTGAAGCGGTCAGCCTGGGTGACATCGCCGTCGCGCTGGGCGGTGAGCTGATCGGCTCGTCCTCGCTGCGCATCGGACGCATCGCGCCGCTCGAGGCGGCGACCCCGGATGCGATCGCCTTCCTGGCCCATCCGCGCTACCGCCAGCAGCTGGCCGGCAGCGCCGCCGGCTGCGTGATCGTTGCGCCGGCCTTGCGCGACGAGGCCGCCGCGCGTGGCGCGACGCTCGTCACGCCCGATCCCTACCTCTACTTCGCGCGACTGACCCAGTGGTGGGCCGCGCGCACCCGGCCGGCGGCGCCTGCCGGAGTGCATCCGAGTGCCGTCGTCGACGCCAGCGCGCGGATCGGTGCGGGCGCCAGCATCGGACCGCTGGTCGTCATCGAGGCCGGCGCCTCGATCGGCGACGGCGCCGTGGTGGGCGCGCAGTGTTTCGTCGGCCGCAACGCACGCATCGGTGCCGGGACCTGCCTGCATCCGCGCGTCACGCTCGGCTTCGACTGCACGATCGGAGCGCGCGGCATCGTGCACGGCGGCGCCGTGGTCGGCGCTGATGGCTTCGGCTTCGCGCCGACGAGGGACCAGGGCTACGTGAAGATCGAGCAGCTGGGCGCGGTGCGCATCGGCGACGACGTCGAGATCGGCGCCAACACCTGCATCGACCGCGGCGCCCTCGGCGACACCGTGATCGAGGACGGCGTCAAGCTCGACAACCTGATCCAGATCG
>CAZTTC010000021.1:0-30095 GCA_964616015.1 uncultured Methylibium sp. | reverse complement strand
AGGCCTGGATCGCGATCTGCGCGGTCTCGAAGTCGCGGATCTCGCCGATCATGATCACGTCCGGGTCCTGGCGCAGGATCGCGCGCAGCGCCTTGGCGAAGGTCAGCTCGATCTTCGGGTTGACCTGGGTCTGGCCGATGCCGGGCAGCTCGTACTCGATCGGGTCCTCGACGGTCAGCACGTTGGTGGTGCTGGAGTCGACCTGGCCCAGGCCGGCGTACAGCGTCGTCGTCTTGCCCGAGCCGGTCGGGCCGGTCACCAGCACGATGCCGTGCGGCTGCGCCATCAGGCGCTTGAACTTGGTCAGCGTCTCGCCGCTCATGCCCAGCGACTCGAGCGTGAAGCGCGTGCTGTCGCCCTTGTCGAGCAGCCGCAGCACCGCACGTTCACCGTGCGCGCTGGGCAGCGTGGACACGCGCACGTCGATCGCCCGGCCACCGATGCGCAGCGAGATACGGCCGTCCTGCGGCAGGCGCTTCTCGGAGATGTCGAGCTCGGCCATGATCTTCAGGCGCGAGATCAGCGCGGCGTGCAGCGCCTTGTTGGGCTGCACCACCTCGCGCAGGCTGCCGTCGACGCGGAAGCGCACCGTCGAGCTGCGCTCGTAGGGCTCGATGTGGATGTCGCTGGCGCCGTCCTTCGCGGCCTGCGTCAGCAGCGCATTGAGCATGCGGATGATGGGCGCGTCGTTGGCGGCCTCGAGCAGGTCCTCGACGGCCGGCAGGTCCTGCATCAGGCGCGACAGGTCGACGCCGCTCTCGACCTCGCCGATCACCGCCGCGGCGCTGGACTCGCCGCCGGCATAGATGCGCGCGATGCGCTGCGACAGCGTGGCCGGCGCCTCGCGCTCCAGCGCGTCGACGGCGTAGAGCCGCAGCACCTCGCTCAGCGCCGTCGGCGACACCTGGTCGCCGGCCCACAGCACCAGCTGGCTGCCGTTGTCCTCGAGCAGCAGCGCGTGCGCCTTGGCGTAGGCGTAGGGCAGCGGGTGGCGGAGCGCGGCCATCGCGGCGTCCTCAGTTGTTGGACGACGGCGCCGACGCGCCCGGCTGCAGCGGCGGCGGCACGCTGACCGGCGAGCTGGCGCCCGGCGCGCGCAGCGGCGGGATGATCGGCGAGTCGTAGTTGGGCAGCAGGGCCTTGGGTTGCGGCTGCGCGTCCTTCTGCTGGGCGCGGATCATGTCGTAGCGGTCCAGCGTCAGGGCGTTGGTCTGGTCGACGCTGCGCATCACGACTGGCCGCAGGAAGATCATCAGGTTGCTCTTGGTGCGCGTGCGGTTGTCGCTGCGGAACAGCGCACCGATGCCGGGGATGCTGCCCAGGCCCGGCACGCGGCTGGTGTTGTCCTGGAACTGGTCCTGCATCAGGCCGCCCAGCACCAGGATGTCGCCGTCCTCGACGACGACGGTCGACTCGACCGAGCGCTTGTTGGTCACCAGGCCGGCGGTCGCGTCGGCCACGCCCTGCGAGACGTTCTGGTTCACGACGCTGGAGGCTTCCTGGTAGATCACCATGCGCACCGTGCCGTTCTCGCCGATCTGCGGCTTGACGCGCAGCGTGATGCCGACGTCCTTGCGCTCGATGGTCTGGAAGGGATTGGTCGCGCCGCTGCCGGTGCCGGTGTTGGTGAAGGAGCCGGTCACGAAGGGCACGTTCTGGCCGACGACGATCTTGGCTTCCTCGTTGTCCAGGGTCACCAGGTTGGGCGTCGACAGGATGTTGCCGTCGGCGTTGGTTTCGAGGAAGCGCGCCAGCGCGCCCAGCGTGTAGATGCCGGCGTAGCGCCTGATGATGCCGACGTTGAGGCCGGCCGACGGCAGCGTCGCGCTGCCGCTGCTGCCGCTGCTGCCGCCCGCCGCGGCGACCGACAGGTTGATGATGTTGTTGCCGCCGGTGCCGAAGTTGGTGCCGGCGATCACGCCGGTCTTGTCGCCGTCCTTGCCGATCAGGCCCTGCCACTGGAAGCCGACGTCGGCGGCCTTGGTGGCGTTGACCTCGACGATCATCGACTCGACGTAGACCTGCGCGCGTCGCGAGTCGAGCTGGTCGATGACCGAGCGCAGTTGGCGGTACAGCGGTTCGGCCGCGGTGATGATCAGCGAGTTGGTCGCCGGGTCGGCCTGGATGAAGCCGCCGGTCTGCGGCTGGGCGGCCGACGTGACCGGGCTGGTGGTCTGCGGCGCGGCGCCGCCGGTCGTCGACGATGCGCCCTGCACGTTGGCCTGCGACTGCGCGAGCGCGGTGTTCTGCCCGAGGCCCGACAGGCCGCTGAGACCACTGCTCCCGGACGTGCCGCCGCCCGGCGTGGGAAAGGCGGCGCGCAGCACCTGGGCCAGCCGCGTCGCATCGGCGTTCTTCAGGTAGACAACGTAGATGTTGCTGCCGCCGGCGCCGCCGGCGCCCGGCTGGTCGAGTTTGGCCACCAGCGATCGCACCTGGGCCAGCCGCGCCGGATTGGCGGCGCGCACCAGCAGCGAGTTGGTGCGCGAATCGGCCAGCACCGACAGCGTGCCGGCCGCCGGCACCGCGCCCTGCACGGTGCTGGTGTCCGACAGGCGCTGCACCAGAACCGCGATGTCGGCGGCCACCGCGTTCTTCAGCGGGATCACGTCGACGTCGGTGTTGGCCGGCACGTCCATGGTCGCGATGACCTTGGCGATGCGCTGCAGGTTGTCGGCGTAGTCGGTGATGACCAGGGTGTTGTTGCCCGGGTTGGCGTTGATCGTGTTGTTGGGGCTGATCAGCGGCCGCAGCACGGCCACCAGGTTCGCGGCGTTCTCGTGGTTCAGGCGGAAGATCTGCGTGATGATCTGGTCGCCCTGGCGCGTGACGGTGCCGACCGACACGGTGCCGGTCTGCAGCTTGGCGTCGGCTTCGGGCACGACCTTCAGCAGGCCCGCGACCTCGACCACCGTGAAGCCCAGGCCGCGCAGCGCCGCCAGGAAATTGAGGTAGGCCTCGCGCGGCTGCAGCGGCTGCTCGCTGTACAGCGTGATCTGGCCCTTGACGCGCGGGTCAACGACGATCTGACGCTCGAGGATGGCGCCGATGGCGCGCGACACGCCTTCGATCTCGGCGTTGACGAAGTTCAGCGTGACCGGCTCGCGGGCCTTTTCCTTGTCCTTCTGCGCCAGCACCGGCGGCAGCGCGGTCAGCGTCAGGCCGAAGGCGCAGGCGGCGGCGAGGGAGCGCAACGCGCGCTGTCTGCGGGCGGCTCGTGGCGGACGTTGCGGGGGCAGGCTCATGGTCATCCGATCGCTATGACGGACCGCGCGCCGTCGCGCCGTCCGATGATGTTCAGCAGGTTCGTCAACGCCGGCTCGTCGGCCTCGGCCGCCCGCGCCTCGCCGCGGAATCGCAGCCCGCTGGCCCCGAGCGTTCCCTGGCCCGACAACTGCAGCGCGCCTTCGCTGGTGCTCAGGTTGAGCTGCGCCGCGCCGGCATTGGCCGGATCACTGCCGAGTTGCAGACGGTAGCTGCCCAGCCGCTCGAGTGTCGACACCCGGGATGCGGCATTCAGCACCTCCAGCGCCGCCTGGCCCTCGACGCGCCAGCGGCCCTGCACCGTGTGCAGGGTCAATCCGGGCGAGCTGAGGCGCAGCGCACCGCCGAGCTGCAGCGTGTTCCAGGGCGTGCCCAGGCCGCTCAGCCACTCGGCCGGCCACTGGCCGATCCACCCTGGCGATCCCTGCAGCGTGGTGCTGAGGCTGCCGAAGCCGGGCTTCAAGACCAGCGTCGGCTCGCCGTTCAGGCAGCAGTCGTGCCGGAGCTTCAGCGCCAGGCCCAGGCCGGCCGAGCGCAGGGTCCATTGCAGCCGGCCGGGCAGCGAGCGCGCGTCGCGGCTGCCCAGGCCCCCGGTCAGCACGGCGACCGCGCTGCCGTTCCACAGGCTGCCGCGCGCGTCGGCCAGCAGCACGTGGCCGCCGCTGCCGCGCTCGACCGCCGCCGCCAGCCAGGCGGCCGGCGCGAAGGCGACCGCCGCCACCAGCGAGCCGATCAGGGCACCCCAGATCGCCCAGCGGCGCCCCGCCGAGCGCGCGCGCTGCCAGCGCAGGCCCTCGTAGGTGGACTCGCCCCACTCGGTGGCGCGCGAGGCGGGGTCGGCCGGGCGCCGGCGGAACAGCGAGGTGCGCCAGCGCGAGGGCTGGTTGAAGGAACGGGCCATCAGCGGCTTGCCTCGCGTTGCATGAAGGGTCGGGCTCAGCCGGGCCGGGCGAAAGTCAGCAGCACCGTGCCGCTGTAGCCGGTGGGACCGCGCGAGAGCTTGGCTTCCTCGGGCCGGGCGCGGGCGGCGCTGCGCACCTCGCCCAGCCAGGCGGCCAGCGCCTCGCCCGAGACACCGCTCAGGCTGAGCGTCGCGCGCTCGCCCTGCAGCGTCAGCTTGGCGTTGCTGCCGAGCCGCTCGGTGGCGCCGCGCAGCGCTTCCTCGGCCTGCGCCTGCCGGACCACCGGCAGCGCGCGCAGCTCGCGGCTTTCGGCCGCCAGGCGCTGCATCTGCTGCAGCTGCTGCTCGACGGTGTCGATCTGGGCCGGCGTGTCGCGCAGCGTGCGCCAGGCCGGCTGCACGGCGATCATCCACAGCAGCGCCAGCCCGACCAGCGCCAGCACGCCGCCGACCAGCCGGCGCTCGCGCCTCGCGAGTCGGGACCAGCGGACCTGCAGCTGCTCGCGCAGCGCGACCACCGACGGAGGCAGGGCAAGGCTGGCCATGGGATTCAGGTGCGCTTGGGCACGCTGCTGCCGGGCGCCGCGCGGCTGAGGGTCACGCGACCGTCGACCGCTTCGACGCGCCAGCCGCTGGGCGCCAGGGCCTCGCGGAAGGCGGCGATCTGCGGCTCGGTCCAGCCGGGGACGGTCAGCGTCAGGCGGCCGTTCTCGTAGCCCAGGGTCTGGACCGGCTGCTGCGCCGGCCAGGCGCTGGCGGCGGCCTGCAGGGCCGACTCGAAATCGGCCTCGCCCGGCCGGCCGGCACCGGCGCGCAGCACGTCGGTCTCGCGCTGCATCTGCACCGGAGCGTCGTAGATGGCGCGCACCTGAGGATGCGTGGTTTGCAGCAGGGCGGTCATCGCGCTGCGCTTGGCGACCAGGGTGCCGCGCTGCTGCCAGGCGGCGAGATTCAGGCCGATCAGCGTCACCGCGACCAGCGTCACGAGGCCCAGGCGCACCGGCCGCCAGGTCGACCCGCGAAATCGCCGCCAGGCTTCGCGCAGGGCGCTCAGGCCGCGATGGCGCGGTGCCAGCCCGAACTGCCGCAGGTTCCACAGCGAGCGCGCGGCGTTCAGCGCCTGCGCGCCGGGCGATTGCACCCGCACGGTGGCGCCCAGCCAGCGCTCGGCCGGCGCGGCGACGGCGGCCGTGGCGGTGAAGCGCGCGTCGGGCGGCAGCGGTTGCGGCAGCAGCGCGCGGGCCAGCCCGCCCTGCAGCGGCCAGCAGGCCACGCCGTCGATGTGGGCCCAGGTCAGCGACAGCCCCAGGCCGCCGACACCGGAGCCGTTGTCGTCGTGGGTCTCGGCGAAGTGGCCGGTGGCCGGCTCGTCGGGCCAGGCGCCGGGCACGACGCGGTCGATGCGCAGGCCGGCTTTCTCGAGCGCGGCGATCTCGCCGGCCAGCCAGGCGCGGTCGGTCGCGGCCACCCAGGTGGACTCGCCGCCCTTGGCGCCGGGCGCCAGCGCGAAGTGGAGCTGGCCGGCATCGTCGAGCACCGCTTCTTCCAGCAGGCCGGCCAGTGCTGCGGCCATGCGCGTCGACTGGGCCTTGGGACAGGTGATGCGATGCCAGCTGATGTCGGGCGCCGCCAGCACGGCCACCACCTGGTCGGCCTTGGGCAGCAGGGCGGGCGCGGCGCGGCCTTCGCGGTGCACGCTCAGGCCGTCGTTGCTGAGCGCGTAGGCGAGTTCGCCGGATCCCGCCGCGGGCGGCGTGACGGCGCCGGCGCGCTGGCGCGGACGCGGGGGGATCGAGACGGCAAGCGTGGTCATGAAGAGGCTCGATCCATTGTAGGGGGGGGTCGATGACGCTCCGGGCGAATCAAGCGCTTACGTCGGCGTCGCGATGTGTCGGCCGGGCAACGGCCGCGCCGTCAGGGCCCGACGCTGTCGAGCGCCGCCACCCGCTGGCGGCGCAGCGGGATGATCTCGAGCTGGCGCCGCTCGACCAGCACGCGCTCCTCCGTGACCCGGTCCTGCAGCCGCAGCCGGCCGCGGACTTCGAAGAAGGACGACTTCACGTCGAGCCGCCGCGTGGCGTCGGGCCGGGCGGTCTGCGGCAGCAGCGCGCTGACCTCGCTCACGTTGCGGAACGGCGTGCGCTGGCGTGCCTGCACCAGCCGTTCGGCGCCGGACAGGTCGAGGCCGTCGATCACCGCGGCCAGCACTTCCTTGGACGCGGTGTTCGGGTTGACGGCGGTGTTGATCGGCAGCAGCGTGACATAGGGCGAGATGAGCTTCAGCGTCTCGGCATCGACGCCCAGCCAGGCCAGCTGCTCGATGCGCTCGGGCATCAGCGGCGGGTCGCCGGTCGGCGCGCTGGCGGCGGCCGCCGGGGACGCGTCGCGCAGCGCGCGGGCGATCGCCGGAGCCTGCGTGCCGCTGGCGCCGGCGAACTCGAGCAGGCGGGCCAGCACCTTTTCCTCGTCCTGGGCCTCCTGCCCCGCGACCTCGATCACCCGGCGCAGGTTGTAGCGCGCCTGCATGTCGGTGATCGAGCCGGACAGGAAAGCCTCGGGCGCGTCGTCGGTGTTGTCGCGGTCGATGGCCAGGAAGGTCGACAGCTTGGCCTCGGCCAGCGGCGTGGACCACGGCTCGCCCAGCGAGGTCGGCCGGCCCGAGCGCGCGTCCTCGCGCAGGATGAGCCGGGCCCAGTCGACGGCGCCGGTCAGGATCCAGTGGGCCTGGGCGCGCGAGCGCTCGGCCGCCTCGATCTGCACCGCGCGCCACTGCTGCCAGACCATCGCGGCGGCCAGCGTCGCGACCAGCGTGACGATCACCATCGCCGCCAGCAGGGCGGCGCCGCGCTGGCGCTGGCGTCGGGCGCGGGCCTTCATCATGATCCCTGCGGGCCGAGCCGCACGTCGCGCGTCAGCGTGCCGGTGTAGCCGCTGCCGACGTCGAAGCCCAGCACCAGGCGCACGCCGCCGGGCAGGGCCTGGCGCACGGTGGCGGCCGGCGACGAGGCGGCGCCGCCCGGCAGCAGCACGTCGCCGCTGGACTGGGCATTGCTCCAGGCGTTGCCGCGCCAGAAGTAGAGCTGCCAGCCCGCGATGCCGGCCAGCGTGCGCAGCTGCTCGGGCTCGTTGCCCAGCAGCTGTTGCGAGCGCAGCCACAGTTGCTGCAGCTCGCCGCCGTGCGTGACCGGCTGGCTGGCCCAGCGCGTCCAGCTGCCGCCACGCAGCGACCAGACCACGAGCTGCAGGCCGTTGGCGCTGCGGCGCGTGAGCCGCAGGTTCGCGCCGTCGAACTGCAGCGCCGGGAGCTGGCCGCTGTCCTGCACCTCGGCGAGGTCGGCTTCCCATTGCGCCAGCACCGACTGCAGCCGCAGCTGCTGCTCGACCCGCTGGGTGCTGATGTCGCGCGAGCGCACCACGGCGTCGATGCCCTGCCAGGCCATGGTGGCGATGACCGCCATGATCATCAGGGCCACCAGCACCTCGATCAGCGTGAAGCCTGCCGCGCGACGCCGGTCCATGCTCAGTACCTCGACAGGATGGTCGACAGCGTCAGCAGCGGCACGCCGTTGACGTCGGACACCAGGGCGTCGGCACGCCGGAAGTTCGGGTTCGGCGTCGGGCGGATCACCAGCCGGCCGCGGTACTCGACGCCCAGCTGCACGCACGCGAAGTCGTTGTCGCCGACCCCCGGAAAGGCCTTGGCGAGCTTCAGCCCGGTCAGCTGGTTGTCGGCGCACCACTGGGCGGCGGTCACCTCGGTCAGCCTCTGCGCATTGCCGGTCAATGCGCCGGCCGCCTTGATGCCGGTGGCGAGCGTCACCGCGACGATGGCCAGCGCGACCAGCACCTCGATCAGCGTCAGGCCGCGCGGCCGGCGAGCGCATTCAGCGCGGCGCATCGACCGCTCCTTCGTCCTCGGCGACGGCGAACGGCCCCAGGCCGTCGGTGGCGAGCGTCAGGCGCTGGTTGGCCAGGCGCAGCACGATGCGCTGGGCGCCGATCACCGGCTCGGGCCCGAGGATCGCCGACCGGGTCAGGCCGGTGGGCACGCGCACTTCAGCGCTGGTGCCGGCGTCGAGCCAGCCGGTCGGGAGGGCGAGCGAGGCCGGCAGGCCGACGAAGCGGAAGCTGCCGGCTTCGGGATCCGGCACCCATTGCACCAGCACGCCGGCGGCGCGCGCCTCGGCGCGCGCCGTCTCCAGCAAGGCTGCCAGGCGAGCGCCTTCCCGTTCCAGCTGGGTGGCCGAGGGGTCGCGCAGGGCGAGCGCGGCCACAGCGGATGCGATCGCGATCAGACTGACGACGATCAACAGTTCGATCAGCGTGAAGCCGCGCGACGACTGCCGGCCGGCCTGGGGCCGGCGGCGGCGGAGCGCGGGGCCCGCCATGTCACTGCCAGGAGCCGACGTCCGAGTCCTTGCCTTCGCCGCCGGCCTGACCGTCGGCGCCGTAGCTGAAGACATCGACCTCGCCCTTCACTCCCGGGTTGACGAACTGGTAGGGCCGGCCCCAGGGATCGTTCGGCAGCTTCTCGAGGTAGGGCTTCCAGTTCGGCGGCACCGGGCTGGCGGTGGGCTTGGCGACCAGCGCCTGCAGCCCCTGCTCGGCAGTGGGATAGCGCTGGTTGTCCAGGCGGTACAGCTTCAGCGACTGCATCAGGTTGTTGACGTCGGTGCGCGCGGCCGTCACCCGTGCGTCATCGGCACGGTCCAGGACGTTGGGCACGATCAGCGCCGCGAGCACGCCGATGATCACCAGCACGACCATCAGCTCGATGAGGGTGAAGCCACCGTAGGCGCGACGGCGGCGCAGGATTCGAACGAAAGGCTGGCTCATCTGGCGCTGGGCAACGGGTGTCGTCGCGGCTCATGAAGACGCTTCCATCATAATCGTCGGCCATGTCAGCACGTATCGCTGCGTTCGTCGTGTGGGCCGCTGTCGCGGCCTGCGCCGTCTTCTGGGGCCTGCGGCTGCTGGTGACGCCGCGTCCCGTGCCGCCGCAGACGCAGCCGGTCGGCGCCGCCGTGGTGGCGCGCGGCGATGTCGTGCGCTTGTTCGCGTCGGCTGCACCGCAGGCCACCACGAACCTGCCGACCCAGCCCGCGCTGGCTAGCCGCTTCAAGCTGATCGGCGTGATGGCACCGAAGGACAGCGAGCGCGGCCGCGGCCAGGGCGTCGCGCTGATCGTGGTCGACGACAAGCCGGCACGCGCCTATCGCGTCGGCGCACGGGTCGACCAGGCGCTGGTGCTGCAATCGGTGGCGCAACGCAGTGCCGTCATCGGCCCGGCGCAGGGGGCGCCGGCGGTCCGCCTCGACCTGCCGCTGCCCACGCCGCCGGCCACCGGCAGCCTGCCTTCGGCGGCCTCGTTGCTGGCCCCCGAGCCGCAGACGGTGATCGTCGCGCCGCCGGCCCCGCCGCCCGGACCGCTGCCGTCATCCGGCCCGGCCGGGCTGTTGCCCGAGCGCGCGCTCTCGGGCGCTGCCAGCGACCCCGCGAACCGCCGCTGAGCGGGCGCTCGCATGGCGAGCCCGGCCCACGCCCCCGCCGCCACCCTGGTGGCGCAACTGCGGGACCAGCTGCGGCGGCACGCTCCTTTCGCGCAGATGGAGCCGGCGCACATCGAGCGCTTCGTTGCCGCGTCGCGCGAGGCCTACTACGCGCCGGGCGAGCAGCTGATCGGCCCCGACGATGGCCCGCCCGACGCGCTGTACTGCGTGCGCCAGGGCGCGGTCGTGGGGCGGCGCGGCATGGCGGAGATGGCGGCCGGCGGCTTCCAGTACGAGGCCGGCGATCTGTTTCCGGTCGGCGCCCTGCTCGGCCGGCGCGCGGTGACGGCGACCTACACCGCAGTCGACGACGTCTTCTGCCTGCTGTTGCCGCAGGCCGAGGTCAAGGCGCTGGCGGCCGCCAGCGCGCCCTTCGCCGACTTCCTGAATCGCCGCACGCTCAAGTTCCTGGACCTGTCGCGGCGTGCGCTGCAGGTCGCGTACTCGGCACAGACGCTGGCCGAGCAATCGCTCGAGACGCCGCTCGGCGACCTGACCCGTCGCCAGCCGGTGGCCTTGCGTCCCGACGCGCCGGTGTCGCAGGCGCTGCAGGCGATGCACGGGCTGCACATCGGCTCGGTGCTGGTCACCGATGCCGCCGAGCGGCCGGTCGGCATCTTCACGCGCCACGACGCGCTGGGTCGCGTGACGCTGCCGGGGCTGCCGCTCGACACGCCGATCCGCGAGGTGATGAGCGCGCCGGCCCACAGCCTGCGCGACACCGACACGGCGCAGGACGCGGCGCTGCTGATGTCGCGGCACGGCGTGCGGCACGTACCGGTCACCCGCGACGGGCGGCTGGTCAGCGTGGTCTCGGAGCGCGACCTCTTCGCGATGCAGCGCCTGTCGCTCAAGCAGATCAGCGGCGCGATCCGGCATGCGCCCGACGTGGCCACGCTGCGCGTCGTGGCCCAGGACGTGCGACGCTTCGCGCGCAACCTGCTCGGCCAGGGCGTGCGGGCGCGCCAGCTGACCGAGCTGGTCAGCCATCTGAACGACGTGCTGACCGAGCACCTGGTGGGCCTGCTCGCCGCCGAGGACAGCATCGCCCTCGACCGGGCCTGCTGGCTGGCCCTGGGCTCCGAGGGCCGCAGCGAGCAGACCGTCGCCACCGACCAGGACAACGCGCTGGTGTTCGAGAGCGAGGCGCCCGAGCGCGATCGGCCGCGCTGGCTGGCCTTCGCGCGGCGCGTCAACGAGGCGCTCGACGCCTGCGGCTATCCGCTGTGCCGCGGCAACGTGATGGCCAGCAACCCGGACTGCTGCCTCACGCCGGCCGAGTGGTCCGAGCGCTTCCGGCGCTGGATGGCGCACGGCGCGCCCGAGGACCTGCTCAACGCGAGCATCTACTTCGACTTCCGGCCCCTGGTCGGCCGGCACGAGCTGGCGCTCGCCCTGCGCGAGCAGGTCACGCACGAGGCGCGTGCGCTGCCGCGCTTCCTGAAGCAGCTTGCCGACAACGCGTTGACGCATCGCGCGCCGCTCACCTGGCTGGGCGCGCTGGATACGCGCGAGCGCGACGGCCGGCCGTCGCTGGACCTGAAGCTCCAGGGCACGGCGATCTTCGTCGACGCGGCGCGCGTGTACGCGCTGGCGCACGGCGTGCCGGCGACCGGCACGCGGGCGCGGCTGCAGGGGTGCGCGACGGCGCTGGGCGTCGAGGCGCACGAGGTCGAGGGCTGGTGCGGCGCCTTCGAGTTCCTGCAGCTGCTGCGGCTGCAGGCGCAGCTGGGCGATGCCAGCCGGGTCAGCGAGGCCGCGCCGAACGTCATCGACGTCGAGGCGCTGAACGACATCGACCGGCGCGTGCTGAAGGAGGCGGTTCGCCTGGCGCGGCGCCTCCAGCAGCGCCTCGAACTGGACTACCGGCGGTGAGCTCGCTCGGCCGCTGGTGGCCCCGGCGTCGCGGCCCGGCCCACGACGGCAAGCGCTGGATCGTGCTGGACGTCGAGACCAGCGGCCTGGATGCGCGACGCGCGCGCCTGCTCGCGATCGCCGCGGTCGCGCTGCGTTTCGATGCCGGCGGGCGGCCGCAGATCGAGCTCGGCGACAGCTTCGAGGCCGTGCTGCAGCACCCCGACGCTCCGGCCGAGAAGGACAACATCCTGCTGCACGGCATCGGCATCGGCGCCCAGCGGCGCGGCGAAGCTCCGGCGCGGGCGCTGCAGCGCTTCGAGGACTGGGTCGCCGGCGCGCCGCGCATCGCCTTCCATGCCGCCTTCGACCAGGCGATGCTCGATCGGGCCTGCCGCGCCCAGCTCGGGCGCGGCTGCGGCGGCCCCTGGCTGGACCTGGAACCGCTGGCGGCGATGGCCCGCCCCGAGGTCAAGGCACGCTCGCTCGACGAGTGGATGGCGCAGCTCGGACTGCACTGTGCGGCGCGCCACAACGCGGCGGCCGACACCCTGGTCACGGCCCAGCTGCTGTTGCGCCTGTGGCCGGCGCTGGCGGCGCAGATCGATGCCGTGCCCGAGACGCGCTGGCAGGCCCTGGAGAAGCTGGCCGCACAGGCCCGCTGGCTGTCGCGGCCGGCCTGAGTGCCGGACCGAACGCCGACCCCGGCGATCAGGCCGGACGATCCGGCGCCGTGACGGTCGTGGCTTCGTCGACCGGCGTGTCCAGTGTCGGGATCGTCGACGACGCACCGGCGGTGCCCGGCTGGGTCGGGCCGGCGTCCTCGCCTTCGGCCACCTCGGTGAGCAGCGCGGCGGCGCTGTGCACCAGCGGCCAGGCCAGCGTGGCGCCGGTGCCGTCGGTGCTTTCCATGCCGAGCTCGAGCAGGGCGCTGGCGCCGAACAGGCCCAGCGCATGGTCGAGCCCGCGGTGGCCGTGGCTGCGGCAGAACAGCACGTAGTCGGTGACCGGGGCCGCGATGCGCGCCGCGACCAGCAGGGCCGCGCAGGCCGGCAGGCCGTCGACGATGATCAGGTGGCGCTTGCTGGCCGCGACCAGCATCGCGCCGGCAGCCATCGCGATCTCGTAGCCGCCGAAGGCCGCCAGCACCTCGACGGGGTCGGTGACGTCGCGGTGGCGCGACTGCGCGCCTTCCAGCACGGTCATCAGCTGGGTCACCGCGGCCGGCGTCATCGCCGGGCCCGACACCGCGAGTTCACGCAGCGGCAGGTCGGCCAGGCGCGAGATGACCAGCGCGGCGCTTTCCTCCGAGCCGACGCCGATCGCCGCGCAGGCCAGGGCATTGCCCGACAGCGTGTCGGCGATCTCCATGCCGGCGCGGATCGCGGCATGGGCCTGGTCCACCGACATCGCGGCGGCGACGCGCGCGTTGCGCGTGCCGAAGCCGATCTTGCGCTGCAGCAGGCTGGGGTGCGGGTTCATCGGCTCGGCCAGGCCGGCGTCGACGATGGTCAGCCCCATGCCCTGGATGAACGAGAACACCGCCATCGGCAGCCGGCCCTGCAGCAGGTAGCCGACCTGGGTGATGGTCGAGTCGCCCCGGGCCGACAGGCCGTCGACGACCAGGCCGTGATCGCCGGCGAAGACCAGCAGTTGCGGCGACTTCAGGCGTGGTTTGAGCGTGTTCTGGATCAGGCCGAGCCGGATCGCCAGGGGTTCCAGTTCACCGAGGCTGCCGGCCGTCTCGGCGCGTCGGTGCAGCTTCAGGCGCAGGGCCTCCTCGAGGCGGGGGTGCGCGGTGGGGGCGATCAGGGAGCGCTGGACGGCCATGGCGGGTTCAAGGCTGCGATCGGAGCAATTGTGGGGCCTGTGTCGTGACGACGACAAACGGGCAGCCGGGGCAAATAGGGGGTCAGCGCAGGAACAGCTGGTAGACCGGGTTGTCCGTCTCCTCGATGCAGGGGTAGTCCAGCGTCGCGAGGAACTCCTTCAAGGCCCGTCCGGCGCCGCGCGGCACCTGCAGGCCCACCAGGATGCGTCCGTAGTCGGCGCCCTGGTTGCGGTAGTGGAAGAGGCTGATGTTCCAGTCCGGGTGCATGCGCGTCAGGAAGCGCATCAGCGCGCCGGGTCGCTCGGGGAAGACGAAGCGGAACAGGCGCTCCTCCCGCGCCAGCTCGGAGCGGCCGCCGACCAGGTGCCGGATGTGGGTCTTGGCCAGCTCGTCGTGCGTCAGGTCGACCGTCGGGAAGCCCTGCTTCTGGAAGCGGCGGGCGATCTTGGCGGACTCGCCGTGCTCGCGGGTCGTCAGGCCGACGAAGATATGGGCCACCTGGGCGTCCGAGATGCGGTAGTTGAACTCGGTCACGCTGCGCGGGCCGACCAGCTCGCAGAAGCGCCGGAAGCTGCCGCGCTCCTCGGGGATGGTGACGGCGAATAGCGCCTCGCGCTCCTCGCCGACCTCGGCCCGCTCGGCGACGAAGCGCAGGCGGTCGAAGTTCATGTTCGCGCCGCAGGTGATCGCGACGAAGGTCTTGCCCTTGGCCCCGGTGCGGGCCACGTGCTGCTTGATCGCGGCGACGCCCAGCGCACCGGCCGGCTCGAGGATGGAGCGCGTGTCCTGGAACACGTCCTTGATCGCGGCGCAGACCGCGTCGGTGTCGACGACCTCGAAGTCGTCGACCAGCGCCTTCGTCAGGCGGAAGGTCTCCTCGCCGACCAGCTTGACCGCCGTGCCGTCGGAGAACAGCCCCACGTCGTGCAGCGTGACGCGCTTGCCGGCGCGCACCGAGCGCAGCATCGCGTCCGAGTCCGTGGTCTGCACGCCGATCACCCGGACCTCGGGGCGCACCGCCTTGATGTAGGACGCCACGCCCGAGATCAGCCCGCCGCCGCCGATGGCGACGAACACCGCGTCGATCGGCCCCTGGTGCTGGCGCAGGATCTCCATCGCGATCGTGCCCTGGCCGGCGATCACGTCCGGATCGTCGAAGGGGTGGACGAAGGTCAGCTTCTGGCGCTTCTCGAGCTCGCGCGCATGGGTGTAGGCGTCCGAGTAGCTGTCGCCGTGCAGCGCGACTTCGCCGCCGAGGGCGCGTACCGCGTCGATCTTGAGCTGCGGCGTGGTCACCGGCATCACGATGGTCGCGTGGCAGCCCAACTTGCGGGCCGACAGCGCCACGCCCTGGGCATGGTTGCCGGCCGAGGCGCAGATCACGCCGCGCTTCAGCTCGGCGGGACCGAGCCGCGCCATCTTGTTGTAGGCGCCGCGCAGCTTGAAGCTGAAGACCGGCTGCTCGTCCTCGCGCTTGAGCAGCACGTGGTTGCCGAGGCGTTGCGACAGCTGGGGCGCCACCTGGAGCGCCGACTCGACGGCGACGTCGTAGACACGGGCGGTGAGGATGCGCTGCAGGTAGTCGGTCGGGGCCGGCGCACGCCGACGCGCAGCGGGCCGGGCAGGGGGGCGCGCGGCGCGGGCCATCGGGTTTCCTCCTCGCAAAGCGCGCGGATGATAAGTCAGGCCCTGCGCGCCGCTGGTGGCTAGGCGCGGGCAAGAAAAAAGCCCGGGGCCGTGAGGCCTCGGGCTGAATCCACCTTTGGAGGAGGGTGGAGGAGACAAGCGGTGACCGGGCGGACCCGATCGATGGGTTCGATTGTAGGAGCGGTCATGGTGCGCCGCAATAAGCAAGCGTGCCCTTTCCCTAGGGGCAGCCCCCCAGAGCGGCGGCGATCGTGCGAGACGGCACAATCCGGCGCCTCGTCGACAGGCAGGAGACCCGAGCATGGAATGCACCGTCCGCTGGCAACCCGAGGCCGGCATGGCCTTCAACGCCGAAACCGGCAGTGGCCATCTGCTGTCGATGGACGGGGCGCCGGACGGCGGAGGGCGCAATCTCGCCCCGCGACCCATGGAGACCGTGCTGGCCGGCACCGGGGCCTGCTCGGCCTACGACGTGGTGCTGATCCTCAAGCGCGGTCGCCATGACGTGCGGGGCTGCGAGGTCAAGCTCGAGGCCGAGCGCGCGACGACGGATCCGAAGGTGTTCACCCGCATCCACATGCGGTTCGTGATCCGCGGCCGCGGGCTGCAGCCCGCGGTGGTCGAGCGCGCCGTCGCGCTGTCGCACGAGAAGTACTGTTCGGCGACCGCGATGCTGCTGAAGACCGCCGAGATCACGACCGGGGTCGAGATCGTCGAGGTCTAGGTCCGGCAGCCCGGGCGGCCACGCCGGCTCAGAGACGGTGGGCCGTGACCGTCATCACCCGCGCCATGCCGCGCATCAGCCAGCGCGCGGGCGGGGGCAGGCGTCGCGCCCCGGCCTGCTCGGCGTCCTGGGCGTGGCGGGCCTCGTCTTCCCGCATCTGGGCGACGATGGCGCGCGACTCTGCGTCGGCCGCCGGCAGCCGGTCGAGGTGACTGGCCAGGTGCTGCTCGACCTGTTGCTCGGTCTCGACCAGGAAGCCCAGGCTGGCCGCATCGCCGGCCCGCCCGGCGACCAGCCCGATGCCGAAGGCGCCCGCATACCAGACCGGGTTCAGCCAGCTGGTCCGGCCGCCCAGCTCGGCGAGCCGCTGCTCGGTCCAGGCCAGGTGGTCGGTCTCCTCGCGGGCGGCGGCCGCGAACTGGGCCTGCAAGGCCGGTGAGCGCGTACTCAGCGCCTGGGCGTCGTAGAGCGCCTGGGCGCAGACCTCGCCGACATGGTCGACGCGCATCAGCGCGATCGACAGCCGGCGATCCGCGTCGCTGAGGGCCGCCGCGGGGGCGGCCGATCGCGGCCGGGGCCGCGATGCCGAGTGGCTGGCGAAGACCGTGTGCAGCGCCTTGCCCAGCGAGGCGAGCAGGCGATCGGCGGGGTTGAGGGCGGTCATGGGTCGCGCGCGAAGCGTCTGGAACCGGTCGAGGATCATCGCACCGGTAGGCACGCCTACCGTTGGTGACGGGCGCATGTCCCTTCGATGACGTTTGGAGCAGAAAGCCGGCGAGTTGTGGCATCACAACAAAAAGGCAGCCCGTACCGCAGGGGCACTGGCTGCGATGGGCGATCGTCTGGTGCAATAGCTTCAACTTCCGATATGGGGGTTGGTTCGGCTCGCCGTCAAGGCGTTGGGGGCCGGAGCCTCACAGTCAACTCTGGAGATAGTGGCAATGAAAAAATCGATCATCGCTCTCGCTGCGCTCGGCGCCTTTGCCGGTGCGGCGTCTGCACAATCCTCCGTTACCCTTTATGGCCGCGTTGACTCAAACGTTGCCTATACGACTCCGGGCAGCAATATCAATCAGGGTGATGGTGTTTGGGCCTTGAACGAAGGCGGCAGCCGTACGGGTGCTGGTGGCTCTCGTTGGGGCTTGCGCGGCTCCGAGGATCTGGGTGGGGGCCTGAGTGCCTACTTCCAGCTCGAGAATGGATTTGACTCTGACACTGGTGCGTCGACTGCTGGTGTGCAGTTCGGGCGCACCGCGCTGGTGGCGCTGCGGAGCGCTTCTTTGGGTGATGTTCGGTTTGGGCGGCAAGACACGTTTTCGCGGCTCATGAACATCAACTTCAGCGATTCGACCGGTCTGGGCGAGATGAAGATCGATGAGGCAGTGGGTGCTGGTGCGGGACGCCCCTTGTTTCAGAACTATGGGCAGCGCGTCAACAACGCCGTGCAGTACATTTCCCCCAACCTGAGTGGCTTCCAGTTGGCCGCGATGATTGGTGCCGGCGAAGGGGCGACGGCGCGTTACCAGGGCCTCATGGCCAGCTTCCGCCAGGGGCCTCTGGCCGTTGCGCTTTCGTACGAGGCCTACGATTCGTTCGGAACTCGAACCAGCGCGTTCAACGACCTGATTCACATCGGGGCGAACTACAACTTCGGGTTCGCAACTCTTTACGCCGCCTACCAAACAACGTCGGATTTCGGTGCGAATTTGGGAGCTGCTTCACCCATTCGAGATCACGACGCCTACAACGTGGCGGTGATGGTTCCGTTCGGCGCTCTCTCTGTGCGCGCGCAGTACACGAGCGCCAAGTACGATCTCGTGGCCGGAGGTAGTCAAGACGCGTCGAAGTACGGCGTTTCGGCGCGCTATCAGCTGTCGAAGCGGACGATGCTTTACTCTGCGATCACGCAACGGAGCGGCGACGGCAAAGAGAACTTTGCGGTCAAGCGCGACATCACGTTGATCGGCCTCGCCCACAACTTCTGATCAACAGACAACTCCTTGCTTTGAATGCTGCTGGCACCCTTCGGGGTGCCTTTTTCATGCCCGCGCCGACCATCGCGCTCGCGCTGGCGTTGTCGGCCTGTGCCGTGACGCCGGGGTCGGCCGAGCTGGAGACGCCGGCCGGCGTCGTCCCGGCCGGCGACTTCTGCATCGAGCGCTGGCAGCCGCAGCGTTTGCCGGGCAAGCGGAGTACGCGCTACGACGTCGCCGGCGATCGCGAACGCCCCTTCGTCCGCGCCCGGGCCGAAGCGTCGGCGAGCCTGCTGCGCCATCGCCTGCGCGTCGAGCCGGCTCAGCTCGGCGAGCTGCGCTTCTCGTGGCAGGTGCCAGCACTGATCGAGCGGGCCGACGTGCGACAGCGCGAGTTCGAGGACGCGCCGGCGCGCATCGTGCTGGCCTTCGATGGCGATCACGAGCGGCTGGACGCCCGTGACGAGCTGCTGTTCGACCTGGCACACACGCTGACGGGCGAGCGGCCGCCCTACGCGACGCTGATGTATGTCTGGGACGCGCAGGCGCCGCTCGAGTCCGTGGTGCCCGGCAATCGCAGCTCGCGCGTGCGCAAGATCGTCGTCGAGTCCGGCCCGCAACGCCTGGCGGGCTGGCAGGCCTACCGGCGCGACATCGTGGCCGACTACCGACGGGCCTTCGGCGAAGCGCCCGGGCCGCTGATCGGCGTGGCGCTGATGACCGACGCCGACAACACCGGCAACTCCGCGGCGGCCTCCTACGGGGCCGTCTGTCTGGGCCCCGCTTCCGCCGCAGCGCCGGGCCTGCGCCGATGACCCGGCGCCCGGGTAGACCCGTTTGACGCCAGGCCCGCGAATTGCAGATCATCCGGCCCTTGCAAACTCGGCGATCCCGACCATGCCTAGCACGCGCCACCGCGCCACCCTGCTGCTGGCTGCCTTCGCAGCCTTGACGATCGCGGCCCCCGCCCCGGCGGCGACCTTCCGCTGGGCCAGCGCCAGCGACATCCCGACCTGGGACATCCACTCGCAGAACAACGCGCTCGCCAACGGCGTGCACGCCTCGGTCTACGAGACGCTCTATTACTACACCGACAAGTTCGAGCTGGTGCCGGTGCTGGCGACCGGCTCCAGGCTGTTGAGCCCGACCCAGCTGCGCGTCACGCTCAGGCCCGGCGTGAAGTTCCAGGACGGCAGCGCGTTCACCGCCGACGACGCGGTGTTCTCGCTGACGCGGGCGATGGAGAAGACCTCGAACTTCGGTGTCTACACCCAGGGCATCGACAAGGTCGTCAAGGTCGACGACATGACGATCGACATCCAGACCAAGGCGCCGAACCCGGTGCTGCTGCGCCAGCTGACCGAGTTGCGGATGATGAGCAAGGCCTGGGCCGAGAAGAACAAGTCGACCGCGCCCAAGGACATCAAGACCGCCGAGGAGAACTACGCGCACCGTCATGCGATGGGCACGGGCCCCTTCATGCTGAAGCGCTGGGAGCAGGACGTGAAGCTCGAGCTGGTCGAGAACCCGACCTGGTGGGGCAAGGCGGCCGGGCTCAAGCCGGGCAACGTGACCGAGATCGTCTACACGCCGATCAAGGCCGAAGCCACGCGCGTCGCGGCGCTGCTGTCCGGCGAGGTCGACATGGTGCTCGACCCGTCGCCGTCGGACCTGGTGCGACTGCGCGGCAACGCGCAGCTGAAGATCGTCGACGGCGTCGAGAACCGCAGCCTCTTCCTCGGCATGGACCAGTTTCGCGACGAGCTGCCGGGCTCCAGCGTCAAGGGCAAGAACCCGCTGAAGGACCGCCGCGTGCGGCTGGCGCTGTACCAGGCCATCGACATCGCGGCGATCCAGAAGAACATCATGCGCGGCCTGGCCGAGCCGACCGGCACCATCGTGCCGCCGCAGGTGGCCGGCTGGAGCAAGAAGGTCGACACCCGCTACCCCTACGACCTGAATGCCGCCAAGAAGCTGATGGCCGAGGCCGGCTACCCGGGCGGCTTCGAGGTCGACTTCGCCTGCCCGAACAACCGCTACATCAACGACGAGGAGATCTGCCAGGCCGTGAGCGCGATGTGGGCGCGGCTGGGCGTGAAGGCGAAGCTGCGCACGCTGCCGCTGTCGACCTACTTCCCGATGATCCAGCGCTACGAGGCCAGCATCTACATGCTGGGTTGGGGCGTTCCGACCTTCGACGCGCTGTACTCGCTGCAGTCGCTGCTGCGCACGGTCGGCGCCCAGGGCGACGGCAACTACAACGTCGGCCGCTACAGCAATCCGCAGATGGACGCGCTGGTCGAGCGCATCAAAAAGGAGATCGACCTGAAGAATCGCACCGAGCTGATCGAGAAGGCGCTCGAGCTGTCGCACCAGGATGTGGCCTACCTGCCGCTGCACAACCAGGTCATTCCTTGGGCGATGAAGAAGAACATCGACATGGTGCACCGCGCGGACAACCGCATCGACATGCGCAGCGTGAAGGTCAACTGACCTCGGCGCATGCTCGCCTTCATCGTCCGCCGCCTGCTCCAGGCGGTCCTCGTGATGCTGGCGGTGGCCTTCGTGGCCTTCACGCTGTTCCAGTACGTCGGCGATCCGGTCACCAACCTGCTGGGCCAGGACGCCACGCCCGAGCAGCGCGAGCAGCTGCGCGCCGACCTCGGCCTCGATCGGCCGGCGCCGGTGCAGTTCGTGCGCTTCGTCGGCAACGCCCTGCGCGGCGAGTTCGGCCTGAGCCTGCGGCAGGGCCGCAAGGTCGGGACCCTGATCGTCGAGCGCTTCCCGGCCACGCTGGAGCTCGCCTTCACCGCGGCGCTGCTGGCGCTCGTCGTCGGCGTGCCGATGGGCGTGATCGCGGCGCTCAAGCGCGACAGCTGGCTGTCGCAGGTGCTGATGACGGTGTCGCTGCTCGGCGTGTCGCTGCCGACCTTCCTGATCGGCATCCTGCTGATCCTGGTCTTCTCGGTGTGGCTCAACTGGTTGCCGAGCTTCGGTCGCGGCGAGGTGACGGCGCTCGGCGCCTGGACCACCGGCTGGCTCAGCGCCGACGGCTGGAAGCACCTGGTGCTGCCGTCGGTGACGCTGGCGGTGTTCCAGCTGACGCTGATCATGCGGCTGGTGCGTGCCGAGATGCTGGAGGTGCTGCGCACCGACTACATCAAGTTCGCGCGGGCGCGCGGCCTGTCCGACCGCGCGGTCCACTTCGGCCACGCGCTGAAGAACACGCTGGTGCCGGTGATCACGATCACCGGCCTGCAACTGGGCTCGCTGATCGCCTTCGCGATCATCACCGAGACGGTGTTCCAGTGGCCGGGCATGGGCCTGCTGTTCATCCAGGCCGTGAGCTTCGCCGACGTGCCGGTGATGGCGGCCTACCTGTGCCTGATCGCGCTGATCTTCGTCGTCATCAACCTGGTGGTCGACCTGCTGTACTTCGCCGTCGATCCGCGCTTGCGCATCGAAGGCGCGGCGGGCGCGCATTGAGGCCGGCCGCGCGATGACCGCCTTGCAGCGATTCCTCGACAGCGACGTCTGGCACAGCTTCCGCAGCTCACCGGTGGCGATCGTCGCGGCGCTGATCGCCTTCACCTGCCTGTTCTGCGCGCTGTTCGCGAACTGGGTCGCGCCGCACAACCCCTTCGACCTGGCGACGCTCGAACTCGGCGACGCGCGCCTGCCGCCGGCCTGGATGGACGAGGGCCGGGCGACCTACCTGCTCGGCACCGACGACCAAGGCCGCGACATCCTCTCCGCGCTGATGTACGGCGCGCGCATCTCGCTGGCTGTCGGCATCGCCTCGGTGCTGCTGTCGATGGCGATCGGCGTCACCCTCGGCCTCGTCTCCGGCTTCCTCGGTGGACGGATCGACGCCTTCATCATGCGGGTCTGCGACGTCATGCTGTCCTTCCCGTCGATCCTGATCGCGCTGCTGATCGACGGCGTCGGCCGGGCGCTGTTCCCGAACGCGCACGAGACGCTGGCCTTCGGCGTGCTGATCCTCGCGATCGCCCTGACCGGCTGGGTGCAGTACGCGCGCACGGTGCGTGGCTCGACGATGGTCGAGCGCCAGAAGGAGTACGTCCAGGCGGCGCGCGTCATCGGCGTCACGCCGGCGCGCATCATGCGGCGCCATGTGCTGCCCAACGTGCTGGGCCCGGTCTTCGTGCTGGCGACCATCCAGATCGCGACGGCCATCATCACCGAGGCGACGCTCAGCTTCCTGGGCGTCGGCGTGCCGCCGACCTCACCGTCGTTGGGGACATTGATCCGCGTCGGCAACGACTTCCTGTTCAGCGGCGAATGGTGGATTACGATATTTCCGGGTGCCATGCTGGTGCTGATCGCGCTGAGCGTGAACCTGCTGGGCGACTGGCTGCGCGATGCGCTGAACCCGCGCCTGCGTTGATCGACCCTCTGCCAAGGAGACCTCGATGAAGACCCTGCTCTGCCTGGCCGCGACCGCCCTGCTGGCGGCCTGCGCCACGCCCTATCAGTACGCGCAGCTCGACGGCCGGCGCTACCACGTGACGCCGATCGACACCTACCCCGTGCTGATCCTCGATGTCGACGGTCGCTCGGTCAACAACAACCCGGTCCAGGTCGACCCCGGGCGGCGGGTGGTGCGCGTGCAGGCGCCGCCTGGCGGCGCGGGCCTGCGCGAGACGCGCACCGTCGCGCTGGACGTCCGCGCCTGCACGCGCTACTACTTGGTGGCCGTCAAGGACAACCGCCTGGCCAGCGACTTCGAGGTCAGGGTCGAGCACGAGGAGCCGGTCGGCGGCTGCAGTGTGAAGGTGGCGCAGCGGTGAGCCGCGTGGCCGGGGAAGGGACGCCGCTGCTCCAAGTACGCGGGCTGGTCGTCGAGTTCCCCGGTCGCCGAGGTACGCTGCGTGCACTCGACGGCGTCTCCTTCGACATCGCGCCGGGCGAGATCCTCGGCGTGGTCGGCGAGTCCGGTGCCGGCAAGTCGCTCACCGGCGCGGCCATCATCGGCCTGCTCGAGCCGCCCGGCCGCATCGCATCCGGCGAGATCCGCCTCGGCGGCGAGCGCATCGACGACCTGCCGCCGGCCGCGATGCGACGCATCCGCGGCCGGCGCATCGGCGCCATCTTCCAGGATCCGCTGACGTCGCTGAACCCGCTGTACACGGTGGGCCGGCAGCTGGTGGAGACCATCCGCACCCATCTGCCGCTGGACGAAGCCGGTGCGCGCGCGCGCGCCATCGACTTGCTGCGCGAGACCGGGATCCCCGCGCCCGAAGCGCGCATCGATCACTACCCGCACCAGTTCTCGGGCGGGATGCGCCAGCGCGTCGTGATCGCGCTGGCGCTGGCGGCCCGCCCCGAGCTGATCATTGCCGACGAACCGACCACGGCGCTGGATGTTTCCATCCAGGCCCAGGTCATCGGCCTGCTCAAGCGACTGTGCAAGGACCACGGCGCCGCGGTCATGCTGGTGACGCACGACATGGGCGTGATCGCCGAGGCCTGCGATCGCGTGGCGGTGATGTACGCCGGGCGCATCGTCGAGCTCGGCCCGGTGCGCGAGATCATCCACGCGCCGGCTCACCCGTACACGGCGGGCCTGATGGGCTCGATCCCGGCGATGGACGAGGACCGCGAGCGGTTGGTGCAGATCGATGGCGCCATGCCGCGGCTCAATGCCATCCCGGCCGGCTGCGCCTTCAACCCGCGCTGCCCGCAGGTCTTCGAGCGCTGCCGGCGCGAGCGACCCGAGCTGGCCGGTGCCGGCGCCACGCGCGCCGCGTGCTGGCTGGCCGCGGCACCGGTCGGGGAGGCCGCTTGAGCGTCGCGCTGGTCGAGGTTCGCGACCTGGCGAAGCGCTTCGACGTCTCGGCGCCCTGGCTCAACCGCGTGCTCGAAGGCAAGCCGCGGCAGATCGTGCATGCCGTGGACGGCGTGAGCTTCGCGATCGAGCGCGGCCGGACGCTGGCGCTGGTCGGTGAATCGGGCTGCGGCAAGAGCACGGTGGCCAAGCTGATGGTCGGCCTGCATGCACCCAGCGCGGGCACGGTGCGCTTTGACGGCGAGGATGCGACCCAAGCGCTGGCGTCGCCGCAAGGGCGGGGCTTGCGGCGGCGGCTGCAGATGATCTTCCAGGATCCGTACGCGAGCCTGAACCCGCGCTGGAGCGTGCACGACATCGTGGCCGAGCCGCTGATCGAGCACGGCATCGAGCGCGATCCCGTTGCGCTGCGCGAGCGCGTGGCGCAGCTGCTGGCTTCGGTGAAGCTCGGCGCCGCGGACGCGGCCAAGTACCCGCATCAGTTCTCGGGCGGCCAGCGCCAGCGCATCTCGATCGCGCGCGCGCTGGCGACCGAACCCGAGTTCCTGGTCTGCGACGAGCCGACCTCGGCGCTCGACGTATCGGTGCAGGCCCAGGTCCTGAACCTGATGAAGGACCTGCAGCGCGAGCGCGGCCTGACCTACCTGTTCATCTCGCACAACCTTGCGGTGGTGCGCCACGTCGCCGACGAGGTGGGCGTCATGTACCTGGGCCGGCTGGTCGAGATGGCGCCCAAGCACGCGCTGTTCTCGACGCCACGCCATCCGTACACGCGCATGCTGCTGGATGCGATCCCGGACATCCATCTCAGCGGCCGTGCCCGCACGCCGGTGCAGGGCGAGGTGCCGAATCCGCTGAACCCGCCCAGCGGCTGCAGCTTCCATCCGCGCTGCCCGCACGCCGACGCGCGCTGCAAGGCAGAGCGGCCGGCGCTGCAGGTGATCGCCGGCATCGGCGTGGCCTGCCACGCCGTGGCAGAGGGGCGGATCTAGCCGGCCGGCAGCAGCGTCTCGCCGGCGAAGAGGGCCGTCGGGACTTCGCGTTCGCGGATCAGCGTCGCCTGCGTGCCATCGACCATGACCTCGGCAGCGCGCGGGCGGGTGTTGTAGTTGCTGGCCATGCTCATGCCGTAGGCACCGGCGCTCAGCACCGCGACGTGGTCACCCGCCTGCACGACCAGCGCCCGGTCGCGCCCGAGCCAGTCGCCCGATTCGCAGACCGGGCCGACCACGTCGTAGACGACCGGCTCGCCATCCCGCAGCGCGCAGGGCACGATGGCCATCGTGGCCTGGTACATGGCCGGGCGCATGAGGTCGTTCATGGCGGCGTCGACGACGCAGAAGTTCTTCTCGTCGCCCGGCTTCAGGTAGAGCACCTCGCTGATCAGCACGCCGGCATTGCCCACCAGCGAACGGCCGGGCTCGAACACCAGCATGCGGTGGGCGTGCCCGCGCGCATCGATGCGGGCCAGCAACTCGCCGATGAGCACATCGGCCGGCGGCGGCGTCTCGTCGGTGTACTGGATGCCCAGGCCGCCGCCGAGGTCGAGATGGCGGATGCGCAGGCCGGCGGCCTCGATCGCCTCGACCAGGTCGAGCAGGCGGTCGAGCGCATCGATGTAGGGAGAGGTCTCCGTGATCTGGGACCCGATGTGGCAGTCGATGCCGATCACCTCGAGCCCCGGCAGGCGCGCCGCATGGTGGTAGGCCGCCATGGCGCGGTCGTGCGCGATGCCGAACTTGTTGGCCTTCAGGCCGGTCGAGATGTAGGGATGCGTGCCGGCATCGACGTCGGGGTTGACGCGCAGGCTGACCGGCGCGCGCCGGCCGGTGGCGCCGGCCACCTCCGACAGCACGTCGAGCTCGGCCTCGCTCTCGACGTTGAAGCAGTGCACGCCAACCTCGAGGGCACGCCGCATCTCCGCGCGCGTCTTGCCCAGGCCCGAGAACACGACCCGGGCCGGGTCGCCGCCGGCGGCGAGCACGCGCTCGAGCTCGCCGCCCGAGACGATGTCGAAGCCGCAACCGGCGCGGGCGAAGGTCTGCAGCACCGCGAGGCTGGAGTTGGCCTTCATCGCGTAGCACAGCAGGTGCTCGCGGCCGCCCAGCGCACGCTGGTAGGGCGCCAGGGCGGCCAGCATCGCCGCGCGCGAGTAGGCGTAGAGCGGCGTGCCGAAGCGTGCGGCCAGGTCGGTCGCCGGGCACCCGTCGACATGCAGCCGGCTGCCGCGGTAGGCGACGAAGGGATCACCGGGCAACTTCATCATCGGGCTGCCGGCGAGGGGGACGATGCGGCGGACGACGGTGCAGGAAGGAACAGCGGTCCCTTCTGTCCGCAGCCGGCCAGCAGCGCAACCGATACACACAACGCGATCGCGGGGATGCGGCTGCCTAGAATGAATGCGAGCTTCGTCATCCACGGATTCTACGAATGAGCCCTTCCACACCCACCCGGTCGCTGAGCGACGCCGACTACCAGGCGCTGACGCGCGCGCTGCTGGGGGGCATCGAGCTGCAGATCGACCGCTGGCTGCAGCAGGATGTCGTGGACATCGATGGCGCGCGCACCGGCGGGCTGCTGGAGCTGAGCTTCCCGAACGGCAGCAAGATCGTCGTCAACACCCAGCCGCCGCTGCAGGAGATCTGGCTCGCGGCGCGCAGTGGCGGCTTCCACTACCGCCAGGTCGACGGGCAGTGGCGTGACACCAAGAGCGGCGAGGAGTTCTTCGCGGTGCTGTCGCGCTGCGCGAGCGAACAGGCGGGCCAGGCCCTGCGGTTCACTCCATGAACCGATCGACCCAGCGGCGCCACCGCAAGGCGGGGGGCCGCCATCAGTTCTTGAACAGGTCGAGGATGCTCTTGCGCTCTTCCTCGGTGGTCGGCACGGCGGGAGGTTCCTCGAGACCCACGCTGCTGATGCCGTGGCCGGGCCCGTACTCGTCGTAGTACCACTCCCCGCCGACATTGAGCAGTCCCGGCGGCGCGACGAACTCGCTGGGCTTGGAGTCCTTCAGCACCACGCCCATGTAGTCGATCCAGACCGGCAGCGACAGACCGCCGCCCGTCTCGCGGTCGCCCAACTTGCGCGGCTGGTCGTAGCCGATCCAAACGACGCCGACCACGCCCTGGCTGAAGCCGGCGAACCAGGTGTCGTGCGAGTCGTTGGTGGTGCCCGTCTTGCCGTAAACGTCGGAGCGCTTCAGCGTGGCCTGCGCCCGCGCCGCGGTGCCGGTGCGAGTGACCTCCTGCAGCAGGCTGGCCATCACGAAGGCATTGCGGGCATCGATGACGCGTGCGCTCTCGTCCGGCGGCGCCGGCTCGGACTGGACCAGGATGCGGCCCTTGTTGTCGGTGACGCGCGTCACCAGCAGCGGGCGCACCCGGTAGCCGCCGTTGGCGAACACCGAATAGGCCGTCGCCATCTGCAGCGGGGTCACCGACCCGGTGCCCAGCGCCATCGGCAGGTAGGGCAGGTGCTTGTCGGCGTCGAAGCCGAAGCGCGCGATCCAGCTCTGCGCGTACCCGGTACCGATGGCCTCGAGGATGCGGATCGACACCATGTTCTTGGACTTGGCCAGCGCACGCCGCATCGACATCGGGCCCTCGAAGGTCCCGTCGTAGTTCTTGGGCTCCCAGGGCTGGCTGCCGGTGGTGGCGGCGTCGAAGAACAAGGGCGCGTCGTTGATGACCGTGGCCGGCGTGAAGCCCTTCTCGAGCGCGGCGGAGTAGATGAAGGGCTTGAAGCTCGAGCCCGGCTGCCGCCAGGCCTGGGTCGCGTGGTTGAACTTGCTCTTGGCGTGGTCGAAGCCGCCGACCATGGTGCGGATCGCGCCGGTGCGCGCGTCGACCGAGACGAAGGCCCCCTCGACTTCCGGCACCTGGGTGATGGACCAGGCTTCCTTCGCGCCCTTGATGACGCGGATCACGGCCCCGCGGCGGACCTGGACCGTCGGCTTGGCCTTGGGCGACAGACCCGAGGTGGCAGGACGCAGGCCTTCGCCGGTGATCGTCAGCGTCTCGCCGTTCTGGAGCACGGCCACGACCTTCTTCGGGTCGGCTTCGAGCACGACGGCAGCCTTGATCTCGTCGTTGTCCGGGTGCTCGTCCAGGGCCTCGGCGATGCGCGCGTCCAGGGCCTTCGGGTCCTTGGGCAGGTCGACGTAGCCTTCGGGGCCCCGGTAGACCTGTCGCTTCTCGTAGTCCGTGATGCCGCGACGCAGCGCGCGGTAGGCGGCCTCCTGCTCGACCGAACGCACGCTGGTGTAGACATGCAGGCCACGGGTGTACGCGCTGTCGCCGTACTGCGCGAAGATCAGTTGGCGCGCCGCCTCGGCGACGTACTCGGCGTGCAGCGGCACGTCGAGGTTGCGGCGGTACTTGAGTCGCTCGGCCCTGGCGGTTTCGGCCTGATCCTCGGTGATGTAGCCGTTCTCGAACATCCGCTCGATGATGTACTGCTGGCGCTGCCGCGCGCGCGTCGGATTGGCGATCGGGTTGTAGGCCGAGGGCGCCTTGGGCAGCCCGGCCAGCATCGCTGCCTCGGCGACGCTCACGTCCTTGAGCGGCTTGCCGAAATAGATGTCCGAGGCGGCGGCGAACCCGTAGGCGCGCTGGCCGAGGTAGATCTGATTCATGTAGACCTCGAGGATCTGATCCTTGCTGAGCTGGCTCTCGATCTTCAGGGCCAGCAGGATCTCGTAGATCTTGCGGGTCAGGGTCTTCTCGGTCGGCAGGTAGAAGTTGCGCGCGACCTGCATCGTGATGGTCGACGCTCCCTGGCTGCGCGACTCGCCGACGTTGGCGAGCCCGGCACGCACGATGCCGATGTAGTCCACCCCGCCGTGCTGATAGAAGCGCGCGTCCTCGATGGACAGCACCGCCTCGCGGACGATCTTGGGGATGTCGGCGATCGGCGCGAACTGGCGGCGCTCCTCGCCGTACTCGCCGATCAGCACTTCGTCGGCCGAGTAGATGCGCATCGGCAGCTTGGGCCGGTAGTCGGTCAGGCTGCTGATCTCGGGCAGGTTGGGGTAGGCGACCGACAGGGCGATCGCCGCGAGCGCCAAGCCGCCCAGGCCTGCCGCCAGAGCGAGCCCGGCCAGAGCCAGCAGGGCCTGCAGGGGCCACCGGACGGTGGCCGGCAGATGGGAGAAGGCGGAGAACAGGGGCTTCGACCGGCTGGCCGTGGGCGTGCTGTCGTGGGCGCTCATGGGCCTCCTGCTAGGGTCGATCGATTATAGAAACGCGCCGAGACCGGTCCGCACGGTGACCCCGAGCCGCCGACAAGGCGCTTCGACGAGGCCAGAAGTGACAGCTTGTTCGTCGTGTGAGTTTTGCAACGGGAGGCCGTGGCGCGCCTGCCCAAGACGGTGCTAAAGCATTGGGACACAAAGGCTTTACTGCTAGCATTGAAGTAACTTCTTAACAGCCGAAGCACGGCGAGCGGGAGACCGAGTGGGCTTTCTTGACGGGTTGATGGGGGGCAAGCAGGCGCCGCTCGTCGGGCTGGACATCAGCTCATCGAGCGTCAAGCTCGTCGAGTTGGCTCAATCCGGGTCGGGCGAATACGTGCTCGAGCGTTTTGCGACCGAGAGCTTCGAGAAAGGCTGGATCGCCGACGGCCAGATCGAGAAGTTCGACGAGGTCGCCGACGCCGTGCGGCGGGTCGTCAGCAAAAGCGGCACCAAGACCAAGCGCGTGGCGCTGGCGATGCCGCAGTCGGCCGTGATCACCAAGAAGATCATGCTGCCGGCGGGCCTGCGCGACGAGGAACTGGAGCTCCAGGTCGAGTCCGAGGCCAACCAGTACATCCCCTTCTCGCTCGATGAAGTGAGCCTGGATTTCTGCGTCGTCGGGCCGAGCCCCAGCTCCGCGGGCGACGTCGAGGTGCTGATTGCTGCGTCGCGCAAAGACCGGGTGCAGGATCGCCAGGGCCTGGCCGAGGCGGCCGGCCTGAAGCCGGTCGTGCTGGACATCGAATCGCATGCCTCGCGGCTGGCCATGACGCGCATCGTGTCGGCGCTGCCGAACGAGGGCCGGGACGCGCTGGTGGCCCTGTTCGAGATCGGCGCCGAGACGACCAGCCTCAAGGTGCTGCGCGACGAGGAGTTGCTCTACGACCGCGACCAGGCCTTCGGGGGATCGCAGCTGACGCAGATGATCTCCCGGCAGTACGGCTTCTCGTTCGAAGAAGCCGAGCAGAAGAAGCTGGCCAGCGACCTGCCGGAAGACTACGAGTCCAGCCTGCTGGTGCCTTTCGTCGACAGCCTTGCGCAGGAGATCGGCCGGGCGCTGCAGTACTTCTTCACCAGCACGCCTCATCACAAGGTGCACTACGTGATGCTGGGCGGCGGGACGGCCACACTGCCGGGTCTGAAGGAGCGCGTGACCGAACTGACCGGCTTCGCCTCGATGGTCGTCAATCCCTTCGAAGGCATGCGGCTCGGTTCGGCGGTGCGCGAGAGCAAGCTGCGCCGCGAGGCCCCGGCGTACCTGACCGCCTGCGGTCTGGCGATGCGGAGATTCCTGTCATGATTCTCATCAA
>CAZTTC010000020.1:0-30420 GCA_964616015.1 uncultured Methylibium sp. | reverse complement strand
ACTGGCCCAGATGGGCCTCATCGGCAAACTTGTAGGCCTCGCGCACGCGCTTGATCTCGGCGCTGTCGAGGTAAGCCAGCTTGTGGGTCAGCGTGGCGAAGGACGCGGCATTGGCGTCACTGGCGGCGGCGGCCTGCTCGGCCGTGGCCGAACTGCCGAGCATGAAGGCCGGCAGGGCCTGGCTCAGCTTCTTGCGGACGGCAAGGACGGCGCGCGAGGGCATAGCTTCATGGTAGCGCGCCGGGGCGGGCCGGGGCCTCCTGGGGGAAACGTCCCCTCGGCGCCTGGATCGGGGCCCCAAGGAAACGGCCCGCGCGAGGCGGGCCGTTCGTGGGGGGCGGGATCCTCAGATCGGAACCTTGCGCAGCATCTCGATGCCCACATGCCCTTCGGCGATCTCGCGCAGCGCGGTGACGCCGGGCTTGTTCTTGCTTTCGACCTTGGGGGCGTGGCCCTGGCTCAGCATGCGGGCCCGGTAGGTCGCGGCCAGCACCAGCTGGAAGCGGTTGGGGATCTGGGTCAGGCAGTCTTCGACGGTGATGCGGGCCATGGACGGGTCCTTCGGGGGTGTTCGGGGAGGGATTCAGTCCAGGTCGAGAGCCTGGAACACGGCGGCCTTGCTGCGGCGCTGACGCGAGTATTTTAGCCGCTGCGCGTGCACGATCGCCTTGAGGTCGAACACGGCCGTGTCGAACACGGCATTGATGACGACGAAATCGAAGTGCCGCGCCTGGGCGACCTCGATGCGCGCATTGGCCATGCGGGTGGCGATCACGTCGGGGCCGTCCTCGCCGCGACGCTCCAGGCGCTGCAGCAACTCGTCCCAGCTGGGCGGCAGGATGAAGATCAGCACCGCACCCGGGAACAGGCGCTTGATCTGCACGGCGCCCTGCCAGTCGATCTCAAGCACCACGTCCTCGCCGTCGGCCAGGCGCCTCTCGATCGCCAGCCGGGAGGTGCCGTAGAGGTTGCCGTGCACCTCGGCCCACTCGAAAAAGGCGCCGGCCATGACCATGTCGCGGAAGACCGGCTCGGCGATGAAGTGGTACTCGCGGCCGTCGACCTCCTGCCCGCGCGGCGGCCGGGTCGTGTGCGAGACCGACACGGTCAGGTGGGCGTCGACCTGCAGCAAGGCCCGCACGAGGCTGGACTTGCCCGCCCCGCTGGGGGCAGCGACGACGAAGAGGTTGCCTGGTGTGTCCATGGAGGTTCTCAGTGTCGCACCCGGTTCACTCGAGGTTGTCCACCTGAAGTTCAAGTGCGACGCCATGCGCCTGTCGTGCCTTCATGTTCTACTGATCTCGCCACGAGAAGCCCAGAGCGAACCCCACAGGTCGGACATGCAGTGCCGCGCCGAGACTTGTCGCCGCCAGAGCACCCAACGCCATGACTGTAGCTTGAGCGGAGAAGCCGTCGAGCGGTGCACAAGGCCTCAGCTCGAACACAGAAGGACGGTCCGCTCCGGCGACGATCTCTTCATGGCGGCCAAAGTGCCCCACTGACCGCCAATCGTTGCCAGACGCCGGCCGTTTTCAGTGGCGTGCGCAATGAACCCACGGCGCAGGAACGCATGGTCGTGCTGCCTGAGCTGGGCGCGCTGGTGCCGCAGCAAACATGAGTTTGACCCCGGGTTTACGCTGGCTCTGCGCACAAGGCGCTGCGCTCAAGCTTGCATAGAGTTCGTCAGTCAACAAGGAGTCTCGATGGCCTCCATCCGCACCCTCCTGGCCCCCTTTGCGTTGGTCTTCTTCGCCGGCCTGCCGGCCCATGCGCAGCGAACCGCCGAGCCTGCCGCGGCGTTGCGCGGCATGGACGTCGTCAGCTACTTCAAGGCCGACGGTCCGGTGCGAGGCCAGGCCGAGTTCCGCCACGACTTCGACGGCGCCCGCTACCTGTTCTCGAGCGCGCAGAACAAGTCGGCTTTCGTGGCTGACCCCGACCGCTACTTGCCTCAGTTCGATGGCCTGTGCACGACCGGGCTCAGCAAAGGCTTCACGGGCCAGAGCGATCCGAAGGCGTGGAAGATCGTGGGCGGCAAGTTGTACCTCTTCAGTACGACCGAACGCATGCCCACCGACGCGCAGGCGCCCGAGACCATCGCTCGCGCAAACCAGAACTGGGGCAAGCGCAAGTAGCCGGATTCACAGCCCGCCGGCGCCACGAGAGCCTGATCGTCGCGGTGCAGCGCGACGCGGCGAGCCAACCAGACTGTCCGAGCGTTGGCATAATCTGCCAACCCTGGTCGAGCCAGCTTGTTCTCGCACTTTCGGAGCCGACAACATGCCGACACGCAACGTAGTTCTGAGTGAGCATCAGCAGAAGTTGGTCGAGACCCTGGTGCAGTCCGGTCGCTACCAGAACGCCAGCGAGGTATTGCGAGAAGGACTGCGCCTCATCGAGGAGCGCGAGCGCATTGGGCAGGCCCGGCTCAAGGCCCTCAGGCAAGCGGCCCGCCAGGGCTGGGCGGATGTTTCCGCGGGGCGGTACGCGGATGTTGCCGACGATCGGCTCGAGGACTTCATTGGGCAGTTGGGCCGCCGTGCCGCTCGGATGGCCAAGACGGCGAGCTGATGCTTCGCTATCGGCTGTCGGACGCTGCTCAGGCTGACATCATCAACATCCTTGCCTGGACGCAGGAGCAATTCGGCGAGGCGGCCCGGCTGCGCTATGAGAGCCTGATCGTCGCGGCGCTTCGCGACGTGGCGACACAGCCGGACCGGCCGGGCCGTATCGCGCGGCCCGAACTCGGGGCGGGTGTCCGATCGTGGCACTTGCGACTGAGCCGCCATCGCGTGGGACCCGTTGCGGAGGTGGTCCGCCGTCCCCGCCACTTCCTGCTTTACCGCGTTGAGCTCGCCCTGTTCGTGGTCGGTCGGGTCCTGCACGACGCCATGGAATTGGCGCGGCACCTGGACGATACGTCCTGAGAATGGCCGTTGGCGCGCATTGGCCGATCGTTCGGAGCCTGTCTCAGATCACAGCCCCGCCTTGCGCAGGGCTGCTTGCAGGCGCTCTCTGGACGCAGGCTCCGCAAACCGACTCCCGAACTCGGCGACCGGGAAGTTGGGTTGCAGTCGCCGCACCTCGGCGGCTGACTGGCGTGCCTCCTCGAATCGGCCCATCTGGGCCAGGATGGCAGCCCGCATCGCATGCAGAAAGGGCAGGTCCGGATGACCGGCCAGTCCACGTTCGCACGCCGCCAGTGCCTGCGGGTACCGTTCGGCGACGAAGTACGCCCCGACGATGAGGTGCCTGACGGGCGAGTGGCGTCCGACCGGGTCAAACTGCAACGCGCTTTCCATCAGCTGAATGGCTTCGTCGAACCGACCGAGCCAGAGCAGCGTTTCCCCGCGCACCTCGGCGACGAAGGTATCGCTGGGGTTCAGCGCCATGGCACGGTCCGACTCGGCCAGCGCCTGATCGTGTTCGCCCCGCAGGGCGTGGATGCGGGCGAGTTTGGCGTGCGCCTGGGCGTTGGCACCCGGGTCGTCGAAGGTGAGCGCGCGCCGCGCCGCGCGTTCGGCCAGCAGCAGGCCCTGCGCAGGGTCTTCCATCCAGCCGAGGTCGGCACGTTGAACCTCGAGCTCGCTTTCGACCACGTATGCCATGGCGTAGTCGGGTGCCAGCTCGCGCGCCTGGGCGATCAGCGCGCGGCCCTGGCGGTTGGCGGCGCGCTCGGCCCTGAGTTCCAGTGAATGTGCCAACAGCACCAGGTCGTAGGCCTCCCGCCGGCTGGGGGGCCGCGTTGCGGCGCGTTCACTTTCGAGTCGCGTGACCTTCACGGCCAGCGCGCCGACGATGTTCTGCGCGACGCTGTCCTGGATCTGGAACACCTCGCCGCCCTTGCTGTCGAAGCGCTGGGACCACAGCACCCGCGCGGTCTCGGCGTCGCTGAGCTCCACTGCCACGCGGACTTGGCCATCGGCCTCGCGCACGCTGCCGGTGACCACGTAGCGCGCCCCGAGTTCGCGGCTGACGATCTTGGGCGACGCTTCGCGCTGCTTGAACTGCTGAACCGAGTTGCGCGAGATCACGCGCAAGCCGGAATAGCGGCCCAGCGCATGGATGATCTCGTGGGTGAGGCCATCGCTGAAGAACTCGCGCGTCGGGTCGCCGCTTTGGTTGGCGAGCGGCAGCACGGCAATCACCGGCAGGGTTTCGGCCGTGGCGCGGGGGGCGTCGGCGCTGCCTATCGGCCAGGGCCAGTCGCGGTGGATGCCCAGGGCCAGGGCCGTGGCGGTGGCGATGGCGGCCAGGCTGCCGCCCCATGCCGCCAGCCGCCAAAGCTTTGCTCGCGCGGGTGCAGCGGCTTTGATGGAAGCCGCCGCCGCGGCAGGGGCTGGCCGGGGTGGTGACGCGGCAGCCAGGCCTTCGGCAACAGCGGCAGCCACTGGAACGCCGGGTGAGCCTCGGTCCGGCTCGTCGGCGGCAGACACCGGCGCAATCAGCCGGTAGCCGCGCTTGGCAAGGGTTTCGATGTAGGCCGGCCGCCGGGCATCGTCACCCAGCGCCTTGCGCAGCTTGATGATGGCCTGGGTGAGCGCGTCGTCCCCTACCACCACGGCCGGCCAGACGGCGGTGAGCAGCGCGTCGCGGCTGACCACCTGGCCTGCGTGTCGGGCCAGGTAGACCAGCACCTCGGCCACCTTGGGCTCGACGCGCAGCGACTCGTCGCCTCGACGCAGTTCGCCGGTGCCCGCATTCACGCGCCACGGGCCGACCGTCCACACCGAACCGGCTGCGTCGGCACTGCCTGAACCTGAGGCCAAGCCCTTCGAGCCGTGGTCGGATGGTTCGTAAGTCATTGATTCGACAAAAAACTTATTGTTCGCCGTTCCGTTGGGTCTTGTTAGCCGCGCCGTCGGGACTTCTCCAGCCCGATCGATTGTCATCGGCCCATGCACTCCGCGGAGGTCCCCATGGGTCGGTTCAGGATCGTCGCCATCATCGCCGCGTTGGTCGGCCTGCCGGCCTGCACGCTGACAAAGACCGTCGTCCACAACTTCGCCAATCTGGACGATCACCGCATCTTTGCCAACCGCGAGGTGCCACGCTCCGGGCACACCTCCCCCCTGCGCGAGCTGCCACGTGAGCCGTGGTTCCTGGCCGAACTGTCGGTGCCCGACGAAAAGGGCACTGCCTGGCGGCTCGACGACTATCTGGCGCACACCCGTACCGCGGCATTCATCGTGCTGCACGAAGACCGTGTCGTGCTGGAACGGTATGGGCGCGGCTACGACCGGCACTCGCTGCTCAATTCGTTCTCGATCGCCAAGTCGGTGATGTCGGCGCTGGTGGGCATCGCGCTGGCCGAAGGCCGTATCGCCGGCCTGGACGCCTCGGTGGCCAGCGTCTGCCCGGAGTTCACCGGCACGCCCTACGGCGCCGCCACGGTGCGCGAGTTGCTGACCATGACCTCGGGCGTCGCCGATGCGCCCTCGTTGCTGCCCGGCCGCGCCGAGCTGTACTACGGCGACGATCTGCGCGCCCTGGCCTTGCGGGCCCAAGCCTCGGACGGCCCGGCCACCCCGGCGCACCGCTGGCGCTACAGCGAAACCGATGTGCAAGTGCTGGGCTTCGTGCTCGAGCGCGCGGTGGGCATGCCGGTCTCGGACTACCTCGCCGCCAAGCTGTGGCAGCCGCTGGGCATGGAGTCGAAGGCACTGTGGGCGCTGGACCGCAAAGGCGGCACCGAGAAGACCTTCTGCTGCCTCAGCGCCCGGGCGCGCGACTTCGCCCGCTTCGGCCAGTTGATGCGCGATGGCGGCCGCTGGAACGGCCGGCAGCTCGTTCCGGCGGCATGGGCCGAGCGCAGCGTGTTGCCCGGCATCGATGCGCTGGATCGCCACACCCACCAGCACCTGTGGTGGGCCCCTCACGGCAGCCAGGGCGGCCGTGGCGACTTCTACGCCTACGGCCACAACGGCCAGTACCTGTACGTCAACCCGGCCGCGCGGTTGGTGATCGTGAAGTTCAGCGAGACCAACCGCCAGGACCCCGTGCCGATGTTTCGCGCTCTCGCCGAGGCGGCGATGGCGCCCCAGCACCTGGCGGAGATCGGCCGCCTGGATGCGCCGCTGCTGGCGGCGCGATGAGCAACCTCGCTCTCCCTCAACCAAAACCTGGAGATGCCATGACCACCTCGCCCGACATCGCGGCGATTGCGCCGGCCCAGTCACCTTGCGCAAGCGCCAAACCCAGTACCGCCGCCCAGAACGGTCAACTCTGGAGTGCCCGAGCGCAGGACTGGGCCGACGTTCAAGAAGGGCAGTTCCGCGTCGCCTACAACGCGGTATTCGATGCCTGCGGCATCGGCCGCGATACCCGATACTGCGACGTCGGTTGCGGGTCCGGCATGGCTGTCATGCTGGCATCGGAGCGAGGCGCGGAGGTGTCTGGACTGGATGCGGCCGAGAGCCTGCTTGCAATCGCCCGCACCCGCGTTCCGTCGGGTGACTTCCGCGTCGGCGACCTGGAAGAACTGCCCTTTCCCGATGGGCAGTTCGACTTGGTCACCGGCTTCAACGCCTTTCAGTACGCCGCAAACCCCCTGGCCGCCTTGGCTGAAGCGAAGCGGGTCGCCAAGCCCACGGGCTGCATCGTGATCATGACCTGGGGCACGCCCGAAGGCATGGAAGCGGCCGCGCTGGTCGCCGCGCTCAAGCCTCTGCTGCCGCCGCCACCCCCCGGAGCCGCGGGCCCGTTCGCGCTGTCGAGTCCCGGTGCACTTCGCGCCCTCGCCGAAAGCGCCAGACTCCGGCCGCTGCAGGTCTTCGACGTGGCCTGCTCCTGGACCTACCCGGACCTGGCCACGGCACTTCGTGGGCTGGCCTCGTCCGGTGTGGCCGTGCGGGCAGCGCAGGCCTCGGGGACGGAGGCCGTCGACAAGGCGCATGCAGCGGCACTTGAGCCGTTCCGCCAGGAGCTCGGCGACTACCGCATCGGCGCGTCGTTCCGATGGCTGTTGGCGGCGCCCTGACCGCGCCAGTCGCTTCGCCCACGCACGCTGCGATCGGCCACCCGCCCACCGTCACCCGCCCACCGTCACCCACCACCAAGGAGACCACCTCATGAACATCCGCCACGAACTGCCGCACGGCTTCGGCCGCCTTCTGCTCGTTCCCCTGGTTTTGGGCCTGACGGCCTGCGCCGTGCCCCGCAGCGCGGCACCGCCCGTCACCGTCGCTGCCAACCAGCCCAACGTGGTGTCCTACTGGAACGACATCGCCAACAAGACGGTGCTGGCGTCCTCCACCGTGAACACCACGCCCGAAGAGCAGCGCCCCACGTTCTTCTTCGACCTGGCGAGCGTGCATGTGGCCATCTACGACACCGTGGTCGCCATCGAGGGCCGCTACAAGCCCTTTGCGGTCAAGCCCAAGGCACCGGCCGCCGGCGCCTCGACCGAAGCCGCCGTGAGCGCGGCCGCCTACGGCGTGCTGAATGCGCTGTTTCCCAATCGCGGTGCGCAGTACCAGGCCGCCTACGAGCAGCGCCTCGCAGCGGTGCCAGACAGCGCCGGCAAGACCCTGGGTCTGGCGCTGGGCAGCGAAGTCGCCATGGAGGTCGTCCGCCTGCGCGCCAACGATGGGCGCAGCGTGGCGCTGGCGCCCTATGTGTCCGGCACCGCGGCGGGCCAGTTCCGCAGTGTCAACCCGAACCCCGTCTTCCGGCACTTCCCCTCGGTCAGGCCCTTTGCGCTCGACAGCCTCGGTCAGTTCCGCCCGGCGCCCCCGCCGGCCCTGGACAGCGCGGCCTATGCCGCCGCCGTCAACGAGACCCGCTTGCTCGGCGGCATGGCCAGCGCCGCGCGCACGCCCGAGCAGCTCGAGGTGGCGCGCTTCCATACCGAGCCGCCACCGCCTGCCATCACGCGCAACCTCGGGCGTTTTGCGTCCAGCACCGCCAACGTGGGCGATGCCGCCCGGCTGATGGCCATCATCTATGTGAGCTACGTCGATGCCATCGGCGCCTGTTTCGACGCCAAGTACCACTACCAGACCTGGCGCCCGGTCAGCGCCATCCAGATGGCCGATGCCGACGGCAACGACACGACCGCACCCGATGTCACCTGGGCGCCGTCGCTGCCCACGCCCAACCACCCCGAGTACCCCGCCGCCCACTCGTGCACCTCGGGCAGCCTGGGTGAGGCCCTGCGCGGCTACTACGGCACGCCCGACGTCACATTCACGTGGGACAGCACCGTCACCAAGACGACGCGCACCTACGTCGGCATCGATGCCTTCAACGCCGAAGCCGGCATGGCCCGAATCCACGGCGGCATGCACTTCAGGCACGCCACCGTCGCTGGCGAAGACCTGGGCCGGCGGGTCGCCCAGTGGGTGGCGCAGCGCCACTTTGGACGCCAGGAGTGACGCCCGCTGCACTATCCAGCCCACCTCGAGCAGAACCTGTGCGCATCGCCACCGCCGCGTGCACCTCGCCGCACCGTCCACAACAAGACCTTCTGGAGCAACAACAGGCCGCGCAAGGGCCGCGCATTGCCAACGCGCGTCGGGCGGCCGCAGACGCGATGGGCGGCGCTGGACCTGGTGCCGGCGGGTTGGGCTTCTGAAGCCCTGCAGGGCTACTCCAAGTTCTGCACCTGCTCAGAGAGGTCGGCCGGGAAGGCGCATGGATGCTGGGTTTCCGCGATCGGGGCCTTGGGCGGGTACACGTGTGGGTACACAGAAAATGAGGGCTGGAGCCGGTGTCGGCTCCGCACAACAGACTGTGCCATGAGATCGGGCCCGGCGCCTGGTTGATTGGAACCGCGCATCAAGTTTCGGGCTTGGCCACCGGCGCGATCAACGGTGGCAGGCAGTCGGCAAAGCGCGGCTGAATCTTGCTCATGCGCTTGGCCAGGGCCTCGTCGCCCGAGAGGATGGCCAACAGCATGCCGGCCATCGTGTAGAGCCCATTGGAGCTGCGCACCACGTTGGCGAGCAGTTCGACCGGATAGCCTGTCAGGCCGCGCTGGATGGCGTGGATGCCGCCGTGCACGAAGGAGTGCAGGGCCGGCGCATTCACGTCCTTGAAGTGAGTGAGCATCTCGACCGCGCCGTGGGGCGCTTTGCCGACGATCTCGTCGAGCATCGCCTTGGCCATTGGCAGTTTGGCTGCGGCCTTCTCGGCCACGGCATCGAGTGTGGCGACCAGGCGGTCGACCTGCTCGTCAGACGCGGCGTACAACAGCCATACTGCCCGCGTCAGAGCCTCGTGCTGAAGCCGCATCATGCTGATGCCGGCGGTAGGGAGTGGCTGCGCGAGCAATACCCGAAGAGCGGTTCCATGCTCCAGCGAGGTTTGCGCGGCCGAAAGAGCCACAAGCGTTCGAGGGCTGTCGTCGAACAGTTGCAGGGCGTCCCCACCCAGCATGCGGTTCACCTCGGATTCCAGGTCCCGCGAGCGGTCCAGTAGACGCCCCAGTTCGCCAAAGTCTGTGTCTCTCACTGAGCGCTCCTCCAGCCTACTCATGTCGATCGTTGGGGTGTCGATCAGCGAAGTCCCTACAGTTCCAGGGAAGCGATGGTTTCCTCGACGTTGGCCGCCTGACCGCTTCGCCTTGCCCGGGCAATGACGATCGATCGATTGCCCGCCAGGCCCTCCTGGACGAGCTGGGCCACTCTCGCCGATGACACCGATCGGGTCCCGATCCAACCGTCCCGCACGAGGTCCGCGAAGAGCGTGTTGCTGAGATGTCGGCCACAGTTCTCGAAGGTGATCTGACGGCCGCCTCGCGGGCCCAATGAGGCTGGATCTGCCAGGACGGACTCGATGTGCTCTCGCGACAAGTACATACCGGGCAGGAGGGCCTCGGACAGCACCTCCAACTGGATGCGGGAACAGAACTTGAAGAAGAACCCATCGCCGTGCAGGCGGTATGCCGACACCCCATCGGTTGGGGTCCACCGATCGGCAATTGCTTGGCGAAAACCGACCATCCGAGCCAGTTCCGCGTCGAAGCGCGCATCCGGCCTGTACACGGCCGTTCTCTCGGGATCGTCGTCCTCGCGCTCCATGGACTTGTACTGGACCATGGTCCACGCATCGAACTCCTCGTGGTAGTACAGCAGGTCAACGCCCAGCGCATGCTCAACCGACGAGCGGTTGACGTTGAAGACTTCCAGCTTTCGCCCGCCCGTCGAGAAGACCGCACCCAGCAGCGTCGTGCGTCGTCCCTCCGCCTGCGGGAAGGACGCGGCATCGCGGGCGATCAATTGGTCTTCGATCGTCCGGACGCCTGCCAGGCCGTCCAAGAAGGAAGTCAAGTTGTCCCCAGCCGGCGCCGTCCACCCTTGCAAGGTCGCTTTGCGCAGCCGCCCTGTCTGATCGAAAACGTCGAGCGCGACGCCCGTAGCATCGCGCTCCTGCGCCACGACCTCGGTGCCCGGCCGCGTGATGCGCTCACGGCTTTGCTCTCGCAGGCGCTCCAGCCGTTCGACGGCTTCCAGGGAGACCGGATCGATTTCCCGCAGCGCGCGCTTGAGGCTCTGCCAGGTCGCGCCAGGCACCGGGCCGCCCGATCCCGAGCGGCTGCTGATGATGTTGCGCTGCACACCTTCTCCGATGCGCTGCACGACGTCGGCGATCCTGATGTCAGTCGGAGTGACCTCGGTGAAGTCCACTTTCACCTTGCCGGTCGCAACACGATGCCCCTTGCGCGCCAATGCCCAGTGGGTGATGGCATCTGGCTCGAACATCAAGCCGCAAACCTCCCACTGCCGAACGGACCAGTCGGCACTGCTGAGTGCGTCCGAGAATCCATCGGCCGGGTCGCGGATGCCGTTCAACAGATAGTTGCGCCGATCCTCGTCGAAGTGGATCAGGTAGCCGGCGACACGGTCAGGCATCGTGTGCTCCTTCAGCGTGACGGTGTCTGATGCATGAGCGCGGCACAGGCGGTTGGATCAAGTGGCCAACTCGGTTGACAGCCGGTTCCACTGAATCTGCCGATTGCGCCAGTGATCGGTGATCCCCTGCGTGAAGTCGCCGCGAACCAGCTTTGCTCTTCGTTCGCACCACCCGTCCGACTCACGCCGAACGACGATGCCCTCAAGCGGGCCGTCGCGAAAGCGGCTGGGCCAGAGTTGCACCTTCGTCGACAAGTGAGAGAGGGTGAATCGTCCTTGTGCGAGGCATGGCGTTGTTGCCAGGCCCAGCTCGGCGGCCAGGTCGTCGCGGCGGCTGCTGCTCCAGAAGTGGCCTGAGCTTCCTTCGAACACGTCAAACAGCAGAAACCAGTCGGGCAGCCGTGTGTAGTCCAGCGAGTGGCGAGCGGCGCACCACTCGCCGAACAGCATCAGTCCGCTGTCTGCGTGCTCCAGTAGCGCGTCGCCAATCCCGCTGCTGTGTATCGCCAGCCACTGCGGCAGCCGTGCGAACTGCCCGCTGTGCGGCTCGGCCAAATACTGCCCGCGGTTCTGCACACGAAGCTCACCGTCGGCGCTGAGCGAGAAGCCGAGGTTGGCGCCGTCCACCTTCTCTTCGAGCACGACCTCGGCAGACAGCAACTCCGCTGCCTCGGCCTCCGACAGCACCTTGTCGTCACGCGGCTCACCGCGCCCCAGCCAAGCCAGGTGAGGCGTGTGCGGAAAGCGGAAGAACGCGTTCATTGTGGTGGCAACGAAGGCGCCGGCTTGTTCGGAAACTTCTTCGCGTAGAAGCGGCAGGCGTCGTCCGGGCACAGAAAATCCACCCGCACGCCTTGGACCGCGAGTGCCGGCCACCAGTCCAGCCACTTGCTGTCGGCCGCCTGCCAAACCGGGGGCTTTCCGGGGTGCGCGTGCGCCACCGCCGCGAACTTTCGGTCAGGTGCATCGAACTGCGGCTCCAGTGCCGGGTCGGGAAACTCGGCAAAGCGGTCCGGCGCCAGTTCGGTCAGTGGCACGGTCTCGACCCGTTTGGCGTTGGCGGTGTTCTGCAGCAGCCATTTCAGGAAGACATTGCCCGCGCCCTTCTGGACGTTCGGCCGGTTTTTGTGCAGGTACTCGCTGACGATGCGAAAGCCGTCGTCGATCACCGCAGTGCCTCCAGCTTGCATCGCCTGCAAGCGCAGCACGCATTCGTTCACGCAGTCTTCTGAAACGTCGGCATGGTCGCCATTGGCCACCAGCAGCACGTTGGTGTCGATGACAGCCTTCATTCGGCCGGCTGCCCTGCTGCTTGCGCCTTCTTGCGGTTCATCGCGGCCAGGGTGCGCGCGGCAATGTCGGCCATCTCGTCGCCAAAGAAGTTCGGCGGCCAGTTCTCGATGTCGCCGAAGAGGTTGAGCTTCAGCGGCTCCAGGTCGGTCCCTGCGGCCGAGCGACGGCAGAAGTACACCGCGACGTCGTCGGGCGTAAGCACACCTTCGGCCACGCGGCGCTGCAGTCGATTGAGGAAGTGCTCGGAGTGGCTCTCCACGATCAGCTGCACTTGGCGCTCCACCCCGTCCTGGCGCGACTGGATCGCCGAGATGAACACGTCGGCCAGCTCGGCCTGAACCTGCGGGTGCAGGTGGATCTCGGGTTGCTCCATCCAGACGGTGGAGTGCGGCGGGCAGTAGAAGGCCTGTACCAGTGCCGGGAGCACTTGCGAGACACCAAAGCCGACGTCGGTGATCTTGACCTCCGGAGACTTCGGCCCCGTCTTGACGAGCACCTCGTACTCCTTGCGGCCCACCGCGACCGGCCGCACCGAGAAGTCGGTGATCACGCCCAGGTCCTTGAGCCAGCCGGCGATGAACTCGGCAAACGCCTGCTTGGACCTTCGCGGGCCGCGGTTGAGTTGCCGCGCGTCGCCTTGCGCCGCAAGGATGGCTGCGATGGTTTGTTCGCCCATCGGCCCCACGCTGGCTGGCGTGTCGCCCGACCACTGGTAGATGCGCTGCGGGTGGCTGCGCAGCGGGCCCAGGTACGACAGATTGTCGAGCATGGCCTCGGTGGCGAGCGCGAAGTCGGCCATGAAGCCGGCGTTCTTGAACCGAGCTGCGGTCACGTCCGACAGGCGGTAGAACTTCTCGGGCTCTTCCAGCGGCCACTGCCGGCCGTCGGCCTTTCTGAACTCATAGTGCTTCGACTGCAGGTGCAGCTTGCGCTGGGCGTCGCGATGAAAGTCGACGTCCAGCACCGTGACACCGCTGCTCTGCAGGGCGTAGCGCATGGTCTGCACTTCAGGCTGCGCACTCTTGCCGGCAGCCATCTCCACCTCCAGCTTCATGTCCTGGCCGGAGTAGCGCCGCGTCAGTTGCAGCGGGTCCTTCACCTCCAGCGCCTTGGGCAGGCGCCAGCCCAGCTCGAAGCCCAACGTCTGCTGCAGGTCGTGGCCATGCAGGCAGTCCTCGAAGGTGCCCAGGTCGATCAGCGAGGCCGAGTCGCCCAGGTGCAGCGCGCGCTTGCGGTCGGTGGAGCGCGCGGTCTGCTGCAGCGCCAGCAGCAGGTGACCCAGGCTGCTCTTGCCCGCGCTGTTGGCCCCGAAGATCACGGTCAACGGTGCGAGGCGGATCGGCCCTGTGTCCTTCCAGGCCTTGAAGTTCTTGATGCGCAGGTGGGTCAACATGGGGTCAGTCCTTTGGCGATGCTTCTGCGCCCGCAGTCAATATCAGCTCTCGATCGGCATTGTCGATGGGGCCGTTGTGTCGGCTCAGAATGTCTTGAATCTCTGCCGGCTTGAACGCCACGTCCCAGCACCAGCGGCCGAAGCCGCCCTTGGCGTTCACGGCCTTCACCCAGAGGGCCAGGGCATCGCGCTTGGCGCTGTTCATCGGCGAGTCCTCGCCCTTGATCTCCAGCACCAGGTTGCGCCCGTTGACCAAGCGCACGATGAAGTCGGGGATGAAGCGCTTTCGGGAACCACCCCAGAGGTAGTAGATCTGGAAGCCGAGATGGTCATTCTTGGCGTAGGCATTCACCTTGTCGCTGGCGTCGAACAAGGTGGCGGCGTAGATCTCCCACGAACTGTCACCGACCACGTGGCTGATCTGCGACTTGCGCGTCGGCTGGTTGCCTTTCGTCGTGTACCAGGTGCGCATCGCGCGGGTGGTGCCGATCGGCTGCTCGGGGTCGAACACCGGTTCGATGCTGGCCACGTTCTGCTGTTCCACGTGTTTCACCACGTGCTGCACGATGAGGTCCATGTTCAGCGCCACCAAGATGCGCCGCCGCACGCCCTCGGCGTGGAACAGGCTCGGGATCACGAGCTTCTTCGACCCCAGGAATTGCTCCACCAGCCGTATGAGCTGGAACACCAGGTACTCCCGGTTCCCCGTGAACTTGCCGGCAAGCTGGTCGAACGCCTTGCGGGCTGCCTGGAACACGATGCGCTGCTCGCGGAACTCTTCGGGCAGCTTGCTGAGATCGATGTTCGTCGTCTTGCTCAGGTCGGTGGCGCCGCCCACCGCCGGCGCCAGTTCGGCCGTGATCACGGTCTGGGCCGGGTCGAGGTGCAGGTCAGGCACCTTCGACCATTGCACCGACAGCGCCGGCTTCACGATCGTGTCCACCCGCAGCAGGTTGGGCCAGCGCACCTCGAATTCGTTGCGCGCAGGCAATGACTCGATCTGGGTACTCGGCTTTGGCGGTGGTGGCGTCTCTCCTCCTTCTCCCGCATCCACGAACACCGACAAGGGCACGCCGAACACGTTGACGTACTCAGGCACGAACAGCCCGTTTTCGTCCTTGTCGTAGCCCACGCGGCGCAAGCCGCGGCCGATCACCTGCTCGCACAGCAACTGGCTCGTAAAGGCACGCAGCCCCATGATGTGGGTGACGTTCTTCGCGTCCCAGCCCTCGGATAGCATGGCCACCGAGATCACGCTCTGCAGCCGCTGACCTGCCTGCCCATGCTTGCCCACGTTGTCCACGATGGCGCGTAACAGGTCCTCCTTGTCCAGCGCCAGCAGCCGTTCCTCGCGGTCTTTGGAGAGGTGGGCCGCCTTGACGATGTCGCGCAGGCGGTTTGCGTACTCGGTGGTGCCAAGCAGGTAGTCGCGCACCGCAGGGGGCAACGGCGCCTTGCGGATCAACAGTTCAAGCTGTGCATCCACCGGCGCCTTGGCGTGCTCGGCCCAGTCGTCGTCGGTCAGGCCCAAGTGCCGTGCCAGCACCTGCAGGCGGTCGGCGTCCTTCTTGACCTCGTCGAGTTGCTTCGCCACGCCCGCCGGCACCGCCAATGCCTTCAGCAGCGAGCCCAGCCGCGCCTTGAACACGCTCTCGGAGCCGGCCTTCTCGCCGATCTCGGCCTTCTCCAGCACCTTGGAGTCCACGCGCAGGGTCTGCTCCGGTGACTTCAGCTCGGGCCAGTGCGCATCACCATGGTTCAGGTAGTGCTCGATGCGCGCAGCGGTCTCCACGCGGTTGCACACCGTCAGCATCACGGGCGGGGAGTGGTGCCCTGCCTTCTGCCATTCGTGCAACGCCACGCGCCAGTCGGCACCCAGCAGCGTATAGGCGTCCTGCACCAGCTTGGGCAGGGCCTCGTGTGGCTCGGCGCCGCGGCGGTTCAGGTCCTGCTGGACATCGGGGTCGCGGTACAGGTGGTAGAGCTTGGAGCGGTAGCTCTTGGCATCCGGCAGCGCATCGTCACGGATCACCACGCGCGGCGTTTTCACCAGCCCGGCTTCGATGGCGTCGGTCAGGCCGAAGTCGCTGACGATCCAGCTGAAGAGGCCTTCCTCGCTGTTGGTCTTGCCGGTGGGCGCGAACGGCGTGGCCGAGAGGTCGAAGCAGCGGCCGATGCGCCGCGTGTGGTGGATGCGGTCCAGGCCTTCAATCCAGCGCGTCGCCTCGTCCAGGTCCAGGCCCAGGCGTTCCGCGTCCGCCTTGCTGATCTTCACATCGGCCGGCTTGCGGTAGGCGTGGTGCGCCTCGTCGTTGATCACCACGATGTCGCGGTGCTGCGCCAGGCGGCCCAGCACGCGGCGCGTGTAGACCTCGTCGGTCTCGCGCCCCTTCTTCACCACCGATCGATCCGGCTCCTTGGCCGGCATCAGGGTGTGCCAGTTCTCCACCAGCACTTCAGCCTGGTTCAGCTTCTGGCGCAGCGATTCGGACGGACAGGTCGAGAACTCGTCGTACGCATTGGCGGGGTTGCCCGGCAGCAGCACCTGCAGGCGCTCCTTCACGGTCAGGCCCGGCGCCACGATGAAGATGGCGCGCGAGAAGTCTCGTGGCCGCTTCGGGTAGGTCACCGCGTTCAGCACCTGCCAGGTGATGATCATGGCCATCACCGTGGTCTTGCCCGAACCGGTGGCCATCTTGCTGCACACCCGCTCCCAGGGCCCGCCATCGCCTTGCAGGAAAACCCCCTGGCGGTAGGCATCGGCCGCCTCCACCCACCAGATCAGCGTCTCGATGGCCTCCAGCTGGCAAAAGTAGAACGGGTGCTGGCGCGCGCCCTGGTCTTGCCAGTGGGCCAGCAGCTGGCGGGTGACCGCGGTGATGCCCGGGTAGTCGTCGGCGCGCCAGCGCTCGATGCGCTGGCGGATCTCGTTCACCTGGTCCAGCGTCTCCACACGGCGCGTGTTGTTGCGCACGTCGTAGATCTCATAGCTGGCCGGCCGGCGTTCTTCCACCAGCGTCAGCGTGCCGTCGCGCTGTGGCTGCCAGTGCCGGCGCGGTGCCTCGAAGGGTGAGTTGATGATGACGTTGCCGGGCGTCTTCATGCCGACACCTCGGGCGGGGTGGTCGGCGCGGGCGGGCAGACCCGGCGCAGTTCGGCGAAGTCACCGTTGGCCCGCCCCGCGATCTCGCTCCAGGCGCGGGCAAAGGCCGGGCGCTTCAGGTTCGTGCGGATGCCTTGTTCCCAGAACGCCCAGGTCTCGTCGCTGATCCGCCCCTGGTCATGCAGGAAGACCTGGCTGTTGCACAAGTCGAAGTAGCGATAGAACTCGTCGAGCTTCTCGCGGTGCAGCTCGTGGCTGATGGGTTCGCCCAGCAGCGCGGGCAGCGGCAGCGTCGAGGCCAGCTCTCGATACTCACGCACCAGGGCATCTTCGAAGCTGGTCATGCCCTGCTTGTGCATGTGCCACAGCTGCCAGGCGGCCACGATGGCCGCCATGGCCGTGAATACGCCGCCGACGCCGCCCCCCAGTGCGGCCCAGTCCTGCCACGTCATGCCCCGGCTCCTGAGGGCGATGCCGTCAGCGGCAGGATCTTGAGCGACTCGATGCCCCGGTCATCGACGATCTTCACCGCCGCCTTGCCGTTCTTTCCGGCCTCGAACGGCAGCGACACCGTGCCGTGGAACTGCTCCAGCAGCGCTTCGTCCAGCTCGGCGCGGATGCTCTTCTTCAGCTTGCGCCAGCCCTCGTCCTTGCCCGCCATGGGAAAGAACACTTGGTGCGGGAACAGGCTGCGGCCGTCGTAGTCGGTGTCCAGACTCCACATCGCGATCTTGGCCTTGCCGCCCGAGATGAGCTCGCCCTTCACGGTGTCGAAGTAGTCGAAGCCCATCACCTCCACCTGCCAGCGGCCGTCGGGCCGCTGCGTGGCGTGCACCTCGGGCTGGCCCATCAACCAGAAGCTCTGGTTGCTGGAGCGGGCCTTCTTCAGGTCTTCGGTCAGCAGGTCGGTGTTCATCTGCGCCTTCAGCGCCGTGATGCCCTTGAAGGCGTCGATGTCCTTCGCCGCCTCGGGGTCGAAGGTGAAGGCACAGAACACGATCATCTTGGGCCGCGGGAACAGCTCGCCCGCTTCGCCGATGGCGTGCTCCACCTGCCGCTGTTCCAGCGCGCCGTGCTCGGGGCCGAAGCTCACCACCACACGCTCGCCACTTTCCGCCAGCGTGCCGGTGGCGTGCAGGCAGGTGGTGCCCGCCATGACCTCCAGCTCAGCGAATTTCAGCATCTGCCCACCCTTGCCGCGGATGCCGGTCTTCAGCAGCTCGTCGCGCCACTGCTGCTGGCGGCTGGTTTCGCCGCTGCGCGCGATGCTGGTCTGGTAGGCCTGGTCTTCGGTGGGCGTGGCGGCGGCGCCGCCTTCGGCCGCCTCCAGGCTCAGCACGGTGGGGAAGGGAACCGCCTCCACCGTGAACGGGCCGGTGATGCGCAGCTTGGTCTTGCTGGGCTCGGGCTTGTCGTACAGCGTCTCGCTCTCGGCATTGGCGGCGATGGAGCGGTCCATCTCGGCCTGCATGCGCTGGCGGGCGGCATGGAAGGCGGTGAGGGGCTCGCGCAATGCGTCGGGCCAGCCGGTGGGTGGGGAGCCGTCGTCGTTGGGGAATGGGACTTCCCACTCCTGAAGCGCCACATCCTTCTTGCCCAGCGCCAGCTTCTGGCCCTTGCGCACGCCCTCGGTCACGGCCAACGGCTCGACCGGCGGGTGCTGCGCCAGCGCGGCATTTAGCGCGGCGAGCGCGGCTTCGACGGCCGGGTGCAGCCGGTCGTAGATGGGATCGATATCGGGGTTGTTCGCGATGGCGCCGAGAGTGATGTGCGGAACTGACTTGTATATGAAGCCGCCCTTCAGGCCCTCGTTCGGATACGCCAACTCGTAGTAGTCGTAGCCGGCCGTCATCAGGCGCTGCTTGGCTAGGGTGACCGCCACTCGCGAGGTGTCGCAAGAGATCCAACGGCGCCCCCACCGCTCGGCCACATGCGCCGTCGTGCCGGACCCGCAAGTCGGGTCGAAAACCAGGTCGCCTGGGTCTGTGGTCATTAGCATGCACCGCGAGATGATCTTGTCGTGCGTCTGAACTACATACGTCTTCGGGTCGGAAAAGCCCGCGGCCGTATCGGTCCAGGAGTTTTCGATGTTCATCAACGGAAAGTCAGCGTGGTACTGGCGGAAGTAGATCGCGTCACCAAGAAAGAACAGTCGGTTGGCGAGCTTTAGCCGCTCGACACCCGTTGGGTTGGTTCGCCAGCTCTTCTTTCCTTCACTCTTTACGTCCTTCTCGTTCAGCTTGAAATCAAAGACACATGTAGGCGTGTATCCGGAGGAGCGAAGGTCTGACCTCTTGAAGATTCGCTCTGCAGACCTGGTCGCAATTGCATCCAGTTCCGAGCGTTCAAACTTTCGGTAGAGCCCCCCGCCGCTATCCAGAAAGCGAAACTCAGGCTCGTCTTCCAGGCGCTGTTCCCTGAAGATCGGTCGAAACTTCATTGCGCCAGGCGACTTGGCGTACCAAAGCACGTAGTCGTACACGTTCGCCATGCCTCGCTGCCCAAGCGGCGTCATCGTCCGGTAGTTGATCTGCGCAACAAAGGCCGTTGGACCAAACGTCTCGTCCATCAACTGGCGCACAAGATGAACGTTCTCGTCGGAGATCTGTACAAAAATGCTTCCGGTGTCCGACAGCAAATCTCTAGAAAGGCGAAGGCGATCCCTTAGGTAGCTTAGGTAGGAGTGAATGCCAAGTTCCCAGGTGTCCCGAAACGCCTTGATCATTTCCGGCTCTTGCGTCAGGTCCGCATCGCTGCGGTCCTTCACGTCGCGTTTGCCAACGAAGGGCTGGAAGTTGCTTCCGTAGCTAATGCCGTAGGGCGGGTCGATGTAGATCATCTGCACCTGCCCGGCCATGCCCTCCTTGACCAGCAGGCTGTTCATCACCAGCAGGCTGTCGCCGGCGATCAGCCGGTTGGCCCAGCCCTTGTCGTGGCGGTAGAAGTCCACCGCGGCGCGCAGCGGGAGGCTCTCGAAGGGCGCCTCGAACAGGCTGGCCTGGCGGCCCAGCGGTGAGGGCTCTTCGGCCTTGAGCTTGGCTGCTGTCTTGCCCTTGGTGTCGTTCACTTCTTCCAGCCGCTTGCGCACCGCCGAGAGGATGCTCATCGGGTCGATGCGCTCGTGCACGTGCAGGCTGACCGTGTCCACCTCGAAGCTGGTGCGCTCGGCTTTGCCGGCCCACTGGACGTAGGGCGCACCGCGGCGCTTGATCTCTTCCAGCGCGCCGCGCTCGGGCGGCGCGGGCACTTTGGCCGTCAGACGCTGGCGCAGGTTGCCTACCACTTCGCGCACGGCGGCCTCGTCGCTGCCGGCCAGCGCATGGTCGAGCCAGGCCACGATCTCGCCGATCTGCTGCTGCAGATGGCTGCTGCCTTCGGCCAGCGCGTCGTCGATCAGCGTCTCCAGTTCGGCCCGCGCGCTGTCGAAGTTCAGCACCGGGTCCAGGTGCGGGTCGTACGCCCAGGTCTGCTTGGGTTGCTGCGGGTCGCTGGCTTCGCTCACCAGGCCCACCTCCGGGTTGTTCTTGCGCCGGTCGTTGTGGCGGTAGCTCAGCACCTGGGCGGGTTCATTGGCATCGGCGGCGCGCAGCTTCTGGGTCTTGGGCGCTGGGGAGGTGTTGACCTTGTGTTGCGCAGCGGCATTGGCCGCATCTGCGGGCGCGGGCGCTTCGCCCTGCAGGGCGAAGCTGTCACTGCCCGCCGCAGCGGCGGCTGCACGGCCGGTCGAGCCGCCGCGGCCCTTGCCCTTGACCACCAGCCCGCGTGCCACCAGGTCTTCGCGCAGGCCGGAGAAGTCTTCAGCCGTCACGGTGAGGCCCGCTGCCATGGCGGCCTGGGTCCACTGCGCGAGCAGGCTGCCGTTGCCCACCATGCTGCCGTTGGCGGGCAGCAGGTCCAGCAGGCATTGCTGCAGTCGTTGTCGTGCTTCTTGTTCTGTCACTTGATCTCCCTGTCGTTCTTGGTGACTGCTCTGTTCTTCTTCTGCGGCGGCGTGGCGCTGGCCGGCTCACGGGGCCAGTCCTCGACGGTCAGGCCCGGTATCCGCTGGAACTCGCGCAGCTTGCGCGTCAGCAGCGTCATGCCGCGCGAGCGCGCATGGGCCGCGATGAACAGGTCGTGGCTGCCGATCCCGCCGCGGTCGGCGGTGCCACTGCGCTCCAGCGTGGCGCGGATGTCGGCGTAGTGCTCGTCGGCCGGCGTGTCCAGCGGCAGCACGGTCAGTGCTTGCAGCAACTGCTCCACCCGCTGCGTGAGCGGTGCCGAGCCCTTGCGCCGTGCGCCGAACCGAAGCTCGCACGCCGCGACGATGCTGGTGCACACCGTATCGGGTTCCAGCGCGTTCAGCTTCTGGGCCAGGGTGCCGTGGGGGTTGCGAACCAGCTCGGAGAGGGCGTTCGTATCGAGCATGCAGGGCAGCGTGCGCGGCCTCTCTTGAGGGACGGCCATCACAGGGCATCCCGCGGCTGGGGCGGCAGGTCTTCCACTTCGGGCGGCGCGTCGTCCATCGGCGCCCACGACGCCAACAGGTCGCGCAGCTTGTGCTTGCGGATGGGGGTCAGGATGAGGCTGTCGCCCTCCTTGCGAATCAGCACCTCGGACCCTTCCATCTCCAGTTCACGAGGAATCCGGACCGCCTGGTTGCGGCCGTTGCGGAACAACGCGGCGTGGCGCTCAGTCACCTGGGCCGCCGAGGGTGGGTGTGGCATATGTCAAAGCATATGTTCAAACTTGCGGTCGGGCAAGTCGTTCGGATGCGTTCCGCGCTGCCAGGCGGTGTGCTGGGCGGGCAGGCAGATGGCTCGCGTTGCAACTGCCGGGTACGGCTGCTGTTGAGGGTGGTGAGGCCACGCGCCACTACAGCCCGAGCGTAGAAACCTCGAGCGCACGCACGCTTCTACGCTTCGGGTGTAGGTCGGGCGCTCTGCGTGTGCGAGGGCGTCGGATTAGGCGCCGCAGGCAGTGCTTAATCGAGCGGCGGGCAGTTTCGACTGCCCTGACAAGCACTTGGCGCGTCGCCGTATCGGCTGGGGCGAGGCAGCCGCGGCTACTTCACGCGTCGCAGTGCTGGCCAGGTAGGCGCTGGCGTTGCGGCCTGGCGTAGTGCTTCGATCAGCGCGCGGTCGGTCGCACGCTGGGCCAGGCGCCGTGCCAGCCAGCGCATCGCCACCGCACCGGGGGCACCGATCAACGTGGCCGCTGCCACCGCCAGCGGCGCCACACCGCCAGCCACGGCGAACGCCACGATGCTGCCCACCCCGGCCAGCACCGCGGCCACCACCTCGCACCGCCGCCACAGCAGCGGCGGGTCGCTGCGCAGGTAGTTCACCGACTCGCCGGTCTTCAGGTTGTGCAGCGCCACCAGTTCGCGGCCCATCAGCAGCGCCAGCACGCGGTGGCCGCGCCGCGCGGGCATCAGCGTGGTGTGGACGACGAACTTGAACTCCGGGCCCTGGTCGGCGGTGATCCACAGCTCGCGGCGTTCGCGGGCGGGGTACTGCTCACACCAGCCTCGCGGCACGTTGATGAAGCGCTGGACCTCGGCCACCTGGCCGCAGACCCATCGGAAGTCGCGCATGGCCGGCTCCTCGTGTTGGACGGGTCACGGTGGCATGGCGAGGGGCTGGATCAACCCCGTCAGGCCGGGCAGGAGATCCGGTCAGCTCGGTCGTGCTGACACTCGGGGCTCACTTGGGTGATTCCTGGTGATCACCCGGGTGACACCGAATGGGCGCTTTTGCGGCCGATATCTGCAGTGACAGTCGAGGGTCACCGCAGTGGCACCCAGGTGTCATCGGAGGCCTGCTGTGGTCGAGCCGAAACCATGTCCCGTACGCCATTGCCACCTGTTCATCTGAACCAGAGGCCAAGCCCCCGCATGTCAACCACTGGCGTCGCGCCGTTGCCGGCGCCGAGCTGGAAACAGAGCCGCCTCACGCGCCGTGTCAACGCCCGCGCAAGCGCACGCCATTCGCGGCGATTGGCGGTGGCAATGCCCAAGACCGCGTTGACGCTGCCCTCGCGTGAGGTGTCCACTGCAGGCTCCCGAAGGGCTCCTGGCCCTTGCTCATCGCGAGCGAACAGGCGTCGCAGTCGTTACCTGCCCTTGAAGCCCTGGTCCTTGAACCGGGCGTGCCCCAGGCCCTGAGCCTGCGGCCCCGAGGAAATCATTCGCGGAGCTGATGTCCGCGGCCTGCCGGCGTTGATCGCCGGGCGCTCCTGAAGCGCGCCGCTGACCGAACCCACGCGGTGCCGGCACCCGCTGCCGCGCGCCTGTGCCCGCCATCCATTCGAGCTTCTGCCGTGCCCCGGGGCTTTGCCTTGAGGCCGGCGCAGTGCCTGGTCGCCCTGGCCCCGTTGGGGGCCGCGGCCGGCGCTGGCTGCTCGTGCACCTGACTCCGCCCCGGCATTTCGGTAAGGGGCGGCTCCAGCAGGTGGATGGCGACGCGAAAGCCATAGACCTGATCCATCGCAGCCAGCCAGGCCCGACCTGGCTGACGGCAACGCCATGCCCTTGGAGGCCGGCGTTGCCACCCGCTCGCGCGTCGCGGAAACCCGTGCGCGGGCCGGATCAACCCCGTTCCCATTTTGAAGACCGACCGAGCTGGCGCCGCTGCCTTCAACCGGCGACGACGCCCGCGAACCCGGAGTAGGCGCTGCAGGCCGTGGCCAGCCTGCCGCGCGACATCACCAGGCCACGCCAGGCCGGCGCGACGGAATCCGCGCCGGCCGGCCGCACTGCGATTCCACCTTCAACCCGGCCGCGCCCTGCGGGAAGGCGAGGCCACTGTCCACGGAGGGCGTATGCCTTCGCAACCCAACCGTCTGCTGATCCCTTCTTCCCATTCATCCACCCCACGCCCGCTGCCGCTGGGCGGCAAGGCCACGCCGAAGGCGCTGCGCCCCCGCGAGTGGGCGGGCTTGTCCAACGACGAGATCCTCTCGCGCTTCGTGCCCGGCAAGGCCAGCCCGCACACCGTGCTGGAGGTGCTGCTGAAACTGCACAACATGGAGCACACGGCGCGCGCCAAGAGCGTGTCGTTCAAGACGCGGTACGAGCGGGCGAACTTCCTGCGCCACTTCTTCCGCGAGCTGGAGAGCCGCGGTGGCTTCAAGAAGGCACCCGACCCTCGCAACCTGGGCCAGCGCCACATCCAGGCCGCGGTCGATCTGTGGCGCAAGGACGGCCTGAAGCCGTCCACCATCCAGACCTACCTCAGCTTCCTGCGCGGCCTGGCCAGTTGGCTCAGCAAACCGGGCTTCATCCGCCCGCCGGCGTACTACGGGCTGGAGCTGGCCGAGTACCAGCGCAGCGGCATCAACGAGCGCGACAAGAGCTGGTCGGCGCAGGGCGTGGATGTCGATGGCCTGATAGACAAGGTGGCGGCCTTCGACCCCTACGTTGGCGGCATGCTGCGGCTGATCCGCGCCTTCGGCCTGCGCAAGCGCGAGGCGATCATGTTCCGGCCCAACGAGTGTGTGGTGAACTTCGCCGACACCGGCCTGCCGCTGGCCGAGAAGCAGGGCGAAGAGTACGTGTGGATCCGCCAGGGAGCCAAGGGCGGCCGGCCGCGCTTCGTGCCGATGAACACGCCGCGCCGCCGGCAGGCCGTTGCCAGCACGCAGCGGATTGCCTACTGGGACAGCCATGCCCACACGGGCGCCCCTGACCGCGATCTCAAGCAGAACATGGTGCGTTTCGGCTACGTGCTGCGGAAGTTCGGCATCACCTCGAAGGGCCTGGGCATCACCGCCCACGGCCTGCGGCACGAGGCGCTGATCGAGGAGTACATCGCGATCACTGGCCAGGAGCCGCCGCTGCGCGGCGGTGGGGAAGGGCTGACGCGCGAGCAGGAGGACGCGGCGCGGTTGGCGGTGAGCCGCATGGCTGGCCACGACAGAGGGAGGGCCTCGGCGGCCTATCTGGGCGCCGTGCTGCACAAGAAGAAGGGCGGGGCGAAGGGCGGTGGCAGCGTGACGGGTGGCGACGCTGCAGCTTGATGCAGCACAGCGGCCGGCGTCCGCGCCGGCCGGTGGTCTTCAGCCCGCCTTGGGCTCCTGCGCGTACAGCGGTGTCACGGTTCGGCACCGCTGTTCGACCTGGTGCGCGATGCGCTGAACGTCCTGGGTTGTCAGCGCTTGGGTGCCGCGCGATTTCAGCAGGCCGGCCAGTTCCTTGCCGCTGAAGACACGAACCCGGCCGCGCCCGGTACGCTCCACGAACCAACCGGGCAATGCGATCACGGGCAGCACCGCGACGGGCGACCCGACGGCACTCGACAGCCACTTGGCCAACCAGGCGGCCTGGCGATCGGCCTGCTCCAGCGGCTCCTTGGTGGTCCAGGTCGGAAACTTTAGGGTGTCGCCGTCGTAGACCACCGTGGCGTCTGCCTTGCCTCGGCCCTGATTCGGCTTCGTGAATCCCTTGGTCTCGATGGCGAAGACACCCTCGGCGGCGACAACGACATGGTCGATGTTGAACTGCTCGGCCGGCAGGTCGTGGAATGTCGCGGCGCCCTGGCGCATCAGTTGATCGAGCTCCTGGCCGACGGCCACCTCGGCGTCGTAGCCCGCCTTCAGGTGGTCGAGCCGGGTTCCGGCCTTCAGCAGCTTGCGCAGCATGTAGGCGATGAAGGCGATCGCCGCCAGGGCGTAGACCGGCGCCAGGTGCGCCATCTGCGGCAGGCCGCGCAGATGGCTCTGCGCGAGGAACAGCGCCAGCGCCAGCAGCGGCACCACCATCAACAGCACGAGGTCCCAGGTCAGATCGTTGTGGGCCTCGTCGAGCTGTTCACGCAGCGAGTGGCCTGGGCCACGCAGCAGCGCGATGCCGATCGGGGAGCGTCGGCTTTGGCGCGCCTTCGACTTCCTGCGAATCAGGACGAAGAGGGCCGCGGCAGGCCCGGCGAAGCAGGCGACGAGGACGCCAAGGACGATGGCAATCTGGTTGGTGACCTCTCCCATGGACACGTCTTCCCCGCGCTTGCCTTCAGGCGGCCAGGCGCACTGCCAGCTTCTTGGTTGTGGACGATACAAAGCGCTCGAGCCGCTCGGCCAGCGTGCGTGCCGACGGCGTGAGCGACGGCGCGATCTCGCGCGTGGCCTGTTCGATGGCTGCTGGCGCCCGGTCGGCCATGTCGCGCGCCTGCTGAGCCAGGAAGCGCGGTTGCATGCCGAGCTGCCCAGCCATCAGCGCCAGGTGCTCGGCGCCCATCTCGCCCGGCCTGACCTCGCCGCCGATCGCGAAGGCGAACTCGGGCGACAGCCCCGGGTACAGCCGCGTGCACATCAGGTCGTAGAACGGCGTCAGCATCACGCCCTGGCCGGGCACGCTGTAGATCGACAGGTTCTTGGCGTGGCTGTCGTTGTTGCCGACGTACAGGTTGAAGAAGACCCAGCGCACCAGGTGGCGCAAGTCGACGGCGGGCTGCGCGCTGTAGCGGCGGATCAGTTCGGCGCAGGCGGCGAGGCCCGGGCCGCCCTCCTTCTCGTACTTACGGTCCGACACCGTGCCGGCCAACTGGCACAGGTCGTACTGCACCAGCCGGACCAGCGTGCCATCGGCGCGCAGCTGGCGGTCGAAGCGGCGCACGACGCAGGCTTCGGTGCGCGGTTCGTAGAAGACCTCGGCCGTCGGCAGGCCGGCCAGCGCCGCGGCGCGCATCACGATGGCCTCGTTCGCGGCCGAGTGCCAGACCTTCGCCAGGCGGCGGATGTTGGGCTTGAGGATGTGCGTGGACGGCGAGGTGCCCTTGGGCAGCCGCGGCACGCCGTCGTCGAAGATCGCCAGGCTGGTCTTGTCCTGCGCGCCGGCCAGTGAGATGCGGGCGCCTTGCTCGTGGATGTCGATCGCGGAAGCCGACCGCTTGGCCAGGATCGCGGCGATGGCCTCCCAGGTTGTGGCTTCGTAGCGGGGCGGTTCCGGCGTCTGCCCGGGCGCCACCAGCACGAAGGCACCCGCGGTGTCGCCAGCCACCTCCAGCAACAGCGAGAAGAGCGTGGACGCCTTGCGCTGGGCGGCCAGGTAGTCGCGCAGTTCGCCCTCGGGTAGCAGGTTCTCGAAGAAAGCCTGTACCTCGGGCGCGGCTTGCCGGCCGGGCTGCAGCGGGATGGCGGCCAGCGACATGCGTTGGCCGGCTTCCAGCCACGTCGATGCGTACTCGAAGGCCAGCGGCGCGCTGTCGTGCACGGCACCGACCCGGTCGGTGCCGTAGTACACATCCAGCCGGTCGGGCCGTGGCTGCATCACCCGCGCCTCACAGCGAGGAGGTCGAACGAGAGGCCTTGGTGCGCACCACCACTTCCAGGCCCAGCAGGTCCATCAGGTCCAGCACCTTCTGCAGTTGCACCGTCGGCTTGCCGTTCTCCAGGTCGACGATGAATCGGTTGCCGGTGTTGCCCAGGCCGGCCAGGTCGAGCTGCTTCAGCGCCAGCCGCTTGCGCTGCTCACGGATCACGGCGCCCAACTCCACGGAGGAGCGGATCGGCGTCTCTGAGTCGGTGGAGTGACCGAGCGGTAAGTCTTGGGCCGACGGCGGCATGGCAGGCGCCTGAAGTTACCTTTCGGTCATTTTCGGTGCCGACCCGCTGGAGGTCAAGCGGAAAGTGACTGATCGGTAATCGGCGCCGCGCCTGCGGTCTACAGCCGGTGCCTCAGCGCGAGTCGCCAACCGGCGGGCCGCCGCGCCTTGTCTCATCGGCTGTCAACCTGCTACCCAGTCGATGGTCTTGCTGATCCGTGGCATCGTTGCGAATCAGCTGGCGCATGTACTCGCCTGCGTTGATGAAGCCGCCCTGCGCCACGCGCCGGGCGACGTACTCGCGGAGGTCCGGCGGCAACGTGAGCTTGATCCTGTGCAGGGTCATGGCGGCATCATCGAAGTCGGGCACGCCGGGTGTCAAGGTGCCTTGGCCTTGCCGGCCTTGGCCGTCGCGTTGCCGCGCTCCAGCTTCAGCAGCAACTGCCCCCAAGCTTCGAGCGCCCGCCGCCGCTCCTCGAAGTAGTCGTGCCGGTTGTAGACGCCTTCCACGCCTTTGAGCTTGTGGTTCAGGCAACGCTCGGCCACGTGTGGCTCCACGCCCAGGGCGGCCAGGTGGGTGCGGGCGGTGCGGCGGAAGTCGTGCACCGTGAAGTGGGGCAGGCCGTGCTTCACCTTGCCCATCGCCACGCCCAGGGTCGACTCGCAGACGTGCGGCACCATGCGGGTTTGGAGCTTGCGCGCCGGGAGCACGAACGCGGCGTTGCAGGCCAGCTCCTTCAGCTTCTGCAGCCACTCCACCGCCATCGTCGGCAGCGGGATGTCCAGCGGCTGGCCGGTCTTGGTGCGGATGCCGGGCAGGTGCCACACTGGCGGGTCGGCCTCCAGCTCGAACTCGTCCCAGCGGGCCGCGATCAGCTCGCCCTTGCGCACGGCCAGCAGCAATAGCAGCTTCACCGTCAGCTCGTTCTGTACGCTGAAGCCCTTGGCCTGGCGCATCGCTTCGAACAGTGTCACCAGCTCATCGCGTGACAGCGCGCGCTCGCGGGCGAGTTCCTTGCCGCCGGCGTCTGCCAGGTCGAAGGCCGCTGCCGGATTGAAGCGCACCAGGTGGCGCTTGATCGCGTAGTCGAACATTCGCCGCACCCAGCGCAGAACGTCGTTGGCAATGGTTGGCGCGCCGCGCTTGACGACAGCGCGCAGCATGGCGTCGATGTGCCTCGGCTCCACCGCATCCAGAGCCAGCTTGCCCAGGTGCGGCTTGATGTCCTTCTCGATGCGGCTGCGCACGATGCTGGGGTGCTTCCAGCGGCCGTTGATCATGCGCTCGAAGTACTCATCGGCGAGCTGGCCGACGGTGATGACGCTGCGCGCGGCCTCGATGCGGGCCAGGGCGCTGGACTTGCGCTCCTGCTTCTCGCCGGCCACGTCGTGGCCGAGGGCGATCTTGGCGCGCAGTTCCTTGGCTGATTGGCGGGCGGCTGCGAGGGGCAGGTCGGTGTAGCTGCCCAGGTTCATCACGCGCGACTTGCCGGCGAAGCGGTAGCGCAGCCGCCAGTGCGGTGTCGTGCGGTCGGGCCGCCAGGTCAGCACGAGCCCGTCGCCATCGGTGCGCCCCTCGAAGCGTTCTCCGGCCTTGATCCAGGACCGGATCGCGACGTCGGTCAGCTTGCCCATCGTCCACCCCGCGTGTGTACCCGGAAAGGGCCCCGGACCGTTCCGGGTACACGCTCGGGTACACGGAAATTCTGGGATGAGGTGGGCCGCTGTTCAACCTCCTGAAACGCCAAGCCCGCGTAAACGCTGGACTTTCCGGCCGCTTGGGGGTGTCAAGAGACCCCGTGAACCCTCACTCGATGTTCTGCACCTGCTCGCGCATCTGCTCGATCGCGACCTTCATCTCGACCGAGATCTGCGTCAGCTCAAGCGCGGCCGACTTCGAGCCCAGGGTGTTGGCCTCGCGCTGCAGCTCCTGGATCAGGAAGTCCAGGCGCTTGCCGACCTCGCCGCCGGCCCTCAGCAGTCGCTCGATCTCGTCCAGGTGCGCGCCGAGCCGGGCCAGCTCCTCGGCCACGTCGATGCGGATCGCGAAGGCCGCGGCTTCGTTCAGGGCCCGCTCCTGCAGCGCCTGCTGGGGCACGGACGAGGCCGCGCCGGTGGCATCGAGCGCTTCCTGCCAGCGTTCGAGGAAGCGCTGCTGCTGCCGCGCCACGACCTGCGGCAGCAGCGGCCTAGCCTCGTCGGCGAGCTGGCGCAGGCGGCTGACGCGCTGCAACAACACATCGACGAGCTTCTGGCCCTCGCGGGCCCGCGCCTCGACGAGGCCGGCGACGGCGCGCTGGGCCACCGCGAGCGTGGCCTCGTCGTCCGGGCGCGCCGCGGTCGCCGCGCCGCGACACCACTGCAGCACTTCGTGGACCGTCAGGCCCCCGGCCTTCGGCAACCAGGTCTGGACGATGCTCTCGAGGTGCGAAAGCGTGTGCAATTGCTCGGTCTGCGGCTGCGGCCAGCCGTTGGTGGACTCTTCGCGGGTCGTCAGCCGCAGTTCGACCTTGCCGCGGCGCAGCCGGGAGGTGATCAGTTCGCGCAGCGCGGGCTCGAGCCCGCGCATCTCGTCCGGCATGCGGAAGGCCAGGTCGAGGAAACGGCTGTTCACCGAACGCAACTCGACGCTGACGGATGCAAGTCCGGAAGGTGTGGAATCGCTGGCGTTTTCCCCTGCGGCAAGGGCCCCGGTCGATGCATTTGCATAACCGGTCATGCTGTAAACTGCCATCGAATTTATCGCATTACAAAATCCGATTATGTCAAAGCCCAAACCCGCACCGCTGCCAGCAGGCACCGTGGTGGGTGGCTACCAGGTCATCAAGAAACTGGCGGCGGGCGGCTTTGGCGTCGTGTACCTCTGCGAAGACAGCGAACGCCGTCTGATCGCGCTGAAAGAGTACCTGCCGGCCTCGCTGGCCGAGCGCTCGCCGGGCGAGCTGACCCCCCGGGTCAAGCCCGAGAAGCAGCCGCTCTACCGCCTGGGCCTGAAGAGCTTCTTCGAGGAAGGTCGCAGCCTCGCGCAGATCAGCCACCCGAGCGTGGTCTCGGTGCTGAACTTCTTTCGTGAGAACGAGACCGTCTACATGGTGATGAACTACCTGCAGGGCGACACCCTGCAGGATTTCATCGTCACCGCGCGCGACCTCAAGCGCGACAAGGTGTTCCGCGAGTCGACCATCCGCAGCCTCTTCGACGAGATCCTGCGCGGCCTGCGCATCGTGCACCAGCACAAGATGCTGCACCTGGACATCAAGC
>CAZTTC010000019.1:0-30853 GCA_964616015.1 uncultured Methylibium sp. | reverse complement strand
GGAAACCTGCGTCGGCCGCATCCGCTACCTGGGCGTGCTGCTGTACGACGCCGACCGCATTCAAGAGGCGGCCAGCGTTGAGCACGACAAGGACCTGTACCAGGCCCAGCTCGACATCTTCCTGGACCCGCATGACCCGAAGGTGATTGCGCAGGCCCGGCTCGATGGCATCCCCGACAACTGGATGGACGCGGCACGCAACAGCCCCGTCTACAAGATGGCGGTGGAATGGAAAGTCGCGCTGCCGCTGCACCCCGAGTACCGCACGCTGCCGATGGTCTGGTACGTGCCGCCGCTCAGCCCCATCACCGCAGCGGCGAATGCCGGTCACGTGGGCACCAACGGCGAGATTCCGGACGTCAACCAGCTGCGCATACCGGTCAAGTACCTGGCCAACCTGCTGACAGCCGGTGACACCGCGCCGGTGGTTCGTGCACTGGAACGCATGCTGGCCATGCGTGCCTACCAACGCGCCAAGCACGTGGACGGTACGCCCAATCATGCGGCCATCGACCAGGTGAAGATGAGCGTGAACGAGGTGGAAGAGATGTACCGCGTGATGGCGATCGCCAACTACGAAGACCGCTTCGTCATCCCGACCACGCACCGCGAGTACGCCGAGAACGCCTTCAACGTGCGCGGCGGTTGCGGCTTCAGCTTCGGCAATGGGTGCAGCGAGGGCACCACCGAGACCAGCCTGTTCGGCAGCGAGAAGAAGCGCACCATCCCTATCAAGGCAGGAGTTTGAGATGAGCTTCTTCAACACCTCACCGACGACCGCCACCAAGACGCTGCGTGTGCTGGCCCACCTGCTGAGCTATCCCGACGCCGAGTTGCGCGCGCACCTGCCCGACCTGAAGGCGGCGCTGCACGACGAGCGCGCGCTCAGCGGCGCGCGCCTGGCCGAACTGGACGCCCTGATCACGCGCCTGTACCGCCGCCGTCCGCTGGACGTTGAGGCCGATCACGTCGAACTCTTCGACCGCGGCCGCGGCACCGCGCTGCACCTGTTCGAGCACGTGCACGGCGACAGTCGCGACCGGGGCCCGGCCATGGTGGACCTGTGCCAGACCTACGAAGCTGCAGGTCTCTTTCTGGCGCCGGGCGAACTGCCTGACCACCTGACCGTGGTGCTGCAGTACGCATCGACACAGCCCCCGGCGCAGGCCAAGGCTTTCCTGGGCGAGATCGCGCACATCCTGCAGGTGATCTTCAGCGCGCTGTTGCGCCGCGAGGCAGCGCATGCCTGTGTGCTGGCCGCGCTGCTCGATCTAGCCGGCGAGAAGGCGCAGGCCGTGGCCGTGCCGCCCGAGCCTGAACTCGACGAGAGCTGGGCCGAACCCATGGCCTTCGACGGCTGTTCCACCCAGGGCCAGGCGCGGCCCGGGCAGCCGCAACCGATTCAGATCGTGCGCGCGCCCGTACGCACCGCCAGCCACGTGATGCCGGGAGCTTCCACATGAACACCCTCCACAACTTCATCTTCAACGTCTACCCGTACATCTGTCTGGCCGTGTTTCTCATGGGCAGCCTGGCCCGCTTCGACCGCGACCAGTACACGTGGAAGAGCGACAGCTCGCAGCTGCTCCGTCAGGGGCAATTGCGCTGGGGCAGCAATCTGTTCCACGCCGGCATCCTGTTCCTGTTCTTCGGCCACCTGTTCGGCCAGCTCACGCCGCACTGGCTGTACGAGATCTTCGTCACCGCTCCTCAGAAGCAGCTGATCGCGGTGGTGGCGGGCGGTGTGGCCGGATTGATCTGCTTCATCGGATTGAGCCTGCTGCTGCACCGTCGCATCTTCGACGACCGCATCCGGCTCACCAGCCATCGCACCGACCTGGCCATCCTGATCATCCTGTGGGTGCAGCTGGTCATCGGCCTGTCGACGCTGCCGTCGTCTTTGCACCATGTGTCTGAGCCGACCACGATGCTGCGCCTGGCCGAGTACCTGCAGGGCATCGTACTGATGCAGCCCAACGCGGCGCTGGTGGCCGGCATCGAATGGCACTTCCAGGCGCACATGCTGCTGGGCATGACCATCTTTCTGCTCTTCCCCTTCAGTCGCCTGGTACACGTGTGGAGCGGCTTCGGCACGCTGGCCTATCTCGTGCGGCCGTACCAGATGGTGCGCGCCCGCCGCCTGAACGTGCCGGCCAATCAGACCCTGCCCCGTCGCGGCAGCTGAACCTGCCACTCCCAATCGCTGATAGCTCAGACCATGAACACGTCCACTCCTGTTCTTCCCCAGGTCAATGGCGTCGTGCTGTCGTACCCCCACGAAGCGCTGACGACCGAGACCCTTAGGCAGCGTGCCTGTGCCGAGTTGCTGCGGCAAGCCGCCATTGAGGCGGGCCTGCTGGCTGCCGACGATCCGCTGCCCCTGGGTGGCGCGATGACCGAGGCCGCCAGCACCGCCATCGAGGCCCTGCTGGACCGGGAACTGCACATGCCCGAACCGTCGGACGAGGCTTTGCGCCGACACCACGCGGCTCAGCGTGGCCGCTACGCCGTGGGTGAACGTGTGCAGCTGCGCCACGTGCTGTTTGCCGTCACACCGGGTGTGGATGTCAATGCACTGCGCCAACGTGCCGAGGCCTGCCTGTTGGATGTGCGCTGCGCGTCGCCCGGAGGCGAAGACCGTTTCGCTGCTGCGGCGGCGTCCACGTCCAACTGCCCCAGTGGCGCCGATGGCGGCGCCTTGGGCTGGCTGACCACCGACGACTGCGCGCCCGAGTTCGCTCGCGAGGTCTTCGGCAAGCCCGAGGTCGGTGTGCTGCCACGCCTGGTGCACAGCCGCTTCGGGCTGCATGTGGTGGAGGTGCTGGCGCGCGAACCGGGCCTGGACCCCGCGTTCGAAGCGGTGAAGTCGGCCGTGGCCCAGGGGCTTCGGCAACAGGCCTTTGCCACCGCGTTGCGTCAGTACCTGCAACTGCTGGCCGGCGCGGCCACGTTGACGGGCGTGGACCTGGAGGCCGCTGAGTCGCCTCTGGTCCAGTAGCTCGGCTTCAGCCCCCCAAACCATGCCCGACGAACTGTTGCAGCGCCTTCAGCGCTTCCAGACGGACGCGTTCCCGCAGCACCGCTCGCACTTCCGGTTGCTGGTCGACGATGGTCAGCACCCGATGACGCTGTTCATCGGCTGCAGCGATTCGCGCCTGGTGCCCTACCTGCTGACCGGCGCCGGTCCGGGTGAGTTGTTCCTGGTGCGCAACGTCGGTGCCTTCGTGCCACCGCACGACCAGAGCCAGGGTTTCCATGGCACGGCGGCGGCCATCGAGTTCGCCGTCCTCAACCTGTCAGTCAAACGCATCGTGGTCTGCGGTCACAGCCACTGCGGCGCGATCCGGGCCTTGTATGGCGATGTCTCACCGGCGGCAAAGCACCTCTCGCAGTGGCTGGAACTGGGCCGCGAAGCCGCCTTGCCCGTGGCCGAGCCGGGCCCCGATGTGCTGCGGCGCACCGAGCAACGTGCGGTGGTGCTGCAGCTGGAGCGGCTGATGGACTACCCGATGGTGCGAGAGCGCGTGGAGGCCGGCACACTGGCCTTGCACGGCTGGCACTACGTGATCGAAGACGGCGAGGTCCATGTCTTCGACGTGCAGCGCGGCGGCTTCGTGCCGGCAGCACAGGCCGACAACGCGGGCACCGGGCCGTACGTGGCGCACCCGCCCGAAGCGCTGCGGGATGATGAGTCCACCCGATTGTGAGCGCCCCCAGGGCCGGGCTGCGCCCAGCCCGCCCCCCGAGGGGGGCCAGCAAACTTGGGGCGGCCCGGCGTTTGCAGGTGAACGGGCAACCGTCCGTTCAGCCCAACTGGACGGCCTCGCCCTGACGGTCGAACGGAATCATGCCGCTCAGGTTGCCGGACTTCACCGCCTCCACCATGCGGGTGAGCGCAGCCTCCACCTGCGTCGAAGCGGGCGCCTGACTTCCTTGGCCAGACATGGCCGCAGCGAACACCAGGGCCCAGTCCTGACCCATGGACAAGGCTTCCGCCTGCAACGCGGCAAAGTCCTTCAAGTCGGCAGGGTCCTTGTCGACACACATCAGCGGTGCCAACTCGCCGGACTCACCCGCTTCGAAGCGTGCCCGCTGCTCGGCCGTGGCGTCAGGGGGCAGGCTCGCCGCAGCAAACACCATCAAGAGACGCTGCGCGTCGGGTTGCTGCCGAGCGGCAGCCAGCAGATCGTTGAAGTGACTGATTTCCATGGCCGCGAGCTTAGTCGCTTCCACCCGAAAGCCGATCACCATGCCTGAGTTCGTGGTCTGGTATTCGCCCCTCAAGTTGGCCCATATCGGCCTCGTGCTGGTCAGTGGGGGGCTGTTCGCCCTGCGTGGTGCCTTGGTGCTGGCCGGGCAAAGCTGGGCGATGGCCAGGCCCTGGCGGCTGCTCAGCTACGGCATCGACACCCTGCTGCTGACGGCCGGTGTCACGCTTTGGATCTTGCTGTCGCTGAACCCGGTCGCCAGCCCCTGGCTGGGGGTCAAGTTGTTGCTGCTGGTGCTGTACATCGTGCTCGGCTCGCTGGCGCTCAAGCGGGCGCGGGCACCGGCGGCGCGCCGTGCCAGCTACGCCGGGGCCCTGCTGGTCTACCTGTTCATGGCGTCGGTGGCGATTTCGCACCACCCGCTGGGGTTCTTGCAGGTTTGGCTGACGCATGGCGACTGAAGTCACTCCGAGCCTTGGCCAGGTTCGGTCCATTGACAGCCTCCAGTACAGTGCACGCATGCCTCGGTCATGGAGCCTCTCCGCCAAGCTTGGTGCCATCGGGGCCACCTTGTTGCTGATGGCGTTTGCCTCGATCGGGCTGACGCTTTGGGTGACCTGGCAGTTGGAAGGTGGTGCGGCGGCTGTCAACGAGGCCGGCCGGATGCGCATGCAGACCTGGCGCATGGCCCAGACGCTGGCCCGCTCGGACGCGCAACAGATTGCAGGGCTGGCAGCGCAATTCGACCAAAGCGTGAGCGTGCTGCGCACGGGCGACCCGGCACGTCCGCTGCTCGTTCCACACGACGCCCTGTCGCAGCAGGCCTTTGCGGCTGTACAGAACGACTGGCTGGAGCTCAAGGTCAGATGGACCGCATTGCCTGGACCGGGTGCCGAGTTGTCAGGGCAACAGGCCGATGCCTTTGTGGCCCGCATCGACACCTTCGTGTCGGCGATCGAGCACCACCTGTCCCGACTGACGGCCATCCTGAATGCCGTGCAGTTCGTGATGGTGGCCCTGACCATCGGCAGTGCGATTGCCTTGCTGTATTCGGCCTACCTGTTCATCTTCAACCCGCTGTCCCGGTTGCAGGCCGGTTTGGCTCGGGTCGAGGCGGGCGACTTGGGCGCGCGGGTCGATCCAGGCGCCAACGACGAATTCGGCGCGCTCGCGGCCGGTTTCAACCGCATGGCCGAAACCCTGCAGGGCCTGTACCAGAACCTCGAGTCCAAGGTGCAGGAAAAGACCGAGCATCTGGAGGCGCAGCGAGCGCGCCTGGCGGCCTTGTACAACTCGGCTGCGTTCGTGGCGCGTGCCGAAACCTTGGAGGCGCTGGCTCAGGGCATTGCCAAGCAGGTGCGCCAGGTGGCCCGCGCCGACGCTTCGGCCGTGCGTTGGTCGGACGAGGCCAACCGCAAGTACCTGTTGCTGGCGTCGGATTGTTTGCCGCAAGCCGTGATCGACGAGGAACTGTGCATCCCCACGGGCGACTGCCTGTGCGGCCAGCCCCAGGGCGGCGCCATGACACGGGTGATCCCCATACTGCCGGATGGCCCAGCGTCGCGGCTCGGCCACTGCGCACGCGAAGGCTTCCAGACCGTCATCAGCGTGCCCGTCAGGCTGCACGAGCGCATGGTGGGTGAGCTCAACCTGTTCTACCGCGAACCCAGGGCACTATCCGACGACGACCGCGCCTTGCTGGAGACCATCGCCAGCCATCTGGCGGGTGCCATCGAGGGCTTGCGTGCCGCAGCCCTGCAACGTGAGACCGCCGTGGCCGAAGAGCGCAGCTTCATCGCCCGCGAACTGCACGACTCCATCGCCCAGAGCCTGGCCTTCCTGAAGATCCAGTTGGGCCTGCTGCGCAGTGACATCAAGAGCACTGATGCAGCCCGCATCGACAGAACCCTGGGCGAACTCGACGCCGGCGTTCACGAGAGTCTCGGCGACGTGCGTGAACTGCTGGTGCACTTCCGCACCCGCACCAACAGCGAAGACATTGCACCCGCCCTGAAGACCACGCTGCAGAAGTTCGAACACCAGACCGGCCTGGCCACCCACCTGGACATCGAAGGCGACGGCATGCCTCTGCCCGCGGACGTCCAAGTGCAGGTGCTGCACGTCGTGCAGGAGGCGCTGTCCAACGTGCGCAAGCATGCGCAGGCGAGAGAGGTGTGGGTGGAAGTGCAGCAGACGCCGCAGTGGCGCGTGGAGGTGCGCGACGACGGCTGTGGCTTCGACCCCGATGGCGCCGGCCCCGACGAGACCCATGTCGGGCTGCGCATCATGCGCGAACGGGCGCACAACATCGGCGCGACCGTGGAGGTGGCCTCGGTGCCAGGGTCGGGCACCTGCGTGGTGCTGAAGCTGCCCGAACGTTTGGGGCTGGCCGCATGATCGCCGCACAGCCCATTCGCGTGCTGGTGGTCGACGACCACACGCTGTTCCGTCGCGGGTTGATTTCGCTGCTGGCGGGCGACGCCCGCTTTCAGGTGGTGGCCGAGGCCGGCGACGCCAACGAGGCGCATCAGCGGGCGGCGCAAACCCAGCCCGACGTGATCCTGCTGGACAACCACATGCCTGGCGTCAACGGCGTCGACGCGCTGGCCGGGTTCAAGGCATCGGCGCCCCAGGCCCGGGTGCTGATGCTGACCGTCAGCGAGGACGAGCGAGACCTGGCGGCCGCCTTGCGCGGCGGCGCCCGCGGCTACCTGCTCAAGACGATGGACAGCGAGATGTTGGCCTCGGCCATCCAACGCACGATGGCAGGCGAATCGGTCGTCAGCCCCGAGATGACGAGCAAGCTGGTCAATGCCTTCCAGACGGGGCAGGGCGCTGCCACGCCTCCGCCGCCGGCCGTCGACACCGACCCCATCCACAGCCTGTCGCCGCGTGAGCGCGAGATCCTGGCCCTGATCGCCAAGGGCGCCAGCAACAAGGAATTGGCACGCGACCTGAACATCGCCGAAGCCACGGTCAAGATCCACGTCCAGCACATCCTGCGCAAGCTGAACCTCAGCTCGCGTGTGCAGGCAGCGGTGTACCTGGCAGGGCGGCAGGGGTGAACGCCGGGGACGATCTGCTGGACCTGCTTGCGCTGCGTTACTCCGTGGGGCCGAAGTATCTGGCACCTCCTGGGCCCAGCGCAGAGCAGTGGGCCCGCGCCGCGGACCTGGCCTTGCGTGCGCCCGACCACGGCGGGCTGCGGCCGTTTCGCTTTGTCATCGTTGGCGATGCGCAGCGCTCAGCACTGTCCGAGTTGTTCGCCCAGGGTGCGCAGCAGCGGGACCTGGGCGCCAGGGAGGTCGCTCAGGCCCGAGCGCGCGCTTTCAACGGACCTGGGCTGGCTGCTTTGCTTGCCCGAGTGCGCGACGACATCCCGGATGTACCGGCACACGAGCAGTGGCTGTGCGTCGGTGCGGCGCTGATGAACTTCATGAATGCCCTGCACCTGATGGGCTTTGGCGCCAAGGCGCTGAGTGGCACTTCGGTATCCGATCCGGCTGTGGCCAACGCGTTCTGCTGTCCAGGTGAACGCGTGGTCTGCTGGGTGGTGGTTGGATGTCCCACGAAAGCCAGTCACCCCCGGATTCAGGCTGAGCACCGCGCCGACACGGGCCTGGATCCCCTGTCATTCTGGACAAGTTGAGGCGGAATTGAGCCCTGTTGACTCAGGTCAAAGGACGGTCGTAAGGCAGTAGGGTCTTGCTTCATCTAGCGGCTGAGCGTGCCGATATGAAACGCACCATCTGAACGGGCACGCTTCATGACACCTCTGCGCCACCTTCCCATCGGCATGCGCCTGGCCCTTGGGTTTGGCCTGTTGCTGGCCCTCATGGCTGCAGCCCTGGGGTTGTCCGGCCTGCGCTTTCAAAACCTGGGGCAGACCTTCGATCGCATCGTCGATCAAGAATGGACCAAGGCCCGTGCCGTGGCCGATGTCGAGGCGCTCACGCGTGCCAATGCCCGGTACACGATGGAACTGCTCCTGGTGGCCGATGCCACCCAGGCACAAGCCGCGCTCGGGCACATTCGGCAGAACAAGGGACGGATCGACGATGCGCTGGGAACCCTTGACCGTTTGGTTCAGCTGCCCGAAGGCAAGGCGGCGCTGGCAGCCTTGAAGACCGACCGTGCTGCCTATGTCGCCAGCTTCACGAAGGTGGGTCAACTCCAGCAGGCAGGAAGCCGCGATGCAGCCGTGAGCCTGTTGTTGTCGGAGACCCTGCCGGCCATTGACCGTTTGCAGTCCCACATCGACACCCTGGCGAAACTCCAGACAACCTTGGTGGACCAGGCCACGACAGCCGCACAAGCCGACATTCGGCGCACCCAATGGGTGCTGGGGGTGGCTGGTGTTCTGATGTTGATGCTGGGGTCTGCAGCCGCGTGGTGGCTGGCCCGGTCGATCACCCGGCCGATCAGCCGGGCAGTGGCTGTCGCCGAGGCCGTTGCAGCGGGCGACCTGACGGCCTGCGTCGACAGTGATGCGCGCGACGAAACCGGGCGCTTGCTGGCGGCCCTGGGCGCCATGACCGACAGCCTGCGCCGTGTGGTGCTGTCCGTGCGTCAGGGCAGTGAAGGCATTGCCACGGGCTCGGGCCAGATTGCCAGCGGTACGGCCGACCTGTCGCAGCGAACCGAGGAGCAGGCCGCCAATCTGCAGCAGACCGCAGCCTCCATGGAACAACTGGCCGCCACCGTGCGCCAGAGCGCCGATGCTGCGCGTCAGGCCAGCGACCTCGCCAACACGGCCACGGCCACTGCCACCCAAGGCGGGGAAGTGGTGGGCCAGGTGGTCGGCACGATGCAGGACATCACCGAAGCCAGCCGCAAGATCGGCGACATCGTCGGGGTCATCGACGGCATTGCGTTCCAGACCAACATCCTCGCGCTGAACGCTGCGGTGGAGGCCGCCCGGGCCGGAGAACATGGCCGCGGTTTCGCCGTCGTGGCGTCCGAGGTGCGCGCGCTGGCCCAGCGCAGCGCCGGCTCGGCACGCGAGATCAAGACCCTCATCCAGGGCAGTGTGGAAAAGGTCGAGGCCGGCAGCCAGTTGGTGGATGCTGCGGGCCGCACGATGCAGGACATCGTGACGCAGGTGCGGCGCGCCAGCGAGGTGTTCGCGGAAATCAGCGCCGCCACGGCCGAGCAGACCAAAGGCATCAGCCAGGTCAATGACGCGGTCACTCAACTGGACCAGGTGACGCAGCAGAACGCGGCTTTGGTTGAAGAGAGCGCCGCCGCGTCCGACAGCCTGAGCCGCCAGGCGGCCCAGTTGGTCGAGGCCGTGCGCGTCTTCAGGCTGGAAGCGGCCTGAGTCAGCGTGGCCTGAACTGATCGACAACCGACCTGTGCAGGTGACGAACAGAGCGGCAGACTCAGGTTGAGCGGCGGGCGCGCATGCTGCGCCCGATGCGGTCGAGTTCTTCCTCGCTGATCAGGCGGGCCGCCATCGGCAGCAATTCAGTTTCCTCACGCGTGATGTGCTGTGCATAGCGGTCGATGAAGCCCGGCACATCGGTGCAGGCCAAGGTCGAGGCTTGGCCCTCCTGAACCTGCAGCAGCGCCACGCGCACAAGCTGCCAGTGCCTCTCCAGCGCCCGGTGATCGTTGCAGAGCGCCGCAATCAGCTCGTGCAGGCACACTGCATCTGAGCCGACCATCGACTCCAGCAAGGCAGGAAACAGGTCCTGCTCCTCGTCTTCGTGGTGGTGGCGGGCAGCGATGTCGAAGTAGCGCATCACGGCACGCGCGGCCTCTTGAGCCGGGCGGTCTGCGCCGTGGTCCTTCAGGTGGGCCAGCAGCCGTTGCAGGGTTTCGCACTGGTGCTGTACCCGCCCATGGCAGGCCGCCAGCATCTCCAGCGGGACTTCGAAGCCAACGGCAGGGGCGCTGTGGCCGGGGAGGGTCAGGGCCATGGTGGATTGCTCCTGTGGGTCTTCAGGTACTGCGGCCCGGGCGCGCGGCGCGCCGCGGGATCGGTGCGGACACCACCACAGGCAGCTTGCGGCCCGCCTGCGATAAAGGCGACTTGCCTTTGGTCGCTGACTGGCCGTTTGCCATGTCCGCCAGCGTGGCGCCGTCCAGCGCCTTGAAGTAGCCCGCCAGCGCGTCGTCGAAGAGGTGCTTCAGCCGGCAGCTCGGCGTCAGTGTGCAGGCGTTGGTGGTGGCGTCAAAACACTCCACCAACCTGAAGTCGGTCTCGGTGGCGCGCACCACATCGCCGATGCGGATGGTCTCTGGCTCGGCCAGCAGCCGCAGGCCACCGCCTCGGCCCCGGGTGGTTTCGAGCAGCCCTTGCCGCGCCAGATCGTTGACGACCTTCATCAGATGGTTCTTCGACAGCCCGTGGTGCTCGGCCAGTTCGCCGATCGTCACCAGGCGGTCCCGGTGCGCCGCGCAGTACATCAGCACCCGCAACGTGTAGTCGGTGTATTCGGACAGGCGCATGGCAATCCTTAAAGATGCACGCAGTGTATTGCTTTAAAGGCGGCAAGTCATTAACATGTACGAATGCTGCATCTTTTGACCGACGGCCCAGTTGGCAGGCTCCAGGGAAGGCGTTCAAGGCCATGAAGGAACCCATCCGCCTGGTCGCCACGGGCGCCCCCCAGAGCGTCGCGGCGGCCGCTTCGGACGTACAGTTCCCGTTGCCTGGCTGGCCGCTGTTTCGCCTCGGATTCCGGCCGTTCTACCTGGGTGCGGCCGCGTTCGCCCTGTTCGCGGTCCCGTACTGGATCGCGGGCCTCCTGGGTTTGATGGCGCTGCCTTCGACGATGCCGCCGCTGCTGTGGCACGCCCACGAGATGCTCTACGGCTTTGCCCTGGCGGTGATCGTCGGCTTCCTGCTGACGGCCGGCAAGGCCTGGACGGGCCTGGCCACGCCGCGCGGTGCCACGCTGGCGGTCATGGCGGGGCTGTGGCTGGCAGCGCGGCTGTCCGCCGTGGGGGGGCCGTACGCGGTTTACGCCGTTCTGGACGTGCTGCTGCTGCCTTGGGTGGCTTTCGTGCTGATCAGGGTGCTGCTGAAAGCCGGCAACCGCCGCAATCTGCCACTGGGCGCGATCCTGCTGCTGCTCGCAACCGCCAATCTCGGCTTTCACGCTGCGGTGCTGGGCTGGCTGGACATCGACCCGCTGCGGCCGCTGCACGCCGGGTTGGCCCTGGTCGTGATGATCGAATGCGTGATTGCAGGGCGGGTGATTCCGGCGTTCACGATGTCGGCGCTGCCAGGCCGACAGCTGAAGGTGCCGGCCTGGCTGGAGCGCAGCACGCTGGCGGCGACGGCGCTGTCGCTGGCGGCCTGGGTGCTGCTACCCGCCAACCTGGTCACGGCGGCTGGCTTTGCCTTGGCGGCCTTGCTGCATGCCGCACGCTTGTGGCACTGGCAGCCGTGGCGGACACGGTCGCGACCCATCCTGTGGGTGTTGCATGCAGCCTATGCATGGTTGCCCGTCGGCTTTGTGCTGCTGGCCTGGGCGCAGCTGGGTGGCGTGGCCGCTTCTGCCGGCATTCACGCCCTGGCGGTGGGCGCTACGGCCGGGCTCATCGTCGGCATGGTCACCCGCACCGCCAGGGGCCACACCGGGCGCCCGCTGAAGGTGTCGCGTCTGGAGGTGGCCGCCTACCTGCTGGTGGCTGGTGCCGCCGTCGCCCGCGTGCTGCTTCCCTTGGTGTCACCGGCACACACGGCCAACTGGCTGGTGGTGGCCGCAGCCGCGTGGGCCGCGGCTTTCGCCCTCTACCTGTGGGTCTTCACGCCTTGGCTGCTGAGCAGCCGTCTCGATGGCAAGGACGGCTGAGCGTTCCCGTTCCCTCACCGTGCCCACGGCGCGCCCGCTTTCATCTGTTCTGCGCGCCCAGGTGCTCACTTCCCCCTGAAAGGTTCCCATGACTGCAACCCTGATTCAACCCACCTTCGAGCTGGACCTGCGGACCATCGCGCCGCGTGATCGTCACCCGCTGATCTTCGGTCGCTTCGATGCCCTGTCCACCGGCCAGGCGCTGCAACTCGTGAACGACCACAACCCGCAGCCCCTGCGCTATCAGTTCGAGGACCGCGCTCTCGGACAGTTCGAATGGGCCACGCTGGAAGCCGGCCCGTCGGTCTGGCGCATCCAGATCAGCCGCATCGCTGACGCCGTCGCGCCTTCGGCAGGCGCCAAGGGCGACTCCTGCTGCTCAGGAGGTGCCTGCTGCGGTTGACATCCCGCACGCGCAGCAATGACCTTCGTCGTCACCGAGGCCTGCATCCGGTGCAAGTACACCGACTGTGTGGACGTGTGTCCGGTCGACGCGTTTCGCGAAGGGCCGAACTTCCTGGTCATCGACCCGGACGAGTGCATCGACTGCGCGGTCTGCGTGCCCGAGTGCCCCGTGAATGCCATCTATGCCGAAGAAGACGTACCCACCGACCAGCAGCACTTCACGCCGCTGAACGCCAAGCTGTCGCGCGAATGGAAACCCATCACGAAAACCAAGCTCGCGCTGCCGGATGCCGAAGCCTGGAGCAAGATCGAGCACAAGCTGGGCGAGCTGAAGCGATGACAGCCCGGACGCGATGTGACCGCTCGTTGGCCGGCGCGCCCTGAGCATGGCCAGTTCCAGGAAGGTCATCCCCATCACGCCGGTATCGGGTGCGAGCGACGACGGCACACAGTTCGTCTCGATGTACCAGAAGCAGGCGACGATCTACCCGCGGGCGGTGAAGGGCTGGTTTGCCACCTGGCGCTGGTTCTTCGTCTGGCTCACGCAGCTGTTGTTCTACGGCCTGCCGTGGCTGCAATGGAGCGGACGCCAGGCCGTGCTGTTCGATCTGGAGGCGCAGCGCTTCTACATCTTCGGCCTGCTGCTCTATCCGCAGGACCTGATCTTCCTGGCTGCGCTGCTGGTGTTGTCGGCCCTGGCACTGTTCTTCTTTACTGCCGTGGCCGGCCGGCTGTGGTGCGGCTACACCTGCCCGCAAACGGTCTACACCGAGATCTTCATGTGGGCCGAACGCCAGATCGAGGGCGACCGCATCGCGCGCATGCGGCTGGACAACGCGCCCTGGGGCGTGAACAAGATCCTGCGCAAGGGCGCCAAGCAGGGGGTGTGGCTGGCCATCGGGCTGATCACCGGTTTCAGCTTCGTCGGCTACTTCACGCCGATCCGGGAACTGGCCGTCGCCGCCGTGGCCCTGGACATGTCGGCGTGGAACGCCTTTTGGGTGCTGTTCTATGGCGCCGCCACCTACGGCAACGCCGGCTTCCTGCGCGAGCAGATGTGCAAGTACATGTGCCCCTATGCGCGTTTCCAGAGCGCGCTGATCGACAAGGACTCCCTGGTCATCGCCTACGACGCCGGACGTGGCGAACCTCGCGGCTCGCGTTCGAAGAAGGCCAACGCCGCCGTGCAGGGCCTGGGCGACTGCATCGACTGCACCTTGTGTGTGCAGGTCTGTCCCACAGGTATCGACATCCGCAACGGGCTGCAGAACGAGTGCATCGGCTGCGCCGCCTGCATCGACGTCTGCGACGACGTGATGGACAAGATGGGCTATGCCAAGGGGCTGATCCGTTACTCCACCGAAAACGGTGTCGTCAACGGCTGGACGCGGCTGCAGATGTTCAAGCGTGCCCTGCGGCCGCGTGTGCTGATCTACGGGGCCGTGCTTTCCGCGGCCAGCATCGCCTTCGCGGCCAGCGTGGCGATGCGCAGCCCGTTCAAGTTCGATGTGGTCAAGGACCGCGGCGCATTGGCGCGTCTGGTCGAGGAGGGCATGGTCGAGAACGTCTACCGCATCCAGATCATGAACCGCACCGAGAGCGCGCAGACCTACCGGGTGGCGGCGTCCGGCATCGACGGTTTGGAGGTCTTGGCGAAGCCGGTCAGCGCCGGCCCGGCCGCCGTGGCGTCGATGTCGGTGAGCCTGCGGTTGCCCTTCGCCGTGGCGCAACGGCTCGCAGGCCGGTCGGTGCCCGTGATGTTCGAGGTCGCGGGCGTGGAGCCCAAGGCAGGCAATGGCGCGAACACTTCGGGCATCCAGTTCGAGAAATCGACGTTCTTCATCCCCCGCTGAGCAGGGCTGACTTGCACCCACGCTTCGTCGAGGAAGACGATTTCGCGCTACCGCCGGCCGGCTGGTCAGATGCGATGCCGGAGCGCTCGATAGGCTGTTCCCGCGATCCCGGCCCAAAGCATCGTGCGCAGCGCCATCGCACCGACGGTTCGTGCCTCGTACGCCCCACCGTTCCATGCATGAACACCGAAGGCCGCAAACGCCAGGCCCGTAGCGACGGCAATGAAGACAGCCAGTGGTACCGACCAGCGTCGCCGGCTCCACAGCCCGACACCGCAGGCCACGTAGGCGAACCCGGCGACGAAGTTGAACCAGAGCACGAACGGGACGATGGCCCCGGCGGCAAGACGTGCCGCTTCGCCACCGAAAAGTGTGCGACCGCCGGACAGGACCGTCAGCAATCCGAAGAGCACAGCCACCACCGCCAGTGATTTCACCAGCCAATCCGCTTTGGATGTGTTCACGATCTTGCTCTTGGTAGACGGCTGCTGAATACGCACTGGATCGAGTCAGAGGCTCAAGCCTTGCCCCGCCTCTTCTTCGGTCCGGCCGTCTCGGATGTGATAGATCCGCTTGAAGGTCGGGATGATCTTCTCGTCGTGGGTCACTACGATGATGGCCGTGTGGTACTGCGTGGCCATCTGGTTGAGGATGCGCACGACGGCCAGGGCCCGCTCGCTGTCCAGCGGCGCCGTGGGTTCGTCGGCCAGGATCACCGGAGGCCTGTTGGCCAGGGCGCGCGCGATTGACACGCGCTGCTGTTCACCGCCCGACAGCTCGGACGGCTGCGCCGTGGCGCGATGCCCCACGTCCAGTGCGGTTAGCAGTTCGAGCGCCCGCGCGCGCGCCTCGCCGTTGGGGCGCCCAGCGAGCATCGGCAGCAAGGCGACGTTGTCGGTGACATCGAGGAACGGAATCAGGTACGGCGCCTGGAACACGAAGCCGATGCTGTCGCGGCGCAGCGCGCGCAGGTCGGGAATCTTCCAGCCATCGTCATAGATCGTCTGCCCGCCGAGGATCATGCGTCCGGCCGTCGGCTCGATGACGGCGCCCAGGCACTTCAGCAAGGTGCTCTTGCCCGAGCCAGAGGGGCCGATCAGGCCCACCACCTCGCCGGGCGCCACCACCATGTTGACGTCCTTCAGCGCGTCCACTGCCGTGTCGCCTTCGCCGTAGCGCTTGCGCAGGCCTTCGATGCGGATGCCGGCTTCGCTCATGGGGTGTGCCCTCAGCCGCCGATGGCCGCGGCCGGATCGACCGCCAACGCCGCTCGGATCGCCAGCGTGCTGGCCAGCGCGCAGATCACCATCACCGCGACCAGGCCGAGCAACGCGTCGTTCACCTCCAGCAGCACGTATTTCGGGAAGATCGGAGCCCAGAAAGTGGCCGCCACCTTGCCGACGATGAAGCCGATCAGCCCCAGCCCGAGCGCCTGCTGCAGGATCAGCCCGGCGATCGTGCGGTTGCGCGTGCCGATGAGCTTGAGCACCGCGATCTCGCGGATCTTGCCCAGCGTCATCGTGTAGATGATGAAGGCGACGATGGCCGCGCTGACGATGGCCAGGATCACCAGGAACATGCCGATCTGCTTCGCCGACGTGGCGATCAGCTTGGCGATCAGGATCTCTTCCATCTGCGCGCGCGTGTAGGCCTCCAGGTGCTTCCAGCGCCGGATCGGCTCGGCCACGCTCTCGGCGGGCACGCCAGGTTGCACCTGCACCAGCACCGTGTTGACGTTGTGGTTGGCGGCCTGCGAGGCCTGGATCGCCTCCAGCAAGCCGGGCACCCACGGCCGGTTCAATGCCGGGTTGGCGGCCGTGCGGGCGCGGTCATTCAGGATGGCGTCGTTGTCCTTCAGGAACTGCGCTTCCTGCGCGTCCTTGAGCGGGATGAAGACCATCGGGTCGCCGCCGGACGACACCATGCGCTGCGTCAGGCCGACCACCGTGTAGTCGTGGCGCCGGATGCGGATGCGCTGGCCCAGCGTGAAGCCGGTTCGCACGTCGACCACGGCCTCGTAGTGGCTGCGTGTGACTTGCCGGCCCGCCACCAGGTAGCCGGGCGAACCGGGCTGAGCCGGCTGGCCCGGCTCGAAGCCGACGATCATGGCGCGTACTTCGCGGCCGGCGTCGCGCCCTTCCGCGGCCCGCACCTGCATCGTCAGGTAGGTGACGTTGGCGGCGCGCGCCACACCCGGCAGGCCGCGCACGCTGCGCACGACGTCGTCGCGCAGGCTGGACGATTCCGCGTACGGCCCCTGCGTGTCCTGCTGCACCACCCAGAGGTCGGCGCCGCTGTTGTCGAGCAATGCACGCGCATCGTCCACCATGCCGCGGTAGACCCCGGCCATCGTCAGCGTCACGCCGATCAGCAGGCCCAGGCCGATGCCGGTGAGAACAAACTTACCCCAGGAATGCAGGATGTCGCGGCCGGCCAGGCTGATCATGGCTTGGTGCCGGCAAGTTGGTCGACGATGTTGATGCGGCTGCTGGACGTCAGCGCCTTCTCGCTGTAGACCACCACCTCGTCACCGGCCTTCAGGCCTTCGAGCACCTGCACCTGGCCGTCGAGGCTGGTCAACCCGATACGCACCGGCGTGAACATCGGCTTGCCGCCTTCGATGCGCCACACGCCGACCTGATCGGCCTGGCGTTGCAGCGCGGGGTTGGGCAGCAGCACGGCCCGGGCCGTGGCAGGCAGCGTCAAGGTGACCTCGGCCAGTTCACCGGTGGACAAGCCCTGCGGCAGGGTGTCCATTGAAACGAGAGCCACGCGCTCCTCGGTGATGCTGTCGCTGGTGGCCTCCACCCGGGCCACCTTGCCCGACAAGCGCACTCCCGGCTTGGATCGCAACACGATCGAGGCAGGAAGGCCGGCGGCCAGACCGCTCGATCGGCCCTGGTCCAGCCGCACCCGGATCCACAGGGACGAAGGCTCAATGAGCCGCAGCACGGCCTGCCCCGCCACCACGGTGGACCCGGCCTCTGCGTCGCGGGTGATGACGACACCTGGCGCGGGTGCCAGCAGGCGCACGTTGTCACGCTGCTGCCGCAGGCCCGCACGCTCGGCGGCCAGGCGCAGGGTGTCCTGCCGCGCAGCCGCCAGATTGGCGTCAGCAGTGGCCACGGCGGCATCGGCCGAGGCCTGCTCCTGCTGCTTGGCCTCGACCGCGCCAGCGCTCATGAACTTCTGCGCACCCAGTTCGACATAACGACGCGCCGTGATGCCCGCCAGCTCGCTGCGCGCCTGCGCATCCCGCCGCTGCGCTTGTGCCGCGGCGACCACGCTCGACGACCGCGCCACCGATGCCTCCAGGGCTCTGGCGCGCTCTTCCAGGTCCACCGGGTCCATCTCGGCCAGCAACTGGCCGGACGTGACCGTGTCTCCCACATCGACCAATACCTTGCTGACGCGGCCGGCCACGGTCGGACCGATCAGGTAGGACCGGCGCGCCTCGACCGTGCCGATGCCGAACAGCGATGGCGACAAGCTGCCGACGGTGGCCTGTGCGACCGTCACACGGGTGGGCGCCAGGGGCCCGGAGCGCATGACCACATACCCCAGCGCAACGATCAGCAGCACCCCCAGCGAGCCCAGCCCGAGCCGCCGCCACCAGTTCGAGGGGATCTTCATGCTGCCGCCCGGATGCCGCGAAGGTAGATGGCGAACACTGCATCGGCCTGAGTATTCATCGCCGCGGATTTGCCGGTCAGCATCGACTGCATCACGAGCCCCTGCACGATGCCGACAAAGAGCGTGGCGGCGGCTTCGGGGTCGAGCCCGGTCGGCAACTCGCCCGACTTCATGCCGGCCTTGAACTGATTCAGCAGAAGCTGCCGGTAAGCCTTCAGCAGCGCCCTGACTTCCTGCTTCACGGGGGAATCAGTGGGCTGCTGCAACTCGTGGAAGATGATCCTGGGAGCGCCAGGATGCGCGATCACGAACGCCACATGGGCACGGAACACCGCTTCGAGAGCAAGCACTCCCGAGGTCGCTTCCCGCGCCGCTTCGTCCAGCTCTGCCAGCAACCGCTCGCGCACCCACTGCATCGACGCCACCCAAATGGCTTCCTTGGTGGGAAAGTGCTTGAACACGGCGCCCTGGCTGACGCCGACCGCCGTAGCGATGTCGCCCGTGGTGATCGACACCGGACTGATTTCCCGGGCCAGGTTCAACGCCGCCGCGACGATCTCCGCCTGGCGCTCCTCGGTGGGCAGTCTGGTTTGCATGGTGAGTCCCCTCACGGGTCACAAGTAAGTAATGGAATACTTGCCATGATACGCGCATGCGATGGGTTGCGCCATCTACGGACTGAACGCGCTGGCGCTCGGAGTTCGGATACGCGCCTGAGTGCGCTCCCGTACAGATGCCGGGATCTGTTTGAGCGCAGGCTAGGCACTCCTGGGAAGTGCCCGCCCCGTTGACGATGACGATGAGCAGCCCAGTGACCACGACCCGCAGACTTGAAGCTGAGGGGAACTCCGCACCCGCCACGAGGCAGGACGAGGAGCCATCTGCGGACTCACCACTGACGAACGCGGAACTGGTGCAGTTGCGCATCCGCGTGATCGCCTTGGAGAACCTGGTCATCGCGCTGCTGGCCGAGGCGCCGGATCGACAACTGACCCTCGCGCGAGGCATGGCGAGCTACATCTCACCGCGAGCCGGCTTTACACCTCACCCGATCACGTTGCGAGCGGCCGACGAGATGTTGAGCTTGGTCGACCGGGCTGACCGCTACCTCCGCCCGTCGATGCCCTGATCGTCGCCATGCACAGTTTCCACATCTACCGCTATGACCCAGATGCAGACGAGAAGCCTCGCATGCAGGTGATCGAACTGGAGGTGGACGCCGGTGACCGCATGCTGCTGGACGTGCTGACGCGCCTGAAGGCGATTGACCCGAGCTTGAGCTTCCGCCGCTCCTGCCGCGAAGGAGTTTGCGGCTCGGACGCCATGAATATCAACGGCAGGAACGGTCTGGCGTGTGTGACCAACATGCGCTCGCTGCCGAGCACCGTGGTGCTGAAGCCGCTGCCCGGCCTGCCGGTGGTCCGCGACCTGTTCGTCGACATGACCGGCTTCTTCAAGCAGTACCACTCCATCAAGCCCTGGCTCGTGAACGATGACCCGCCGCCGGAGCGCGAGCGACTGCAGTCGCCCGAGGCCCGCGATGAACTCAACGGCCTGTACGAGTGCATCCTGTGCGCCTGTTGCTCCAGCGCCTGCCCAAGCTTCTGGTGGAACCCCGACAAGTACGTTGGGCCGGCGGGACTGCTGCAGGCCTACCGCTTTCTGGTGGACAGCCGCGACCAGGCCAGCGGCGAGCGACTGGAGAACTTGCAAGACCCCTATCGCCTGTTCCGCTGTAGAACGATCCTGAACTGCACCGACGTCTGCCCGAAGGGGCTGAACCCGGCATTGGCCATTGGAAAGATCAAGCAAATGATGGTGCGACGTGCCGCCTGATTGCTTGCCCAGCCACGCAGAGTGTGTGGACGACCTCTCCGTCCTGGGTGAGAAAGATCCCGGATCAGCCTTGGATGTGTGCTGGAGCGACGCGCGCGGCTTCAATCACCTGTTGGGCGTGGTGCGCCGGCTGTTCGACTGGATGGTCGACCTGCAGGTCCTCGTCGAATCTCCCCTGCAGCTTCGGCCCAAGCGCGAGGGCGTGCGGCGCCAGCCCTTCCTCTTCGATACCGACGCCATCCGGCGCCTGCTGGCCGCGGCAGCCTTGTTGCCTGACAACGCTCGCGCGCCAATGCGCGGGCCAGCTTACGAGACCATGTTTGCGCTGCTGGCCGGGCTCGGCATGCGCATTGGTGAGGTCGCGCGCCTGCAGTGCGGCGAGGTCGATCCGGAACGCGAAGCCTTGCAGATCCGCGACACCAAGTTCGGCAAGAGCCGCCTCGTGCCCTTCGGCCCGAAGCTGTCGGCGCGGCTGCGCTTCTACCTGGGCTTGCGAGAGCGTCAGGGCATGCCATGCAGCGGATCCGCGCCATTGTTTTCATGGAACGGCCGCCAGCCGGTGAGCACCAACGCCATCCGGAACACCTTCCGCGACGATCTGCTGCCCCAGCTGGCACTGGCGGTGCCGGTCGGCGTGTTCGGCCCCCACGTGCACGGGCTGCGGCATTCGTTCGCAGTGCGCACGCTGTTGAACTGGTACCGACAGGGCATCGAGCCGGCAACGCGGCTCAACCACCTGTCCACGTTCCTCGGGCACGTCAACCCGACGAGCACGGCGGTGTACCTGACCATCACCAGCGAACTGTTCGAGCAGGCCAACACGCAGTTCGAGAAGTTCGCGCCTGCTGCCCGTGCGGAGGTGCAGTCATGACCGCGCCGACGATCGGCGTGGTCGTTCACGACTTCTTCCTGGACTACCTTCCGCAGCAGAAGGGCCTCAGGCCTAGTTCTGTCCGCAGCTACCGCGACACCCTGCGGCTGTTCCTGGTCTTCGCCGCGGGTCAGTGCCGACGCGGGGTCGCGCAGCTCACTTTCGACGACCTGGGCTTCGAACGGGTACTGGCCTTCCTGCGGGACCTCGAGCAGACGCGCCGCAATGCCATCGCCACGCGCAACCAGCGCCTGGCCGGGCTGCACACGTTCTACGAGTATGTCGGCCGGCGCCTGCCTGAGATGCTGCGGGCCTGCGCCCAGGTGGCCGCCATACCGGTGAAGCGCTGCCCACTGCCCGAGACACGCTTCATGGCGCGTGACGAGGTCGACGCGCTATTCGCGAAGCTGCCGGCGGACGGCAGGCTCGCCCTGCGCGACCGAACGATGCTGCTCTTCCTGTACAAAACGGGCGCCCGCGTGTCGGAGGTGGCGGGACTGCGCGTCGATCAGCTGTCGCTGACGACTCCGGCCCACGTGCGGCTGCTCGGCAAGGGCGGCAAGTGGCGGTCATGCCCGCTGTGGAACCAGACGGCGCAGGCCCTGCAGCAACTGCTGGCCGAGCGCGGCGCCGCTCGTCCCGATGACTGCGTTTTCGCGGCAACGACCGGCGAGGCGATGACGCGCTTCGGCATCTACAAGCGCGTGCGGCGCTTGGCCGGAGATCTGGATGTGCAGCAACCGGGGCCGAGACCGACCCGACCGATCACGCCGCATGTGTTCCGGCACACCACGGCGGTTCACCTGCTTGAGGCTGGCGTCGAGGTCAATGTCATTCGTGGCTGGCTGGGTCACGTCAGCCTGGAGACGACCAATCGCTACGCCGAGATCACCGTGCGCATGAAGCAGGATGCGTTGAGCCTGTGCGAACCTGTGGCCGCCAAGGTGCCGAAGCGCAAGCCCGTATGGCATGACGATGCGGAGCTGATGAAGTGGATGGCGTCGTTGTAGTTTTCGCTTGGCCAGCCCCGCATGTCTTCTTTACTGCGGGTCGGCGTCACACTGTCGGCCATCCGCGGGTATCGGCGAACGACAGCATCGCCGATGCCTACTGGATCACATCAACCTGCTGCTGCAGCGGCATGAAGGTGAGATTCGGTGTGCTTTGCCAGTCTCAGAGTACGCGCCGCGCGCCAGGCAACCTCAGCAGCAGCGAAGACAACGCGAATGACGCTATGACGCTGACTGAGCTGACCACGCCGAACTTGAGCAGGGGCCACGCCTCCCAGGCAGCCAACGCGACGGAAGCGCCGACCACGACCGGCGCATGCACGATGAACGCGCCATACGCCAGAGCCCCCCAGGCTTGCCAAACTGCACTGGGCGCATTGATGCGTTCGCGAAACAGCACCAGCAGCGTGGCCATCACTCCCCAGGCGACAAAGGGTTCCCAGAATGCGTACACGACGGCGGGCAGCCCCAGCCCGCCGTTGAAGTTGACGGGCCTGCCTTCGAGTGCGCCGGACAAGGCCGCCACCACAAACAGCACTGGCAACGTGAACAGCGTCACCCAGGCCCATGGGATGGCCTGTCGACGCTCGACCTTCTCGAGCCAGCAGTGGCGCGACGCCGTGCATCCGAGTGCGAACAGGAACACGTACGAGGCGAAATAGCCCAGCTGCAGTCCGAGCACGTTCTCGCCAACCGGCACGAACTGCCGCACGGTCAGTGCGACCAAACCGACACCCAATGCCGCCCAGAGCCAGGACACAGGCTGCGGCAGCGGTCGAATCTCATGACGCATCGGCTCCGGCCGGACGTGCCGCCATGCAGCGAACCCAAACGCAAAGAGCATCAAGGCCCAGGCAAACCACAGCGGGCCGATCACGAACGTGCCTTCCGAGAGCAACATCCGCCAGCGCTCACCCACCCGGCCGGTCGCTGGGGCTTGGGCAAGCGCCACGGCCAGCGGGCCTAGCAGGAAACCGAAGACGAGCAACGGGATGCCCAGCCGCACCAGCCGTTCCTGCACGAACTGTCGCGCACCCTTGCGCTGCAGCGCCGCAGGCGTGAAGTAGCCGGCGAACAGGAAGAACATGCCCATGAAGAACGACTGGTTCACCGCGCAGAACACGGTCAGCAACAGGCTGGTCGGCGTGCCGCTGTCATGAACTTCGCGGTAGAACCAGCCGCCGCTGCCGCCATAGGTGATGGCGGTGTGGTGCAGGATGACCAGGACTGTCAGCACCACGCGCAGGCGGTCGATGAAAAACGTTCGCGCCGGAGTCATGGCAGTCCTGTTCAGATCGGCAGAAGCCGCCAGGCGGCCAGACCCAGATGCGTGCAGGCGTGGGCCACCATCGCCGCTTCGAGGTGATGGCGCCAGAACAGCCAGCCGTAGAGCAGTCCGGCAAAGCCGTTCAACACCAGCGTGCGCGCCACGATGGCTGGCGTCAAATCCAGTTGCGCGGCCACCGCTGGCAGATGTCCGGCAGCGAACAACATCGCGGCCACGGCGACCGCCAGCGCCATCGAGACCGCGCGAGCTTGCGATCGCAACAGTAACGTCAGCGCCCACGCGACCAGACTCATGACGCCCCAACGCAGCATCACCTCTTCGGCCACGCCACCGTACAGAACGCCCATGACGGTGGCAGTTGCACCACCAGGTGCAGCCGCTACCAGCGCCTGCCACGCCGGCCCCAGCAGCGGCGCGGCGGCGGCATCTGCAGCGGCCAGCACCAGGCCCAGAGCAAAGCCTGCACCAGCGGCCTGGGCAGTAATAACGGCCCAACCGGCCGCTGGCGCTGTGCCGGCCAGCACGCTGCGCAGGCCGACGCGATGGGCCAGCGCCGCGCCCACGACTGCGGCCAGAAGCACCAGGATGAATGGATTGGCCAGCAGCACCGCGCGCTGGGCCAGAGGCGGCAGGGCCGCGAGCTCTGGGGCCTTGGCGAGCAGTTCGGCCGGCAGGGGCTGCAGCAGAAGCGACAGCACTGCGATCAATCCGAGTAGCGCCAGCGGCCAGGCCCGGCGCCAAAGCAGCGGGGTGGCGGGGTCCTGCCTCGATGTGTGTGCCGTGTTGTCCATGACTCTCTGACTTTCTCATTGCCTGTGCGTTGCGAACCCGAATTCTATGAATCCATCGGATTGCTACAAACGTCCACTCGTATGAAAGTGAGCAGACCAGTGCACAGCCGCTGTCGACACCATCACGCGCCGCGGGCCAAGCGTCGCAGTACGTCGCACAACACCTTCGCAGCCGCCTGGACCTCGTGCCGCTGAATCAGCCCTACGCCCAGCAGCAGCCCGTTGTGGCGCACAGCGCTGCACAGGATCGAGATCGGAGACGCAGCGATGCCCGCCGCCTGCAGGGCCGCCGCAGCCACCGTGTCGACAGGACCCCCAGCCCATCCAACGCACAACTGCAGGCCGCCGGCACCCGCCGGCACCGTGAGCAAACCATCCTGCCGCAAGCTCTCGACCAGGGTCGCCATCCTCGCCCCGTACTCCGAGTTCATCGACCGAATGTGCCGACGCAAGCTACCGGCTTCGAGGAAGTCCGCCAGCGCAAGCTGGACATGGATCGGCACGGTCACGCCACGCACCGTGGCCACGGCGTGCGCCAGGTCGACAAAGCGCTCGGGCACGATGAGATAGGCCACATGCAGGCCGGGGGCCAGCGACTTGGAGAACGTGCCCACGTAATGCACGCAGCCATGGCGATCCAGCCCCTGCAGGCTGGCCGTGGGCTGGCCCTGGTACTGGAATTCGCTGTCGTAGTCGTCTTCGATGATCGCGGCACCGGCCCGGCGCGCCAGCGTCAACAGTGACAGCCGGCGCGGCAGGCTCATCGTCACGCCGGTCGGGTACTGGTGCGAAGGCGTCACATAGACCAAGCGCGGCCGCGGTCCAGCCGCGGCGGGCTGCAGGCCCTGTTCGTCGACCCGCATGGGGGAGATGCGCGCCTTGTGTGCGCGCAGCACCGACGCGATGCCGGGGTAGCCAGGGTCCTCGGTCCAGGCCGTGTCGCCCGGCTCAAGAACGAGTTGCGCGACCAGATCGAACGCGGCCTGTGCCGACGGCAGCACGATCACTTGCTCGGGCCGTGCCTGGACATGGCGTGCTAGCCGGACATGGCTCAGGATCTGCTCGCGCAGGGCCGGCACGCCCAGGTAGCCCGCGTAGCTGAGGTCGTGGCTGGCCGGGTGCCTGGCGCGCCGCGCCAGATGGGTTGCCCACTCGCGTGCGGGGAACGCCCGGATGTCGGGCAGACCCGGTCGGAAGGCACGCAAGGTGACGGGGCGAGGCGGGTCGTCGTTGCGCCATTGCGCGCGCTGCTCCTGCATCGTTGCGGCCGAGGTCGCGGCGCCGGGCGTGACGGCCACAGGTGCCTGCGATGCCAGGGCCACCCCAAGCATCTTGCGCTCCAGCGCGGCCACGCAGGTGGCCGCGCCTTGGCGGGTTTCAAGATAGCCCTCGGCCTTGAGCTGATCGAGCGCATCGACGACGGTGCTGCGCGCAAGGCCCAGCACCGAAGCCAGGTCGCGCGTGGACGGCAACGGCGTGCGCGGCAACAGGCGCCCAGCCAGCACGGCTTCGCGAAGCTGCAGGTAGAGCTGCTCGCGCAAGGTGCCGGTCGAGCGGTCGAGCCGGATCTCGGCCTGCGCGATGAGGGTCGCAAACTGGTTTGCCACGATTCGATGGACTGGTGCTTTTGACCAGGCCGATCGTACGACACGATGCGCGCCTTCAACTCGAGATCCAAATCATGTGCATTCCTCTTTGGCGTCGTACCGCAGACCAACTGGCTGCAAACGCTGCAAGCGGCACCGGGCGGCTGCTCGGCCGAGCTGACCGGCTGCTCCGCGAGCTGACCCGCCTGCCGCAGCGGACATCAACCCGGACGCTGCGCGCCACCAGGCTGGCCGCGGACGAAGTCGACTTCCGCAACGAGTTGGTCGCCCGCTTTGGGAAGACCGACTGACCTGAACAAGCGTCCACGCCTGCCCCGTCGAGGCAGGGCGTAGTTATCCCCTTCCCATCACACAACACCTCTATCAGACATGAACCCTTCGATCCCCGCCTATCCAACCCACAGCCGACCGTGGGCACGTCGCTTTGGAGCCTGCGTGCTCGTTTCGCTGCTGTCTGCCTGCGGCGGCAAGTTCGAGGTCGACACGGTCGACAGTCGAACCCGCCTGTCGCTGAACGCCTGTCCTGTGGCGATCGCCGACCCCCGTGCGCAGTGCGGCACTCTGACCGTGCCGGAGAACCGAGGTCGCGCCGACAGCCGCCTGATCCAGCTGCCCTTCGCGGTGCTGCCTGCGAGTCAGGCCGCGAAGGCTGCCGACCCGGTGCTGGTGCTGGGTGGCGGCCCAGGCAGCAGCGTGTTGCTGGCCCTGGCCTCGCTGGCGGCCGATCTGCTCGACCAGCACCCGCTGCGGCAGCGTCGCGACTTGATCGCCCTGGACCAGCGCGGCACTCCGCTCACCGGCCCGGGCAGCCTGGATTGCCCGGAACTGTTGCGCGACTACGCCGCAGGAGAGCGCTTCGTGTCCGACGCTGAGATGGTCTCCGCTGCATCGGCTTGCCAGGCCCGCCTGCGCAGCCAGGGCGCGGACCTCAGCGCCTACGACAGCCGCCACAGTGCCCGTGACCTCGAAGAGTTCCGTCAGCTTCTGGGTGAGCGGCGCGGCTTCTGGCAATGGAACGTCGTGGCGACCTCGTATGGCACGCGACTGGCGCTGACCGCCTTGCAGGACAGCGGCGACAGCGTGCGTTCGATGGTGCTCGACGGCCCGCTGCCCCCACAGGCGAATGCGCTGTACAGCGCCGGCGTGCTGGATGCGCTGGACCAGGTGCTCGGGGCCTGCGCGGCGCAGCCTGCCTGCAATGCGGCCTACCCCGGGCTGCGCGCACGCTTTGCGCAGGCGCTGGAACAACTCGAACAACGGCCTCACATGCTGCCGGGCGGCGCGGCGGTCAGCGGCCACCGCGTGCTGGACGTGATGCGCACGCATCTCGCGGCCGGCGCAGCGCAGCATCTTCCGCTGGCGATGGATCTGGTGGCGAAGGGTCGCATCGAGCAGGCTGACGCGATGCTGGGCCTGAGTGTCTGGATCGACCAGGTGGCGTCCGTCTCGGGCATGTACCTCTCGGTGATGTGTCGCGATGAGAGCGGGCAGCCGCCGACGGCAGGGCGCCTGCCTGAGGAGGGCGCAGGCTGGCCTGATGCGGTGCGTCGCGTCAGTGCGCTGCACGGCACGCAGACCACCACGTCCATCTGCCCGGCATGGCTGCAGGGCCAGCAGCGCCTGCCGCGACCGATGGCGGTGCGCAGTGCGGTGCCGACGCTCGTCACGGTGGGGCAGTTCGACCCGATGACGCCGGTGACGAAGGCCGCCCAGGTTCGCGAGGGTTTGCCGCAGGCGCGCGTCGTCGTGTTCGGCGGCCTGGGGCACGGACTGCTGGAGTCGGACCTGTGCCAGCTGCAGGTGGCCGCCGACTTCATCGAGCGGCCGGACCGCGCTCCCGATACCGCCTGCGTGCCCGCGCCTGGCACGACCGACTTCATCGTGCCATGACGACGATAGTGACTCGCGCCGGCTGCAGCGCTCCCGGCCCTGTACCTGTCGATCCCCGCCCTACCAACATCTGCTGACGTCACCGCCATGCCTCTAGACATACGACAAGCTCAAGTGACCGACCTGGATGTCGTCGCGCCACTCTTCGACGCATACCGGCGGTTCTACCGCGCGGCATCCAACCTCGCCTTGGCCAACGCCTTCATCGGAGAGCGGCTGCGAAGTCGGGATTCGGTGATCCTGCTGGCACGCGATGGCGATGGCACAGCGCTCGGGTTTGCTCAGCTCTTTCCGTCGTTCTCGTCGGTCGGTTGCAAGCGCATCCTCGTCCTCAACGACATGTACGTGGCCGAATCGACTAGGGGCCGGGGTGTTGGGCGAGCCTTGTTGGCAGCCGCGCGCTCGCATGCTCACGAAGTCGGTGCGGCCCGTCTGGTTCTGGAGACGGCGCTGGACAACCGCGCGGCGCAGATCCTCTACGAGTCCTTCGGGTTCAAGCGCGAATCGGGCTTCTTCACCTATACGCTCTCGATCGCCTGACGATGGGTCCGGACTCGGCTAGATCTGGCGGCTTTTGCGTCGCGCCAGCGCAGTGCACCTTAAGGCCGTGGAACATGCCAGCCAACCTCTGCATGCACGCGGCCCCAGCGTCGCGGCGCGTGTGTCCGGTTTGCGGCCTTCAAACTCAGACCTTCCATTTCAGCTGTGGGTCGTGAAAAGAATCTCGCCCTGCTGCCCGACAGCAGACACCCAGTGTCTCGACGATCTCTGCGTCACAAGTTCGCCCCATCGCTCGCTACATCCCGGGCAAGGTTTCCAGTCTCGCAGGTGACCACTGGTGACGTAGATCAATACGTATAGAACAGAGCGTCGCACAACAGTAGTAGGCGTACGAGGCTTGTCTTTCAATACAACTACCCGTCGACATCGACACCGTTGAAGGTGATACCAGATGCCACCCTTGCTTATGTTGCCTGCAATGCTGCTGACGCGACGGGAGCCGCAGTCTCTGTCACAGCACGGCACATAACGATTTGGGGCACATAAGGCTCACAACCACCCCTCGGGTTCGGTCGAGCCCAGCCGGGCCGATGAGTTCCTGACGCAGACGCTGAAGACGGCGCTGGCACTGGTCGACGTGCGGGTGCTCGACCACCTGGTGGTGGCGGCTGCCGATGTCTGCAGCTTCGCCGAAAGGGGGCTGCTCTGAGGCTGGCGCGGGGCGCGTCGCCGCGCCTCGTTTCCCTCACGGCTTCCGCGTGCGGATCAGGCCAGGCTGATCCGCTTGATGTCCAGCGCGAAGGGCCCGGCTTGTCGGGCGGCGATCATCAGCCCGACCTGTTGGGTGCGTGCGGGGTCGAGTGCCGGTGCGCCGGGAACCTCGCGCCCGCGGAAGCTGGCGCGGAACGTCGACAGCGGCAGGCGCAGGGTTTGCCACTCGGTGCCCGATGGTGTGAAGCTGGCTTGGTAGTTCAAGCTGTCGAAGCCGTCGTCGGTGAGCAAGCTGAGCTTGAACTGCTTGTTGTCGCCGCGAAACTCGATGATGCAGGCCGTGGCGCCTGGCAGGCCTCGTGCTGCGGGGCTGGATCGCACCGACGCGAAGCCCCCATTGCGTTCCAGCGAGACCGTGCCCTCGAAGACCGCATGGCCCGCCGGGTCGTGTCGCAGTCTGCTGCTGGAGATGCCGCCCATGACGCGGTCGTCGATCGGCGACCACGCGCGCACGATCGCCGCATCACTGAAGTCGAAGAGCAGTCGGGTTTGGTGGGGGTTGGTCACCGGGTCATTGTGGCTGGCGGCCGTCGGCTGCGGTTGTCGGTGGCGTTGGCCTGTGCTGGCAAGATGGGGGGCCACAAAGAGCCAGGGAGACGCCGGGATGAACCTTTCCGAGTTGCAGGCCGAGTTGCGCCACTTTGCGGCCGAGCGCGACTGGCAGCCAATCCATACGCCGAAGAATCTGACCACGGCCTTGATGGTGGAAGCGGCCGAACTGGCGGAGATCTTCCAGTGGATGACGCCCGAGGAGTCGCGGCTTGCGCACCGGGATGCCGGGTCGAAAGAGCGCATCGGAGAGGAAGTCGCCGACGTGTTGCTCTACCTGTTGCAGGTGGCGGACCACAGTGAGATCGACGTCGCGCAGGCCATCCGTTCTAAGCTGGCGCGCAATGCGCTGAAGTACCCGCCAAAGCATTCAGTGGCTCGCGTCTCGTCGGCGCGAGCTGCCGTGTCCGGCACGCATGTGCTGCTCGACTACGAGAACGTGCAGCCGTCAGAGGCCGAGTTGCGGGCCCTCGTACCGGACGCGAGCCAGGTGTGGGTGTTCCATGGGCCGCACCAGCGCCAGGTCGAGGCGCGGTTTGCATCGTTCGGTGCCGACGTGACGGCGGTGCCGATCAGCAAGACGGGCAAGAATGCGCTGGACTTCCATCTGTCGTTCTACATGGGCTACATCGCTTCCCGCAACCAGGCGTCGGCGATGGTGGTGGTGGCGAACGACAAGGGCTATGAGCCGATGCTGGAGCACGCCAGGTCGATGGGGTTCGCGGCACGTCAGGTCGGGCACGGTGAGGTCAAGCCTGCCGCGTCGGTGAAAACTGCTCCGCCCGCTACGCCTGCAGCGAAGAAGGCAGCGGCCAAGAAGCCAGCAGCGAAGAAGGTCCCGGCAAAGAAGGCTGCCGCCAAGCAGCCTGCGGTCAAGGCGGCGCCAACGAAGAAGGCGGCGGCCAAGAAGGCAGTTGCCGCCGTGCCGGCAGCCAAAAAGGCGCCGGCCAAGAAAGTGGCACCGGCGAAGAAGGTCGCTGCGAAGCCGGTCGCAATGCCGCCGGCCAAGAAGGCCGTTGTGGCCGCGCCAGCGGTTGCAGCCAAGGCACTTACACCGGTCGGCACGGGGACCAAGGCGGTGGCTCTGTCGCCCGATTCTGCGGCGACGATCAAGAAGTTGACGGACAGTCTGCGGAAGATGGGCGACAAGCGGCCGACGAAACCGGCGTCGTTGTGGCGGTCGTTGAAATCGTTCCTGGGGGCTGGTGCTGCGGAGTCATCGGTCGAGGTGGCGTTGGCGCGCCTGATCGAAGACGGTGTGGTGAGGGTGGACTCGGTGAAGGGCGCGTCGTATCCGAAGTTTGATGCGCAGAGTGGGTCCACTGCCAACCAGGTTTGAAGGGCAGTTGTCAGATTGGCTGATGCAGGATCAGGAGACGGATGCTGTGGTGTCGCTGATACCAGGTCTCTGTGGGCCTGGGCGTCTCCCCGCTGCGCGGGGCCGGCCTGTCGCGCTGCGCGTCGAGCCACCGGGGTACCGGCGTCTCGCCCCTTGACGGGCTTCCATCCCTGACGCAACACGGTCAGGCCGGCGCAGCCGGCTGAGACACGCGGCGGCCCTTTCCCGTGCCCGGGGATCGCGGGCCCTGTTTCCTTCACGCTGCGCGTGAACGAGGCCCGCTTGGCGAACTGACCGCCTTGCAGGTCGCTGCGCTGCGCTCCGCTCGGTGCGGCGCCGGCCAGATCGCCACCCCGGGCACCCGCCAAACCCGTAGCCGGGCCGCTGAATGCCGGGTGCAGAGAAGTGCCCGCAGCGGCTGCGCCGCTGCAAGCCAGCGATCAGCGGCTCGACCGCCGCGCCAGTCGCTGCGCTTGGTGGCACGTCGGCCGCAGAG
>CAZTTC010000018.1:0-31006 GCA_964616015.1 uncultured Methylibium sp. | reverse complement strand
GCTCCGGCTCCGGCTCCGGCGCCTGCCCCCGCTCCGGCGCCTGCTCCGGCGCCTGCCCCCGCTCCGGCTCCTGCCCCCGCTCCGGCTCCTGCCCCCGCTCCGGCACCTGCTCCGGCGCCTGCCCCGGCCCCTGCTCCGGCGCCTGCCCCGGCCCCCGCACCGGCCGGCGCGATGGTGGTGTACCTGTCGGACTGCCAGGCCGGTGCAGCCGCTGGCTGCGTGGCCGGCAGCAACGCCAACCCCGGCACCCAGGCCTCGCCCAAGCGCGACCTCTCCGCCGTCGACCTCAGCAGCCTGCCCGCCGGCTCCCAGGTCCTCTTCAAGCGCGGTGGCGCCTGGAGCCCGGGCGGCAACATCCGCATCAACAACCCCTACGCCTCCGCCTCCGCCCCCCTCACCCTCGACGCCTGGGGCAGCGGCGCCGCCCCGGTCCTGCGCGCCACCATCGAGTTCGGCCAGTACCAGGACACCCTGGACGACGGCGGCTACGTGCTGCGCAACTTCAAGCTCGAAGGCGCCGGCAACAACGAGAACAGCTTCGGCCTGTGGTTCCGCGACTCGGTCCACGACATCGTCATCGAGAACGTGGAGGTCACCGGCTTCGGCCTGGGCATCCACTTCCAGGGTGACAGCGCCCCCTACGTGCGCAACGTCACCGTGCGCAACAGCAATGTCCACCACAACCTGGTCCAGGGCATCCACGGCAAGGCCTTCAACGCCTTGTACGAGGGCAACCTGATCGAGCTCAACAACGGTCAGTCCGGCGGCAGCAACCGCAACCACGGCATGTACCTCTCCGGCGGCAACAACATCCGCGTCCTCAACAACCGCTTCATCCGCAACTCCCGCGATGCCTCGGGCACCTGCCTGGGCGGCAACATGACCTTCCACGGTCAGACGGACGGCCTCCTGGTCGAGGGCAACCTGATCGAGCAGGACCGCGGCAGCTGCTACGGCATCAGCATCACCGCCGGCTACCTGACGCCCGAGTACTTCCGCAACGCCGTCGTGCGCAACAACACCGTCGTCAACACCGGCGCCTGCGCCATCTGCGTCGGCAGCGCCCCGGGTGTCGTCATCGAGAGCAACCGCGTCTTCAACACGCAGTCCGGCGTCAACCAGTCGATCCTCTGGCTGCCCGCCAGCGGCGGCGGCGACTCCCCGGGCGACGCCGGCAACGACGGCGCCATCGTCCGCAACAACATCCTCTGCGGCACAGGCTCGCTCGGTAGCGTCAGCAGCAGCGGCTCGACGGTCGCCAACAACACCGTCCTGACCGGCTCGCAAGCCACGTCGGGAACCTGCGCTCGCTGAGCCTCGCCCCGCGCCTCGAACCGCCCTCCCCGCCAGACCGCCTCGGACACCGAGGTGAGCTGGCGGGGAGTTCGCATGGGTGTCACCCCCCAGAACCGGCACCCCGCGCCCCTTGAGACAGGTCGGCCCATCCGCGACACTGCGTCGAGGCGGGGGGCGCAGCGGTGCACCCGAGGAACGCGTCGAACGACCGGCCCCGGTGCGCGCATCGCGCCGGCCCGTCATCCCCGAAGTCGATCCTGTCGCGCGCACGGCGTGCCCCTCGACAGGCACCTCACCAGGCCAAGAAAAGACGATGTCCCGATCGCGTGTCGATGAGCTGGAAAGCATCCGTGGCTTGGCCGCCTTGCTGGTGGTGGTCCATCACTTCCCGAAGTGGCATCCCGTCCTGGACATCCCGTTCATCAACAACAGCTACCTGATGGTCGAGATCTTCTTCGTGCTCTCGGGCTTCGTGATCTACAACGCCTACTCCGACAGCATTCGCAGCCCTCGCGACCTGTTGAGGTTCCAGTTCCTGCGAATCGGCCGGCTGTATCCCGTCCACCTGATCTTCTTCCTGGCCTTCTTCGCAGTCGAGATCGCGAAGTACGTTGCTGCCTCCAAGTTCGGTGCAGCAGACATCCGGTCGACGGCCTTCGACAAGAACAGCTTCCAAGCCGCCGTGCAGCAGTTGTTCCTGGTGCAGGCGCTGATCCCGAACAACGACGTGCTGACCTTCAACGGCCCAGCTTGGTCGATCAGCGTGGAGCTGTTCGCCTATGTCGTCTTCGGCACGCTCGTGCTCGTGGCGGGGCGGTGGCGGGATGCCGTCTTCGCACTGATCTGCGCGGCGGCCCTGGTGGTTCTGGTGGTGGACCCGAACGCCGGGATGTCCTACCTGTACCGTTGTCTCGCCGGCTTCTTCCTGGGGTGCCTGACTGCCAAGTTCGCGCACCGATCCACGGTGCGGCTGCCTGGCCATGTCTCGTCGCTCGCACTGACCGCGATCGCCGTGTTCATCACGGTCAAGGAAGTCAACCACCTCGACTACCTCGTCTACTTCCTGGCCGTGCTCCTGATCTTCGCGGTCGTGCGCTCGGACGGCCGGGGTGCCAGCTCGCTGCTCCGGGCCAGCCCCCTGCTCTATCTCGGAAAGATCTCCTACTCCGTCTACATGTCGCACTTCATCGTCATGTGGGCGGTGGCCCTGGTGTTCAAGCGCGTGCTTCATCGGCCCGAGGTGATCAGCCCGATGGGGAAGTACGTGCTGCAGCTTTCGGTGGGTGAAGTGATGGTCGGCTGCGCAGCCACGATGCTGGCGGTGCTCGTCGTGAGCCACCTGACCTACAACTTCGTCGAGAAGCCGTTCCGGGAAAGGTCGCGGCGCATTGCGTCCACCGGGCTTTTTACCCGAGCTGCGTCACGCACGGGGGCCGCGGTCGGGAGTTAGCTAGGTCGCGGCCCAGAACACCAGCGCGATCAGCGCACCGATCCCCAGACTGATGCGGTCCCGGATGGCGAAGATCACGGGGTCCTCGTTCATCTCGCCGCGGTGGGCCAGCATCCACACGCGGCTGATCCAGGTCAGCAGCAGCGGGCAGGCCAGCCAGATGAACTCCTGGTGCCTGTAGAGCTGCGTCGTGCGCCCGTCGTTGATGTAGAGCGCCAGCACCATGACCGCCATGTAGCCCGAGGCAGCGCCCAGCGACGCGATCATCTGCAGATCGCTGGGGTAGTAGCCCCGGCCGCGGGCCTTCTTCTCGTTGCCCTGGGTGCGGGCGTGGAACAACTCCGCATAGCGCTTGACCAGCGCCAGACTCAGGAACATGAACATCGAGAACGCGAGCAGCCAGAAGCTCAGGGCGATGCCGAGGGCGATCGCCCCGACGACGATGCGCAGGGTGTACAGGCCCGCGAGCGTGATGACGTCGATCACCATCCGACGCTTGAGCGTCATCGAGTAGGCGAGCGTCAACACGTAGTAGGTGGCCAGCCCGCCGACGAAGGCCAGCGGCAGCTGCCACAGTGCCAGCGCAAAGGCGCCAAACAGCAGCAGTGGAAACGCCCCCAGGCCCGCCTGGATGGACAGGCGCCCCGACGCGAAGGGCCGGAACCGCTTGCGCGCGTGGTGGCGGTCGTCGCGCAGATCGAGCAGGTCGTTGAGCACGTAGACGCTGGAGGCGCACAGGCCGAAGCACAGGAAGGCCAGCACGGCGTCGACGACGAGCTTCGCCTCCGTGTAGCGATGGGCCGCCAGCAAGGGGACGAAGATCAGCAGGTTCTTCAGCCACTGGTGCAGGCGCAAGGCCTTCATCCAGTCCCGAAGGCCGGGGCCCTCGCGCGGCAGGACGCGGACGACATTGCCGACCGCCTGGGCGCCCCGCTCGACCGCCGCCGATGCATTGACGACGTAGGCCTGCCGTGCCGCACTCCAGACGGGCAGGTCGTCGCGCGAGTTGCCGGCGTAGTCGAAGCCGCGATCGCCGAACGCCTGGACCAGGGCATCGCGCTTGGCGCCGGCCGACAGGTTGCGGTCGACGTCGGTGGCGATGACCTCGTCGAAGATCTCCAGGTGCGCGGCGACCCGGTCGGCCAGGCGGCGATGGCTCGCCGTGGCCAGCACCACCCTGCGTCCGCCCTCGCGCTCGGTGCGGATCAAGGCGATCACGGCCGGGTCGTAGGGCAACACCGACACATCGAGTTCCGTCGCGTGCGCCAGCTCGTGCTTGAGCACTGCCTTGCCGCGCACCAGCCAGCCCAGCAGCGCCGGCAGCCGCTGGGGCTGGTCGCGCAGGAAGACGAGCCCCGTCTCGACCAGAAGGTCCGAGCGCAGCAGCGTGCCGTCGAGGTCGACGACGAGCGGCGGTGCGTCGGTCACGGGCGGGATCGTCGGGGTTTGCGCTTGCATGCGCTCGGCACTTTACCCGGGCACATCATCGGCCCCTGCGACTTATTCCAGCTCTTCGGTGCCCAGTCCCACCTGACGCGCGATCACCCCCCGATTGCGGCGGTGCGCCGATGACCCCGGGGCGCATGTCGGTGAAGATCCGCACTCTGCCGTGGTCGAGCGCGCGGTCCGCTGACTGTCGGCCACAATCGTCGGACCTGTGGGGGACGCCGCAGCCGCCGCGCTCGGCCCCCGTCGCCAAGGAGGATCGATGCAGACATCCAGCACCCACGGCCCGTCGCCTCGGATGCGGCCCGCCGCCAGGGCCAGCGTCTCCCTCCTGATGGTCGGGCTGGTCGGGTTGACCGCCTGCGCCGACCTCGCGGCCTCCGGCGGTGTCCTGCACTTCTCCGACTGTCAGGCCGGTGCGGCTGCAGGCTGCGTGGCCGGCAGCAACAGCAACCCCGGGACCGCGGCAGCGCCCAAGCGCGATCTGTCGGACATCGACCTCAGCACGCTGTCGGGCGGCACGACCCTGCTCTTCAAGCGCGGCGGAGCATGGCGCGGCGGCTTCGGGCAGATCAACAACCCGTACACCAGCCCGGACAAGCCGCTGACCATCGATGCCTACGGCGACGGTCCGCTGCCGGAGTTCCGCACCAGTCGCACCGGGATCGAGTTCGGTCGCTACAAGGACACGCTCGACGACGGCGGCTACGTGATCCGCAACATCAAGCTGACCGGCCCCGCCGAGGTCGAGCACTACAGTGGGATCTGGTTGCGGGACTCGGTGAACGGCGTCGTGATCGAGGGCGTCGACATCTCCGGCTTCGGCATCGGCATTCACTTCGCCGGGGGTCCCCCCGGCATCCGCAACATCAAGGTCCTCAAGAGCCGCATTCACCGCAACATCGCGCAAGGCCTCCACGGCAAGGCCAGCAACGCCGAGTACCGCGGCAACCTCATCGAGGAGAACAACGCGACAACGGGCGGCAGCAACCGCAACCACGGCATCTATCTCAGTGGCGGCAACAACGTCATCATTGCGGACAACGTGCTGCGCAACAACTCGCGCGACAACGCCGGCGTTTGTCGCGGTGGCAACGTCACCTTCCACGGCCAGATGACCGGCTTGCTGATCGAGAACAATCTCATCGAGCAGGAGCGGGGCGACTGCTACGGCTTCTCGATCACCGCCGGCTACTTCCCGGATCAGGGCAGCGAGTACTTCCGCAACACCGTCGTCCGTAACAACACCGTCGTCAACGTCGGTGGCTGCTCCTTCTGCATCAGCAGCGCGCCGGGCATCGTCATCGAGAACAACCGCATGATCAACACCCAGGGCGGCTCGCCGCCATTGGTCTGGATCCCGGCCAATGGGGGCGGCAGCGATCCTGGCGACGCGGGCCATGAGGGCGCCATCGTTCGCAACAACGTGATCTGTGGTCCAGGACAGGTGGGCAGTATCAGGAGCCCGGACTCGACCGTGGTCGCCAACGTTTCGCGCGTCGGCGCGGAGGCGCGCACCGGCATCTGCGCGCGCTGAAGCCGTCTCGCTCAGCGCCCGCCGGCAGTGGGCGGACGATCGGCGCTGCGCAGCTTCTCGACCAGAGCCTGGGCGAAGCGCCGGTTGGCCGACTCGGTGTAGTGACCGTCGGCGACGAAGTTCGACGGATCGCCGCTGGAGAACGCGGTGTGGGAGCTGACCCAGGGGATGCGAGCCTCCTCGAGGGTGTCCTTCAGTGCGGCGTACAGGTGATCGGACTGGCCCCGGCTGTGGGACAGCAGCACGACGAGCCGCTCGCCGCGCTCGCGCGTCCTGCGGGCGATGTCGAGGACCATCGCGCGCAGCACCCGGATGTCTTCCGACTGCGGATCGAAGCCCAGGACCGGGTCGTAGACCCCATCTTCGTAGGCATGCTGGTGCGCCACCCAGCCGCGACGCAGCAGTCGCACGATCGCCGACGAATCAGCCGGTGATGCGTCGAAGATCAAGCGGTCGTAGCCGCGATCGCTCGCTCGCAACTGCTGCCTGAAGGCGTGCCACTCGTCCGACTGGCGCGCGAAGGCGTCGCGAAACTGCGCTTCGGACCGCAGCAGGGGCAGCTCCTCGGTGATCTGGCCGCCGACCAGCCGATAGCGCGGAAACGTGAACGGCGCCGGGTTCTCGAACAGCCAGAGCAGGCCGGACATCGAGCCCATGTTGGGGACTGTCGACGACAGCAGGCCGAGGACGACCACGTCGACCTTGCGCAACGGCGCGTCGAGCTTGTAGGCGGCGTACGAGTGCGAGGGCGGCGCCCCGGGACCGCCGACGCTGCGGATCGTGATCCTGCCGTCGAGGCGCGCCGCCTCCTCGGCGGCGTTGAGCGCGAACGACTGCCCGTACACGGCCACCAGCAGGTCGTGCCCTTCGGCCGGCTGGCTGGGCAGCGGGCGGTAGATGTCCTCGCTGATCCAGCCGGCGCCGATGATCTGGCCGCCCTTCTTCGGGTCGGCCACCGTCATGCGGGCGAGCTTGCCTTCGACCGAACGGCCGTACTCGAAGTAGCGCTTCAGGCCCGACAGCTCGCCCAGCGCGGCGCTGGAGCCGAACACCGCATTGACGGCCAGGTCGATCACCAGCAGCCAGGCGAGCGTCCACAGCGCCACCGCCATGCTGCTGCCGAGGATCCTGCGGGCGTCCATGGGATTCAGAACTGGAAGTAGATGAAGCTGCTGCGCGCGTTGGCCAGCCCCATCAGCGTGAGGAAGACCAGACCCGCGTAGAAGCCCGCGCGCAGCGGCGCAGGCATCGAGCGATAGAACGTGGCGCGGCCGCTGCGGTAGGCCACGCCGTCGTACAGGCACAGCGCGACGATACCGACCAGCGTCGCCAGCGGCGGGCGGGCGAGGCTGGACTCCCAGGCATAGCTGCCCGTCAGCAGCTCGACGGTGTAGGCCTGGATCTGCGCGAACGAGCGGGCCCGGAACAGCAGCCAGCCGTAGCAGACGAACTGGAAGAACACCAACGTCGCCAGCACCCGCCCGACCCAGCCGATGCCTCGCTTCGGTCGGACCGCGTCGAACAGGCCGTGCGCGACCAGCAGCCCGCCCTGGTAGGCGCCCCACAGGATGTAGTTCCACGCGGCGCCGTGCCACAGGCCGCCCAGCAGCATGGTCAGCATCAGGTTGACCTTGGTGCGCCAGGGCCCGAGCCGGTTGCCGCCCAGGGGGATGTAGAGGTAGTCGCGCAACCACGACGACAGCGACATGTGCCAGCGCTTCCAGAACTCGCTGGGATTGGACGAGAAGTAGGGGAAGCGGAAGTTCTGGCTGAGCTCGATGCCGAACAGCTTGGACACCCCGCGGGCGATGTCGGTGTAGCCCGAGAAATCGCAGTAGATCTGCAGCGCGAAGGCGTAGGTGGCCAGCACGATGTCCAGCGCCGCGGGGGTGCCGGCGCTGTTGAAGGCGGAGTCGACCGTCGGGGCCAGGCCGTCGGCCACCACGATCTTCTTGAAGAGGCCCAGCAGGATCAGGAACAGTCCGCGGGTCAGGTTCTCCTCGGTGATCGTGCGCGGCTTCTGGATCTGCGGGATCAGCACGGCCGGCCGCTCGATCGGGCCGGCCACGAGCTTGGGGAAGTAGCCGATGAACAGCGCGTAGTGGTGGAACTTCGTGGTCGCCGGCAGGTGGCGCTGGTGGATCTCGATCACGTAGCTGAGCGACTCGAACACGAAGAACGAGATCGCCGCCGGCAGGATGATGTTCAGGTGCAGCGGATTGACCTGCACGCCGATCGACACCAGCAGCGCCTGCGCGGAGTCGATGAAGAAGTTGAAGTACTTGAAGTAGCCGAGGATGGTCAGGACGAAGACCGTGTAGACCACCAGGTAGCGCTTGCGCAGCGCCGGGTCCTCGGTCCCGCCGACGGCACGACCGGCGAGGAAACTGGCGCCCGTGACGATCCAGATCAGCGCCAGGAAGCGGACGTCCCAGCAGCCGTAGAAGTAGTAACTGGCGACCAGCAGGAAGAGGTTCTGGGCCTCGTGACGCCGCATCACGACGTACGCGCCCAGGACGAGCACGAGGAACAGGACGAACTGAAGCGACGCGAAGTTCATGGCGCGCTGCCGTCTATCGCTCGCCGGCCGCCCCAGTGCGGCGGGGCGGGGTCGGCGCTGACCCGGTCGCCTGGGCCGGCGCAGCGGCTGCGGCGTGGCCGCACGGGCCCGTCATGCGGCGGCGTACTGCGGGGGGTTCGCGATCGGCGTGACCGGCACCCCTTTCATCACGCTGGTCAGCACGTGGCGAAGCGCCGCGCCGAAGGACTTGCTCTCGTCGAGGAAGGGACGGGTCACCTCCTCGGTGCGGCTCTGCAGCTGGCGGAACCGCTGGCGGTCGCATGCCAGATCGAGCACCGCACCGACATAGCCGTCGAGGTCGTCGACCTCGACTTCGATCGCGCAGGGTCGCACGAAGTCCAGCGCCGGGCACACCCGCGAGGTGATGACCGGTCGCCCGGCGAGCAGAGCCTCGATGACGACCTGGTTGAAACCTTCCACGAAGTCGCTCGTGGTCGGCACGAGGGCGACGTGGCTTTCGCCCCAGAGCCGACGCATCAGGTCCATCTCGGTCCAGCCATGCAGGATGACGGTGTCGCCGAGACCGAGCTCGGCGACCCGCCGACGGGCGTCGTCCAGCGCCGACCCGCTGCCGCAGACATCGAAGCGGACGGTCGCACGGCCGGACTCGCGGACTCGACGAGCGACCTCGATGAGATCGAAGATGCCCTTGTTGGCCTCGACGCGTCCGACGGTCATCACTCGAAAGACGGGCGCATCGATATCGGACGCGGCGACGCCGGCGAAGACGTCCGATCGGAACAGCGGCAGGAACTCCACCACCGGGCTCGAGCGACCGCCGGTGACCTCGAGCACCTGCCGGACCGCGCCGCCCGGGTGGCTGAGGATGGCCGGGCAGGTGCGCCCATAGAAGCGCCGGCTCAGTTGCACGGCGAATCGTCGCGCCTTCGACGGCTTGGTGAACTCGGGCCACAGGATCGCGTGCAAGGCCGGAATCAGGTGCACACCGCGCGACGCCAGCCCTTGCAACAGGAACGGATAGGGCGAGGGCGAGGTGATCACCACGTTGGCGCCGAACTCCTCGACGTCGCGCTTGACTTCCCGCGCGAGCTCGATCTGCGCCAGGTGAAAGCCGATCCCCGACTTGCCTTTCAGCGGATCGGGTCGGTTGACGGCCCGCAGCTGGCCGAAGCTGAAGTCGTCCAGGCGGCTGCTGGTCGAGACGGACAGCAGGTGCGCGCCGAGCTCGCGGCAGAGGTCGAAGACCTGACCGGAGTAGGCAACGTGAGGAATCTCCGCGAACGGGACACCCGCCGCCATGCTGCGCAGCACGGACGGCGCATCTCCCGGGCCGCCCAGGTAGACGATTCTCAGATCCTTGCCAGACAAGGCGGGGGCCGGCGGGTTCATGGAGCTCCGATTCGGTGGATGGGGCGGGCGGGCATCTCCCACGGGGCCCGCAGAATAGCAGCAGGGTCTTGCGGCACTGATCACCGATCCACGGGGCGGGCTCACACGGGCCGGCAGGAGCGTGATTTCATCGCGCCGCATCATGCGCAGCCGCTCGGAACGCTCGCTGCACCGGCTTCCGTCGTGGCCGGCAGGACGCCGGCTGACTCCCTGGCGGCTGTATCCGGATGCAACCGCACGACGCGGCCGCCCCCGGCCACCGCCAGCGACGCCGGCGTCGGCGCGCGAGGGACGCTGCGATCGCTCACGCGCACGGCCCATCGACCACCCGGCGACCCGATTACCTCCTGCGACAATTCGCCCCCCCACCTTGAGGGAGAGAGCTAGGAAAATGCAGCTCATGACCTCCAATCACGGCAAATCCTCGAAGTCCCGTCTCCTGCTCCTGGCCGCTGCGATGGCTGCCTTGAGCGCCTGTGGTGGCGGCGGCGACTCGGCCGCATCCAGCGGCAGTGAAGGCCCGGTCGGAGCGCCCTCTCCCGCACCCTCCCCGGCACCTGCTCCGGCGCCTGCCCCGGCCCCCGCACCGGCCGGCGCGATGGTGGTGTACCTGTCGGACTGCCAGGCCGGTGCAGCCGCTGGCTGCGTGGCCGGCAGCAACGCCAACCCCGGCACCCAGGCCTCGCCCAAGCGCGACCTCTCCGCCGTCGACCTCAGCAGCCTGCCCGCCGGCTCCCAGGTCCTCTTCAAGCGCGGTGGCGCCTGGAGCCCGGGCGGCAACATCCGCATCAACAACCCCTACGCCTCCGCCTCCGCCCCCCTCACCCTCGACGCCTGGGGCAGCGGCGCCGCCCCGGTCCTGCGCGCCACCATCGAGTTCGGCCAGTACCAGGACACCCTGGACGACGGCGGCTACGTGCTGCGCAACTTCAAGCTCGAAGGCGCCGGCAACAACGAGAACAGCTTCGGCCTGTGGTTCCGCGACTCGGTCCACGACATCGTCATCGAGAACGTGGAGGTCACCGGCTTCGGCCTGGGCATCCACTTCCAGGGTGACAGCGCCCCCTACGTGCGCAACGTCACCGTGCGCAACAGCAATGTCCACCACAACCTGGTCCAGGGCATCCACGGCAAGGCCTTCAACGCCTTGTACGAGGGCAACCTGATCGAGCTCAACAACGGTCAGTCCGGCGGCAGCAACCGCAACCACGGCATGTACCTCTCCGGCGGCAACAACATCCGCGTCCTCAACAACCGCTTCATCCGCAACTCCCGCGATGCCTCGGGCACCTGCCTGGGCGGCAACATGACCTTCCACGGTCAGACGGACGGCCTCCTGGTCGAGGGCAACCTGATCGAGCAGGACCGCGGCAGCTGCTACGGCATCAGCATCACCGCCGGCTACCTGACGCCCGAGTACTTCCGCAACGCCGTCGTGCGCAACAACACCGTCGTCAACACCGGCGCCTGCGCCATCTGCGTCGGCAGCGCCCCGGGTGTCGTCATCGAGAGCAACCGCGTCTTCAACACGCAGTCCGGCGTCAACCAGTCGATCCTCTGGCTGCCCGCCAGCGGCGGCGGCGACTCCCCGGGCGACGCCGGCAACGACGGCGCCATCGTCCGCAACAACATCCTCTGCGGCACAGGCTCGCTCGGTAGCGTCAGCAGCGCGGGGTCGACGATCATCGGCAACCTGCTGCGCACCGCAGCCGATGCACTGACGGGCGCCTGCGCCCGCTGATCCGGCGCGCTGCGCCGGCAAGCGCGGCGCGGCCACGCGGCCCAGTTCGCCGCCTTCGCGCCACGCCGCCTGTGCGCGCGGCGGCTGAAACCTCGCCCGCCTCGACAGCCAACTAGCCGGGCACGGGGCTCGCGGCAGCACGGAGGAACTGCCGCGCCTTGGATCCCAGTTCGGCGACGTTCGGCAGTTCCATGATCTTCATGTGAACGCCAGGCACGTCAACGATGGACAGCCGATCACCCAGGTAGCGCTGCCAGCCGTAGTCGTCCTTGAGATCGACGTAGGGTGCCCACCTCGATCGGTCGAGCGCGCGGAACAGCACGACCTGGAAGTCGATCGCCTCGCTGTTGGGTTCCCAGTGCTTCGCAGCGCGCCGGAACGCCGCAATCTGCTTGGCCGCGATGTCTTCGCCAGTGCGCGCCGCCGCGCTGCGCTCGGTCGCCGCCTCCGCGGGGTCCGGCTTGGCCAGGTAGCGGGACAGTCGGCGCTTCACGGTCGAAGTGGTCTCGCCCTTGAGCAGACGATCGATCCGGTACGCCAGCCACTTGCTCCAGTTCCTGCTCTGTCCCTGCGCCAGCACGGTGTCCAGCAGCATGACCTGCTCGACCTCTTCGCCGCGCGCACGCAGCTTGGCCGCCAGCGCCATCGAGATGATGCCGCCGAAGGAGAAGCCGGCCAGCCGGTACGGCCCGTGCGGACGGAACCGGGAGATCGCCTTGTCGTAGGCATCGACGAGCCGCTGGATCGAGATCGACGGGTCGTCGCCGGCCATGACCTGGCTGACGATGGCCTGCTCTTCGCGCACGAACACGCCATAGACCGGCTGATCCTCGCCCAGGCTCTCGGCGAACGCCTTGTAGAGATTGATGCCGTACAGGCAGAACACCGGGATCCCGGTGCCGTTGGGCTGCAGCGGGATCACCACCGAGGCGCTCTGGGCGCTGTCAGAGGCCGTCCCGGCGATCAGGTCGGCGATCGTCGGCGTGCGGAACACATCGCCCAGCTGGAACTTGATGCCGGTCGTCTGCTCCATCTCGAGGCACAGCTTCAGCACGCCGAGCGAGTTGCCGCCGAGCGCGAAGAAGTTGTCGGTGACGCCGACTCTCGGCACGCCCAGCACCTTGGCCCAGGCCGTCGCGAGGCCGATCTCCAGGTCGGTGCTGGCCTCCACGAAGGGTTTCACGAGGGCCGCGCCCAGCGTCTGGTGCAGGGTCGTTCTCTGGACCTTGCCGGTCGGGCCCTTGGGGATCGCATCGAGGAAGATGATCCGCGACGGGACTTTGAACTCCGACAGCTTGGAGAACAGGAACTGGCGCAACTCGGACTCGGTGACCCGGGTGTCGGGTCGCTGGACCACCGCTGCGACGAGGTCTTCGCCCAGCGACGGATGCGGGACCGCAAACGCGGCGACCTGCGCCACGGCGGGATGCTCGAGCATCGCTTCGTCGACTTCCCGCGGCGACACCTTCTCGCCGCCGCGATTGACGATCTCCTTGATCCGTCCGGAGATGAACAGCCGGCCATCCGCATCGAGTCGGCCTTGGTCGCCCGTGCGGAACCAGCCGTCGGTGAACGAGGTGGCATTGGCTTGCGGGTTGTTCTCGTAGGCCTGGATGACGCTCGCGCCGCGGATGACGATCTCCCCGGTTGCGCCGGCTTCGAGTTGCTGACCCGCGGCGTCCATGATGGCCACCTCGATCCCGGCCGCCATGCCGACCGAGCCGGCCATGCGGCTGCCCGGGGGCAGCGCATTGCTCGTCATCTGGTGGGCCGCCTCGGTCATGCTGTAGGCCTCGACCACCGGAGCATCCATCAGTGCCTCCAGCGCCTTCATGGTCGTCGGCGGCAGGGACGACGAGGACGACCGGATGAACCGGAAGCGATGCGTCGGGGCCTTCTCGCGGTACAGCGCGCCCTGGGCCACGACGGACTGGTGGATGGTCGGCACGGCCGAATACCAGCTGGGCTGGAACTCGGCAATCCAGTCGAAGAAGGCCCGGTCGTTGAAGCCCGGCGCGCAGACCACGCTGCCGCCGCTGGCCAGCGGCGACAGCAAGGCGCCGACCAGGCCGTGGATGTGGAACAGCGGCATCACGTTGAGGCAACGATCGGCCGGCGCGAGCGACAGATGCCGGGCGATGTTGCCGGCGGAGGTCATCAGGTTGGTATGCGTCAAGGGCACGATCTTCGGGCGTGCCGTCGTGCCCGAGGTGTGCAGGATGAGCGCCACGTCCTCCGGCGACGACCAGGCCGACCCTGGCACTGCGCCGCCCGCCCCCGCGTCGATCGAGAACATGCCCGCCGCGCTGGAGCCGAGGGCCTCGATCTCGATGAGCGCGAGCCCCATCTCAATGGCGCACGCCCGCGCCGGGCTGGGATCGTCCTTGCCGACAATCAGGGCCTGGGCGCCGATGTCCTCGAGGTAGAACTTGAACTCGGACTCACGGCTGCCGGGGTTGAGCGGGACGCAGGTCGAACACATCGCCACGCCGAGGAACGCAACCGCCATTTCCGGCCCGTTGGGCATCACCACCGCGACGCGCGTGTTCGGCGCGAAGCCCAGGGCGCGCAGGCTGCCGGCGACACGCTGCGCCTGATCCCACAGCGCGCCATAGGTCAGGGGTAGCCGACCGGGGGCCAGGATGGCCGGAGTGTCCGCGCGCGTTCGCGCCTGCTCCTCGAGCAGCGTGGCAATGCTGGAAAAACTCGAACTCACGAACGACTCCCGGGACAGCGATCAAGTAAACCGAACCAAGCATGGCAACCAAAGAGCGCTCCCCGAGACGACCTCGACGTGCGAACTTCACGCTGGATCGACCAGCGGATTGACGCAGCGCGCGAAACGACGGCTGTCGTCCGGCGACTGGCACGCACGCCCCAACGACGTCCTGCGAGCACCCACACGCGCCATCATCTGCGCGAAGGGCAGGGCCTAGAAGCCGCGAAAGCTCCGCGACAGGAAAAAACTGACCGAGCAGTGAGTTTTCGGCAATCGACGTGTCGGACGTGTGACGCCGTCGACAAGCGCGCCGGGCCGCGAAGGGTCCGCGGCCGGTCAGATGTTCATCTTGTTGAACACCGCGCGGGGCAAGTGCCGGATCACGAACATGATCGCGGCCCACTTGCCCGGCACGTAGAGCAGTGGCTGACCCCGGTCCACCGCCTTCACGATGCTGCGAGCCACCGCGTCGACCGGCGCGAGCCGGGTACCCTGGCCTTGCAGGTGGGCCGTCATCGGGGTCGCCGTCGGGCCGGGCTTGATCAGCACGACCCTGACACCGGTCCCCGCGAAGCGATGCTGCAAGCCCTGCGCGTAGCGCGTCACCAGCCCCTTGGCCGCGCCATAGACGTAGTTCGACCGCCGCCCCCTGTCGCCGGCCACCGAGCCGATCAAGGCCAGCGTGCCGCGCCCGGCCGCGCGCATGTGCATGGCGAATGCCTCGGCAAACATCGCCGGCGACAGGCCATTGATGACCAACGCTTCGTGGCAGGCCGGCAGATCGTCCTGGCAGGCGGCCTGGTCCGGCAAGGAGCCGTGTGCGATCAGCACCGCATCGACCGCACCGCCCTCCACGACGGCGGCGACCGTCACCTTGATCTTGGCCGGATCGACGAAGTCCGCGAGCACTTCCCGAACCTGTGAGCGCGGGCTGCGCACGCGCAGGTCCTGGGCGACGCGACCCACGCGGGCCGCGTCGCGACCGATCAGCGTCAGGTCCACGGGCCGGTCCTGGACCCAGAGGCGGGCGCAGTGCTCGGCGATCGACGACGTGGCGCCGACGATGACGATCCTTCGAAGTGCTTCCAACTCAACTCCCGATCAGACGACGTGACATGGCCGAGCTGATGCCCGGATCGCGGTACTTGAGGAACTCGCCGAGGCGCGGACAGCCCGCCTCGAACAGGTCGCGCGGCATGCGCGCGTCCTTGGCCGGATACAGCCAGCCGCCGGCCGCGCGGACGATCGCATCCAGGCGCTCGAACAGGCCCAGCGTCCGCGCGCCGCGATTGGGGAAGTCCAGCGCCAGCGTGACGCCATGGCGCGGAAAGCTGAGCATGCCCGGCGACGGCCGGTCGCCGAAGGTCTTCAGCACCGCCAGGAACGAGCCTTCGCCCGATCGCGCGATCGCCTGGAGCATGGCCCGGGTCGCGTCCCTTTCGGCCGCGCGCGGCACGACGCTCTGGTACTGGAAGAAGCCCAGCGGCCCGTACATCCGGTTCCACTCGTGCAGGTGGTCCAGCGGGTGGGAGAAGGGCTCGTAGTGCACGACGGCCCGTCCCGCGCGCCGCTTGCCGAGATGGAAGTAGGCCGCGTTGAAGGGTCGCAAGGTCCATCGGTTGACCAGGGAGACCGGCGGCACGACGGGCATGGTCCAGGGACGCTGCGCCCCGGGCGACGGAGCGCTGTGCTCGGAAGGATTGGCCCGCATGAACAGACCGCGACCCGCACCGGCCGCCACGCAGTCGATCCAGGCCACGGTGTGCTCCCAGGCGGCCTCGGACTCGTCGGCCAGGCGGAAGAAGTCGTCGAGTCGCTCGAAGGGCAGGCTCTCGGCGTCGAGCCACGGGCCGGCGACGCGGCGCAACTGGATCTCCATCTCCAGCACGACGCCGGTCAGCCCGAGGCCACCGACCGTGGCGGCCAACCAGTCCGGCCGCACCGCCGGGCCGCAGTCGATGAGCTCGCCGTCCGTCCTGGCCAATCGAAGCGAACGCACGTGATCACCGAAGGAGCCGAGCCGGTGGTGGTTCTTGCCGTGGATGTCGTTCGCCACCGCGCCGCCGGCGGTGACCCACTGCGTTCCGGGGCTGACAGGCAGCATCCAGCCGCGCGGCAGGGCCAGGCGCTGGATGTCCCGCAGCAGCACACCCGCCTCACAGCGCAGCCGGCCGGTCGCTTCGTCGAACTCGATGAAGCGATCCAGGCCGGTCGTGCTCCAGAGCACGCCGCCGGGGTTCAGGCAGACGTCGCCGTAGCTGCGCCCCATGCCGTGCGCGACCCCGGGATGGTGGGTGGTCAGCACGTCGCGAATGCTGCTACGGTCGGCCAGGGCAATCACGTCGTGCAGCTCGTGGCTCAGGCGGCCCCAGGACGAGACCTGCCTCATGCGCCCTCCTGGCGAAAGACGTAGCGCTTGTCGAGCTGGTACTTGATCAGGTAGCCGATCACCAGACCGATGACACCCCCCAGGTAGCGCATCTCCCGGCTTCCGAACAGATGATGGAAACCGAACTCGAAGCCCCAGAACACCCCCGTGGTCGCCAGCCCCATCACGGTGTACAGCACGAAGGTCCGGCCATCGTGCAAGGCATCGCGGGCGCGAAAGCGAAAGATGTAGCGCTTGTCCAGCAGGTACTTGAGGACGAGCCCGACGGCCGTCCCGACCACCACCGACACGGGCACGCCGTAGGCGCCGGCGTAGATTCGGATGCAGAGGTCCTGGGCGCCGATGTTCGCCGCCGTCGCGATCAGCGCGAGCACCGCATAGACAATGGCCAGGTTCATCGACCGTGCCACCCCGATGGCCCGAGGACCGCGTGGCTGCGTCGCCGCGGGCAAGCCGCCCCGTGGCGGTTCGCGTTCACCCGGCCGGTCGGCCCCTGGTTCACCATCATCATCAGTCCACGCTCGTCTCGAGAAACCTGTTGCACCGATGCCCACCCCTGAAGCCGACCTGCAACGCGAGTCCTGGAGCCTCCACGACGTCTACGCGATGTCGGCGCTGCTGCTGGTCATGATCGTCGGCGGCGCCGTGATCGGCCCGGTCGGCGACTTCCCGCTCAATGACGACTGGGCCTATGCGCTGCCGGTCAAGTGGTTGACCGAACGGGGCCGCCTGGAGCTGACCGACTGGCAGTCGATGACCCTGGTCGGACAGGTATACCTCGCGGCCGGTGTCACCGCGTTGACGGACTTCTCGTTCACCGCCCTGCGCATTCTCGTCATGAGCCTCGGGGCCGGCTCGGTGCTCCTCGTGTACAGCATCGCGCGCACCGCCGGAAGCGGCCGCCGCCCTGCCGTCGTGGCCGCAGCCGTGCTGCTGGCCAACCCGATCCTGATCACGGCGTCTGCGTCCTTCATGACCGACGTGCCCTTCCTGTTCTTCAGCCTGCTGGCGATCCAGCTCTTCATGTCGTCGCAGACCCGCGGCCGGGCCGCACTGCTCGCCCTTGCCTGGCTCGCCGTGCTGGCGGCGTGCTCGATCCGGCAATTGGGCATCGCGTTGGCAGCGGGATTCGTCGTGCACCGGATCTTCACGCGCGGCCTCGACCGCTCGGCCCTGACCCCGGTGATCCTTCCGGCGATTGTCGTCGTTGCCGCGGTGTTCGCGTTCCCCCTGGTCTTGAAAGCCACGATCGGCGTGCCGAGTCTCTACGAGGGCTCCACCGAGGCGCTGCGGCTGGCGCTGCAAAGCATGCTGAGACTCGAACTCGGCTACCCGCGGGTCGCGCTGCAGAAGCTGCTGACCCTCCTGGCCTACCTGGGGCTGTGCCTGCTGCCCTGGCTGGTGCTGGCTGGCGGCCGCGGGCACGACGCCGGCGATGCCGGTCGTCGAGCCCCCTGGCCCTGGACGACGACGGCGGTGGCTGCGGCCGTGACCCTCTTGCTGTACGTCACGCGATCGCTGATGCCGCTGGCGCCCAACACCATCGTCGACTTCGGCCTGGGCGCGCGGACGCTGCCCGGCGGGGACAGCCTGCCCCGGATGCCGCCGCTGTTCTGGGCGGTCGTCACCTTCGCGGCTGTCCTGAGCGTGTGGGTCGGGCTGCAGGCCGCCCGCGGATGGCTGCTGGGCGGGCCACGCACACCGATGCGTCGCCACGACGGCCTCGCCATCCTGGTGCTGGCCACCTCCGCGATCTACAACCTGCCGCTGCTGTTCTCGCACCTGTGGTTCGATCGCTACGTGCTCCTGAACGTCGCGCTCGCGTGCGTGATGCTGGCCGTTTGGGCACCAGCGCTGCGCGCGGGGGGGCGTCGACGCTTCGCCGCCGGCCTCGTGATCGGCCTGTACCTCGGGTTCGGGCTGGCGGGAACCCGGGACTATCTCGAGTGGAACCGCGTGCGCTGGTCCGTGATACGCCACGCCGAGACCGGCTTGCAGGCGCGGCCGGCGGACATCGACGGAGGCTTCGAGTACAACAACTACGCAGGCCGGCTCGAGGAGAACATCCGCCGGCCGGCCGGATCTGTCACCATCGAACGTCCCGACGCGAAGTACCGCATCGCTTTCTCGGCGCTGCCCGGTCACCGGGTCGTCGGACGCTTCAAGGTGGAGAGCTGGATGCCCGGGGGGGTCGACAGCATCTACCTGCTCGAACCCGCCAGGTAGACGGCGTCGCGCCGACGTCGGGTCGCGCGAGCGCCCCGGATCCCGGTCTCGGCCCGGGATGCGTCGCCCCTCGGATGTAGGGAAGTCAGTCCTCATCAACTTCGGCATAGTGCGGTGCGCCGAAGCGGTCCTCAGCAGAAAACGCCATGCACGTCGCGCTCCTGTCACCCAGCTGGCCTCTCACCGAAGCCGCGAACGGCATCGTGACCTACGTGGACCACATGCGTCACGCCCTGATGGCCTTGGGACACGAAGTGTCCGTCGTCGCCGCTCGCGCCCGTCCTTCAGAAGGTGTCTATCCTGTCCAAGCCCGGCGCGTGACCCAGGTCCGGCGTCGACTGGCCGCGGCCTTCGGGCAAGCCCGCCCCCTGAGCTACGGACTCGCGATTGCCGACACGGTGCGCTCGCTGCACCAGCGGCATCGCATCGACGTCCTCGAGATGGAGGAATCCTTCGGGTGGCCTGCGCATGTCGCGCGACTCGGCATCCCCACGGTCGTCAAGCTGCACGGCCCGGCGTTCCTGACCTTGGTCGATGAGGAGCTCTCCCTGCCGACATCGGCTTCGAAGATCGCGGCGGAGGGCCGGGCGCTGCGCGCCATGCGCTACATCACCGCGCCATCGCGCAACACGCTCGCCCGCACCGTGTCCAAGTACGGCCTGCAGGCTCAGGGCTTCTACGTCCCCAATCCCATCGATCCGTCCAAGGCCCGCGTGTGGAGCCCGCAGGCGGCAGACCCGGGCCTCGTGCTGTTCGTCGGGCGGTTCGACAAGGTCAAGGGGGGCGACCGCATGCTGGAGGCCTTCAAGCGGGTCCTGGCGCAGCAGCCCGATGCGAGGCTGATCTTCGCCGGGCCCGATCGAGGCTTGATGCAGTCGGGGGGATCGCTGGTCCACTTCGCCGACTTTGCACGCAGGCTGTTCAGCGCCGACGAGTTGCGGCAAGTTGACTACCGCGGCGCGCTGCCGCCGAGCGAAGTCGCGGCCTTGCGCGTGCAAGCGGGCGTGACGGTCATCGCGTCGCGCTGGGAAAGTGCAGGCTACACGGCGGCGGAAGCGATGTCGCAGGGCTGCCCGATTGCAGCCATCGATTGCGAAGGTGTCAACGAGGTCGTGCTGCGCGACAAGACCGGCCTCATCTCGGCGTCGATCGAGACCTTGGCCGATGACATCTTGCGGCTGATGCGAGATCGCGCCAGGGCCGCCGAGCTCGGAAGCGCGGCCCGGCGGTTCATCACCGACACACACTCGCCGGCCGTTGCGGTCGCGGCCACGCTCAAGGTCTACGAGCATGCGCTCGCCGGCCAGAGTGCAAGCTCCTGACCTCGGACCCGACGGTCAGAACTGCCAGCCGAAGTGCCGCGCGGTGGCCTGCACCGCCAGGTCGATGACGTAGCCCAGCGCAACGCCTAGCGCGAAGATGGCGAGTGCCAGAACCTCGCGGGAGGGACGAAGCAGCTTCAGGCGATGGAATGCCCGCCACAGGATGACGAGCACCGGCACCTCCGAGGTGGCCGTCACCCAGACCACGCCGGCAATGCCGAACCGGGACCAGGCCAGCGGAATGCCGATGACTATCCACAGGGTCCGTCCGATGTTCTGGTAGAGGCCGTAGCGCGCATGCCCGATGGACGACAGGCAGGTTTCCAGCGGCACCAGCACGACGCCCATGGCGACCCGGATGCACAGAGCCTGCAGCATCCATCCGGCCTCCTGGTAGCGCGGGTCGTAGATGATGTCGATGACAGTCTGCGACAACACGACCATGGCCCCGATCGGGATCAATCCGAACACGTCGAGCCTCAGTCGGGCCTTGTAGTAAAGCTCCCTCAGTCGCGCCGAGTCCTCGCGGTGGATCTGACTGAACAGCGGGAACAGCACGCCCTGCGTGATGCGGGTCACGGCGGTGCCGAGCGCTTCGCTGAGGAACACGGCGATCGTGTAGACCCCCAACGCGGCCATGCCGAGGTAGTGACCGAGCATCAGTCGATCGCCCTGGCGGCTGAGGAAGGAAAACGCCGATGAGCCGAAGATCCACTTGCCGAAGCTGAAGATCGCCCGCTGTGCCGTGGGATCCCACTCGAAGCGGTTGCGGTAGCCGACGTCCACGAAGTGCCCGGCGACGGCCCTGAACAGAGCGCTGGCCAGCCCCCCGGCCACGATGGCCCAGACCGACGGATGGAAGTAGGCCCACGGCACCACCACCGCGAGGCCGAAGGCCTGCGCCGCCAGCTCGATCCGCACGAGCCGGCCGACGGCGAGCCGGCGGCGCAGCGTGTAGAAGCTCGTCGACGAGAAGCCGAGGATCACGACGCTGAACGTTCCGACCGGTAGCAGCCACAGCAACTCGGGCTCACCGTAAATCAGTGACATCGGCCATGCCAGCGCGCACGACACGCCCCAGAGCAGCAGGCCGCGCACGGCCTGCATCGTCCAGGCGGTGTTCAGGAAGCGCGTTTCGTCGCCGCGCTCGTTCTGGATCACGCTCTGCTGGATGCCGACGTCGGACAGCAGCATCAGTCCCTGCGTGAACACGGTCACCAGGGCCGCCAGGCCGAAGGCCTCCGGGAAGAGCAGGCGGCTCAGGATGATCGTCGAGACGAACCTCAGCGCCTGGGCCCCGACGAACCCGATCAGCTCTCCGGCGGAGGCCTTGAGCGCCCGCTTCTTTAGCGACGCGAGGTTCACGGCACGACGCCCTCGGTGCGACGCAGGAGCAGCCCGCGCCACGCGCCCGGGCGCGCCCGCGTGCATGCCGCGGCGGCCAGGGCGCCACGCACGTCGGCCATGGCAACCAGACAACCCACCATCTAGGCGCCGCGTGCCGCGAACACGCCGCCCGCTCGCCGGACGCCATGGCGTGCCCGATCGTGAGCATCATGGCGCATGCAGATCGACGCGTAGGCGACCAGCAGGCCGACCAGGATCTGGTGCATCCACACCGGTCCGGAGGCGGCCTGGAAGAAGATCGTGGCAATCATGCAGGTCACGAGACTCGCACCGATGAGCGAAGAGTCGGGATCGACAGTGCGCATGCGCCGCATCCAGTTGAAGGCCATCACCAGGGCGATCAGATGCGCCCCCACGAAGAGCGCGAGCCCGACGAGCCCGTTGTACAGAGCCACGGCCGCATAGGCGTTGACCAGGTCGAGGATGCCCTGCCCGTTGACCAGTTCTTCGGTCTGCTGTGCCACGAATCGATTGCCGAACAGCGGATTCTGCTGAACCAGCACCCAGGTCGTCTCGATCAGGGTCTGGCGGTACTCGACGTTCTTCGACTCGACCGTGCCGATGAAGGGGAGCAGGTCGACGATCCGGTCGCCGGCGGGCGACAGCAGGACCGCCATGGCCAGCACGCCGACGACCAACAGCGACTTCATGAACTTCGAGGCCCCCGCCGGACCGATCAAGGCGAACGTGAGGTAGAGCAGCACGGCCATCAGCCAGGGAGCGCGCGAGTACGCCGCGATCAGCCCGGCCCACATCCAGACCACGCCGACGAGCATGACCGTGCGCGACGGCGTGCGCGCCGCGAGGTAGAGCCAGAAGCCGAAGGCGATCCCGGCGAAGTAGCCCAGCGTCAGCGCATGACCCGTCGTCACCGCAGGCCGCAGCATGCCTTCGCGGTACAGCAGCGCCGCCCCGTAGGCACCCCACTGGAGGCTGATCCCGCCGTAGAGCGGCCACGTCCTGACTGCCTCGAAGACCGCGAGCGGTGCGAGCAAGGCACAGGCCAGCACCAGGCAGGCCATGAACTCGACCAGCTGCTCCTTGCGTGTGCAGGAACGCGACGCGACGTAGTAGACGACGTAGACGTCGAGGAAGTACAGCAGGGCTCGCAGCACCGTGCGGGTCGCCGGCTCGTACGGCAGCATCGACAGGACCTGCAGCGCGCCGAACAGCAGCACCAGGCGATCGACGGCGACGGCCTTGAGGGGATCGACGCGATCGGCAGCGCGGAGATGCCGGACCATCCACGGCAGCAGGATCACGAGTGCCAGCAAGCGGTGCAGCGTCAGGTCGGCGATGCCGAAGGTCCCATACGACAAGCCGTAGCGCACCGGCGGAACCAGGAACGCCAGGAAGATGTACAGCGCGATCGGATTCGGCTCGTGGCGCGCCAGGCGCCACACCAGCCCGGCCGTGAGCGCCGAGAACAGCCAGAAGTTCGGGCTGACGAAGGCCGCGACCGTGAGCAGCAGCCACAGGTTGCGCCGCTGCTTGAAGGCCTCCTCGGTCATGAACCGCAGGCACATCGGCTTGACGACGAAGAACACCGCCAGCGCGATGCCCAGCACGACGGCAAGAGCCTTGAGGTTCTGGGCCAGCATGGCGACGGTGGAGGGGCAATGGCAGCCGACAGGTGCCGCAAAGGGCAGCGACCGCCCTCGACTCAGGAGCGCAGGCGACGCCTCACGGCATTGACGTAGCGCATCAACGCCGGCGGGACCCACTGACGCAGGTGCTGGTCCAACTTGAGCTGCTGGGCCTCGCGCTTCACCGACGGCGCATCCCCCGGTCGCGCCTGGTACATCGTCCCGACGCTCGGGACCTCGTTGTAGATCTCCTTGGAGGCGGTGTAGTAGTAAAGCGCGATCGACCGGCGACGCACGTCGTCGGGACAGGTCAGCGGATCCGGGTGCCCGTGGTAGGAGTCGGCATCGGTGTTGAAGATCACGCAGCGGTTGAAGACCGGCGCCACCGAGCGCTGGACCTGGGTCATCTTGCGATCCCAGAGCTCGAGGAAACCGCCGTACTCGTCCTGCCAGTTCTCGTTGAGGTAGATGATGACGTTCATCCGGCGGTGCAGATGGAGCGTGTCATTGATGCGGAAGTCGGCGTGCACGCCGAGCTTGCCGCCCCGCTTGGTCTCGTGGTAGCCGCCGCCATTGAAGTAAGGGTCGGGAATCAGGCCCTGGATCGCCGACAAGCCCTCCAGGAACTGGAGCATCGGCTGCGAGTTGAAGAAGTGGAACAGGGCGCGGGCCTCGGCATCGCAGTCGGCGGGCAGGATCTGTCGCTTGTGCAGGCCGGAGTAGCCTGCCTCGAAGACGCGGTCCGACGCCAGGCTCTCGGTCGGAAAGTGCCGCAGCGCCATCTTCGCGACGGCCGGCGGCAGGAAGTTGTCGAGCACGATGTGCGGGAAGGGGTCGGCGAAGCAGTAGGTCGGCGCCAGGTCCTCGCCGATGCTGCGTGCTTGCTTGTAGTCGAGCAACAAGCCGCCGTCGTTGGTGACGATCGGCAGCACCGGATCGGGCGTCCGATCCAGCGCGCCCAGTTGCGGGTCGCTGTGCTGCCCCAGAGAGTAAGCAAGATCACCCATGGCGCTACGCCGGACTGGCCGGCTCCTGTTGGCGATTGACGACGGCGACCGCGCCGCGCTGCGGACGCACGGCCCACAGCAGCGCGTCCATGGCAAAGAGCGCTGCAAGCGCCGCCAGCATGAGGACGATCCCGGCTGCACCGTGCAGGAAACCCTGCCCGGCCTCGTCGCCGAAGTGATAGGTGACCAGCACGAGCGCAATGACGCGAACCACGTTGGCGACGAAAGCGATCGGCAGGATGGCGGCGGCCATCAGCGCGTTGTGCCACCGGCTCGGTCGTGCCGTCAGGTAGAGAAACAGCGAGCCCAGGGCCGTCAGACTGAGCATCGAGTGCAGGCCCGAGCAGGCGTCGGCCACCAGCATCTGGTACTTGCCGATCGAGATGATCACGCCGCTGCGGGCGATCGGGTAGCCGACGGCATAGAGGATCGTCTCCGCGATCACGGAGATCGCCTGCTTCAGGGGACCCGTCGCCGCATCGATCACGAAGCTCGGCAGCGGGATCATGAACACGAGATAGAAGACGGGAAACCAGACCCAGCGCAGGCCACGCGCGCCCTTCAGCAACAGGATGCTGCCGGCGACCACGAGTGGCTGCGAAGCGAACATGAGCACGGACGAATCGAGCGTGCGGGCCGCGACGTAGACCATCAGGCCCCCCAAGAGCAGCGCCCAGCCCTGGCGCCCCCCGGCCGGCGCCTCGATCCCCGAGAGATGCTGGCGCCGGCTCCAGAACAAGCCCAGTGCCACCAGCAGGACGATGGGGCCGTGCGCGTGTTCGTCGGACTGCCAGATGGTCTGCGCGGCCGACCAGTAGGCCGGGAGGTACATGACCCCCAGGCCGACGAGCGGGAGCCACCAGTCCGCCTGCGGTCCGGTCAGGCCGCGCGCGAGAGCCAGCATCACCGCCGTCTTCACTTGCCCGCCTTCGCCATGTTCTCGGGGATGTCGTTCAGCACCGACCCGACGACAGCGACACCCGCAGCGCTGAGACCGGTCACCATGTCGGTGAACGCGTGGACCCGCGTCTTCACCGTGCGCGCCACCGCCAGAGCCGCCCCCGTGCGCATCGCGATGGGCAAGGCGTCCTCGCCACTGGACAGGCTCGGGGTGTCGACCAGGACGACGTCGTACGACGCCCGGACATGGGCCAGCAGTTCCTCGAAGCTCGGTCGGTTCAGCAGCTCCAGGGGGTTGGGCGGTATCGGCCCGGCCGGCAACACCGACAGTCCGGCCAGGTCGGTGATCCGCACGATCGCTTCTTCGCGCGCACGGTGGGCCAGCATCGTCGACAGGCCGGCCTTGTTGTCGAGCATGAACAGCTGCTGCTGCCGCGGATTGCGCATGTCTGCATCGATCAGCAGCGTGCGCTCACCCAGCTGCGCGAACACGACCGCGAGGTTGGCCGCCACGTAGCTGCGCCCTTCGTTGCGCGTCGTGCCCACGACGGCGAGCGTCTGCCGCCCGTCGGTCTTGTCGAACCACCGCAGCATCAACTGGCTGCGAATCGCCCGCAGCCGATCGACGCTCGGGCTGAAGGGCTGGTACGCGGCGATGACCTCCTCGCTCACGGTCCTGGTCTTCTCGCTCAAACGCAGGTAGGCGTAGTCGAACTGGCGCGCCAGCGCGAACTGGACGTCGGCCTCGGTCAGCAGGCCCAGGCGGATCGCGGCCTCGCCGAAGCGCAGGTTGTTCTGGCGCTGCAGGCGCAGCACCTGCTCGGCACTCTCCGGCGTGATCAAGCCGGCGTCCACCAGGATCGCCCCGATGGTGCGATTGGCCCTGGGCAGGGTCGGGATGGTGGCGACGCTCATCCGCATCAGCGTGCTCCTACGCCGGGCAGAGCGGGCCGCCGCGGCATCGGCGGGCCCCCGTAGGCCAGTTGCCTGAACATCGGCACCTTCGAGCCGGGCGGGCTCAGGACGCCGAGCACGGGCAGACCTTCCATCACCAGCAGATCCTCCGGTGCACGAATGCGACGGTCCAGCATCTCGAGGCCCAAGGCCACGCCCAGCGCCACGGCCATCCCCGCCGCCAGCGACAGGGCGAGGCGCTTCATGTTCTCCTTGTTGGAGGGCACCAGGGGCTCGGTCGCCGGGCTCATGACGCGAACGCTGTGCTGATTCGTCTGGCTCTCCAGACTCAGCTGGCTGAGACGGGTCCGGGCGCCGTCGTAGGCGCGCTGCGCGTTCTCGACATCGCGCACCAGCACCTGGATGTCGTCGCGCGACGACTTCATGGACAGCACGCGCGCCTTCTGCGCATCGACCAGGGCCTGCAGCTCGGCCAGCTTGCGGCCGCTCGCCCGGCTCACCGCCGAGGTGCTGCCCGACACGCGCCGCATCTCGGCCGCCAGCTGCTGCTTGATCTCCACGATCTGCGCCTCCAGGGTGAGGCGCTGCGGATGGTTGCTGCCAACGATATTGCTGATCTCCGTCAACTTGGTCTGCGCCGCAGCCAGCTGGCTGCGCAGGGCCTGCACCGCAGCGCTCTGCTGCACGTCGGGCGAAGCATCGCCGCCGGAGACGCCCAGCCGGCTCGACGCGTCGGCGCGCTCGGCCTGCGCGGTGGCGAGCTGACCGATCAGGATGTTGAGGCGTGCGGTCTCCTGCTCGAGACGCTCGTCGGTGATGCCCTTGTCCTGCTGATACTTGGACAGCTTGGCCTGCGCTTCCTCGAGATCCGCCCGCAGCACCTTCGACTGCTCGTCGAACCATGCCGCGTACTGGCGCGCCGGCTCGACCCGCAGATCAACCGCCACGTCCAGGTAGCCGCGCGAGAAGGCGTTCGCGGCCGCAGCGGCGAACTTCGGGTCCGGCGCGGTGTAGCCGATCGTCAGGAAGTTCGTGCCGCGCGCCGGCTCGACGGTCAGGCCCGCCAGCAGGATGCCGCCGTAGTAGTTCTCGATCGAGGTCTTGCCCTGGGTTGCCTCCATCCAAGCCTGCACGGCACCGTCGGCCTTGTCGATCCCGAGCAGCTTGACGACCTTGTGGGCCACACGGTCGCTGCGGATCATCTCGACCTGCGTGGCCATGAAGACAGGCGTCGCCAGGCCGGGTGCCATCGCCCCGAGGATGGGGTCGGGCCGCACTTCCACCAGCATCGATACCTCGGCGAGGTAGCGCTTCGGCTGCTTGAGCGTATGCAGGATGCCGAAGCCGCTGACCAGCACGAAGAGCGCCAGCACCACCCACTTGCGGGCCCACAGGATCCTCACATACTGCGAGATCGACATCTTGCGCCTCCCCGTCTTTCCGGATCGCCCTGGAACGCCGCCCTAGAACAGGCTCTCGCGAACATACAGCACATCGCCGTCGCGCAGCGAGTCGTCCATCACCGGCTGCGTGACAGCGACCTTGCCGTCCGTGGCCCGGCGGTGCAGCCGGATGCCCTTCTCGGTCCCGCGCTGGGTCAGGCCGCCCGCCGTGGCGAGCGCCTGCAGCACGGTCAGGCCACGCTCCAGGCGATGCACGCCCGGCCGCTGGACCTCGCCGTAGATGAAGATCGTCGGTGCGCGGTCGACCCAGACCACGTCGTCGTTGCGCAGCAGCACGTCGTCGCCGCGGCGGTCCGGCCCGAAGACCTTGGGCAGATCCACCTCGGCCCGGAAAGGCTTCCCGTTGCGGGTGCCGACGACGGTCACGACGTCCGCCCCGGTGGGCGTGATGCCACCGGCCGTGGCCAGCAGGTCGGTCAGGCGCAACTCGCCGGTCTCGATCGGGTAGCGCCCCGGCCGCCCGACCTGGCCCAGCACCGACACCTGGTTGCCGCGCACCTGCATCACCAGCAGCGACACCTGAGGCTGTTTGACGAAGTTGCCGTCACGCAGGCCGTCGGCGAGGCGCCGCTCAGCCTGGGCGGTGGTCATGCCGAGCAGGCGCACGCTGCCCAACAGCGGGAAGGAGATCGTGCCGGCCTCGGACAGGCGCGTCTCGAGGCTGAGATCCGGGTTCTGGAAGACCGTGATCCGCACGGCGTCGCCCGCCGCCAGGCGGTACTCGCCGGAGGTCACCGCGGCCGGCGCCGGCGTCGGCGCCGCGGTCTGGGCCTGCGCCAGGGCGCGCCCCGGCCCGCCCAGCATGCCCAGGACCAGGGCGATCAGTGCAAGGCTCCACCGCAGCTGGTTCATTTCTTCAACCCCATTCCGCTGTTGATGACGTTCACGTCCAGGGCGCCGGAGGCGGGAACCACCACGGGGGCCGCGGCCGCCGCCGCAGCCGCCTGGGTGGCGCCGCGTTCGGCGGTCGCTGCGTCGGCGAACCGGCCCACGTACTCGATCTTCGCCGCCGCGCGCAAGGCCCGGATGTCGTCCTCGACGCGCTTGCGTCGGCCTTCGTTCAGCAGGAACTGCTCGATCGCCGGCCGGGCACGGGCTTCGTCGACGGGCTCGCTGCGCGACGCGACCAGCACCAGGATCTGCGCACCGGTCGGGGTCGCGGTCAGCGCGCTCTCGCCGTCGCGCATCTTCGCGAAGGCATCGACGCTGTCCAGCGGCAGCTGTTCGGCGGCGCGGACCGCCTCGTTGACGGTGAAGCGCAGGTCGTTGCCCTTGAGGTACTCGACCAGAGCGCTCATGCCGAGGCCGCCGGCCAGGCGACCGCGCAGGGCCTCGACCTGCTCCGGCCGGGCCTCGACCGAGATTTCCTGCAGGCTGTAGATGCGGCGCTCGCGGAACAGCGCCGGCTTGTCGGTGTAGTAGCGGCGGACCTCGTCGGCGCTCGGCTTGCCTGCGGCATCGGCGACGCGCTCGGCGTAGGCCCTCGCGATGATCTCGCGGCGCGCCGCTTCCAGCTGGGCCAGCACCTGGGGCTCGCGGTCCACGCGCAGCTCGGCCGCGCGCTGCAGGGCCAGTTCCTGGTCGATCAGCCGCTCGAGCGCCTGGCGCCCGGCGCGGTCGGCCTGGTCGGCCCGCACCCGCTGTTGCTGCAACAGGTGGTTGACCTGGTGAACGGAGATTTCCTCCTTGTTCACCTTGGCGGCCACCTGGCTGGGCGGCTTGTCCTTGCCGGCGCCGCAGGCGGCCAGCAATCCGGCGAGCACCAGGATTGCGCCGGACCGGCCTTTCCAGAGCGGCAAAGCGGTCGAATTCGACTTCATTCGGGAGCCTCGGGAGGACGGACGACACCGCCCGCAAAGGTAAAGATTCAGTGTAAGCGGCCCCCTCGCCCGGCGAACCACCTCATCAGTGGGGGCGGACCGCTCGGACAGCGCCGGGGACCGGTGAAACTGCACACCCTGGGGCGGTGGAACGACCCCCTGGGCGCTATGCGCCGGCGTCAGCAGCGGATGCCGACGTGCAGCGCGACGACCCCGCCGGTCAGGGTATGGACATCGACGTGCCCGAAGCCGGCCGCCTTCATCATGGCCTTGAGGGTGGCGCGATCCGGGTGCATGCGGATCGACTCGGCCAGGTAGCGGTAGCTGTCGGCATCGCCGGCCACCCATTGACCCAGCCGCGGCAGCAGCTTGAACGAATACCAGTCGTAGGCCTTCTCCAGCGGCTTGGCGACCTTCGAGAACTCCAGCACCAGCAGCCGCCCGCCCGGCCGCAGCACCCGGGCCATCTCGGCCAGGGCCTGCTCCTTGTGGGTCATGTTGCGCAGGCCGAAGGCGACGCTGACCACGTCGAAGCTGCCCTCGGCAAACGGCAGGGCCTCGGCGTCGCAGATCGTCGTCGGCAGCGACAGGCCCTCGTCGAGCAGGCGGTCGCGGCCGGTGCGCAACATGGCCTCGTTGATGTCGGTATGGACCACCGTGCCGGTGGCGCCGACCTGCCGGGCGAAGGCGCGCGCCAGGTCGCCGGTGCCGCCGGCGATGTCGAGCACCCGGTCGCCCTCGCGCAGCCTGGCGACGGCCACCGTGTAGGCCTTCCAGACGCGATGCAGCCCCATCGACATCAGGTCGTTCATCACGTCGTACTTCGACGCCACGCTGTCGAAGACGCCGCGCACCCGGCCGGCCTTGGCCTCGTCGTCGACGGTCTCGAACCCGAAGTGGGTCTGGGGCACGGCTCGGACCTCAGTGATGGTGTCCGCAGGACGACCCCGCGGCCTCGGGCATCGGCGTGTCGCGCGTGGCCCCGGCCGCCTCGAGGCGGCGCTGGTAGTCGGCCCACAAGGCGTCCTGCTGGTCGCCCAGGTAGTACAGGTAGTCCCAGGCATAGAGGCCCGAGCTGTGGCCGTCCGAGAAGGTCGGCTGCACGGCGTAGTTGCCGACCGGCTCGACGCCCACGATCTCGACCTCGCGCTTGCCGGTCTGCAGCACCTCCTGGCCCGGGCCGTGGCCCTGCACTTCGGCCGACGGCGAGTAGACGCGCAGCAGCTCGAAGGGCAGACGGAAGGTGGCGCCGTCGGAGAACGCGATCTCCAGCACGCGCGACTGCTGATGGACCGTCAGTGCGGTCGGGGTGGGGGTGTCCTTGGTCAGGCCGGCCATGGTGCTTTCGGGAAGTTCGACGGGAGTCTAGTCGCGGGCCAGCGCCGCCAGCGCCATGGCCACACGCGCGTCCAGCGCTTCCAGGGCGATCGGCAGGCGCCGTGCCGGTGGCGGATCGACGGCCCGCTGTGCGCTCCCCCAGACCGGCTGCGGGAAGTGGCTGTCCCATCCGAAGCGCGCGATCACGTGCCAGTGCAGATGGGGCACGACGTTGCCCAGGCTCGCCAGGTTGATCTTGGTCGGGTTCAGGGCCTGGCGCAGCACCGTCTCGACCTTGGCGACGGCCTGCAGGCACAGGCTGCGCTGCGGCGGCGGCAGGTCCGTCCACTCGGCGACGTGGGCGTTCCAGATCACGCGGTAGAAGGCCGGAAAGTGGGCATCCGCCACGCGGATCACGCGGAACTCGGCCGCGCGGACCACCAGCACGCCGCCGTCCGTCGCGCAGAGCTCGCAAGCGCTCATACCAGCACGCGCTCGATGCCGCCCGCGTTGGCCTTCTCGACATAGGCCGGC
>CAZTTC010000017.1:5226-31146 GCA_964616015.1 uncultured Methylibium sp. | reverse complement strand
TGCACAAGCTGCCCAAGCCGAGCGTGGACACCGGCATGGGCCTGGAGCGCATCACGGCGGTGCTGCAGCATGTGCACAGCAACTACGAGATCGATCTGTTCGTCGCGCTGCTGGCGGCGGCCAAGCAGGCGGTCGACGAGGCCGGCGCGCGGGACTGCGACAAGGACTCGCCTTCGCTGAAAGTCCTGGCGGACCACATCCGTGCCTGCTCCTTCACCATCGTCGACGGCGTGATCCCGGGCAACGAGGGGCGCGGCTACGTGCTGCGCCGGATTACCCGCCGTGCGATCCGCCACGGCTACAAGCTCGGTGCGCGCAAGCCCTTCTTCCACAGGCTGGTGAAGGAACTCGTTGTGCAGATGGGCGAGGCCTATCCCGAGCTGCGTCAGGCCGAGGCGCGCGTGACCGAGGTGCTGCGGCAGGAGGAGGAGCGCTTCTTCCAGACCATCGCCAACGGCATGGAGATCCTGGAAGCCGCGCTCGCAGGCGGGGCCAAGACGATCGACGGCGAGACCGCCTTCAAGCTGCACGACACCTACGGTTTTCCGCTGGACCTGACTGCCGACGTCTGCCGCGAGCGCGGCGTGACTGTCGACCAGGCCGGTTTCGACGCCGCCATGCAGCGCCAGCGCGAGCAGGCTCGCGCCGCCGGCAAGTTCAAGATGGCCGCCGGGCTGGAGTACAGCGGCACGGCGACCACCTTCCACGGCTACGAGCAGCTGGCCCGCGAAGGCGTCCAGGTGACCGCCGTCTACATCGATGGCACGCCGGTCGCATCGGCCCGTGCCGGCGACGACGCCGTGATCGTGCTAGACCACACCCCCTTCTACGCCGAGAGCGGCGGCCAGGTCGGCGACAGCGGCGAGCTGCGCAACGGCACCAGCCGCGTGCTGGTCGAAGACACGCAGAAGATCCAGGCCGATGTCTTCGGCCATCACGGCCGCATCGTCGAGGGCGAGATCCGCGTCGGCGACCTGCTCAACGCCCGCGTCGACGGCGTGCAGCGCGCCAGGACCATGCGCAACCACAGCGTCACCCACCTGATGCACAAGGCCCTGCGCGAGGTGCTGGGCGCGCACGTGCAGCAGAAGGGCTCGCTGGTCAACGCCGCGCACACGCGCTTCGACTTCGCCCACAACGCGCCGATGAGCGATGCGCAGGTCCGCGAGGTCGAGGCGAAGGTCAACGCCGAGATCCTGGCGAATGCGCAGACCCAGGCGCGCGTCGTGCCGATGGACGAGGCGCAGAAGCTCGGCGCCGTGATGCTGTTCGGCGAGAAGTACGGCGACCAGGTGCGCGTGCTCGACATCGGCACGAGCCGCGAGCTGTGCGGCGGCACGCACGTGCAGCGCACCGGCGACATCGGCCTGTTCAAGATCGTCTCCGAGGGCGGTGTCGCGGCCGGCATCCGCCGCGTCGAGGCCATCACCGGGGACAACGCGCTGGCCTATGTGCAGTCACTGCAAAGCACGGTGGACGGCATCGCCGCGAGCCTGAAGGCGGCGCCGGCGGAGGTGCCGGGCCGCGTCGGTGCGGTGCTGGAGCACGCGAGGGCGCTGGAGAAGGAATTGGCGGCGCTGAAGGGCAGGCTGGCGTCGTCGCAGGGCGACGAGCTGCTGTCCCAGGCGGTCGACGTCAAGGGACTGAAGGTGCTGGCCGCCACGCTCGACGGTGCCGACGCCAAGACGCTGCGCGAGACCATGGACAAGCTCAAGGACAAGCTCAAGAGCGCGGCGATCGTGCTGGCCGCCGTCGAGGGCGGCAAGGTTCAGCTGGCTGCCGGCGTGACCGCCGATCGCATGGGCCGCATCAAGGCCGGCGAGCTGGTCAACTTCGTCGCCCAGCAGGTCGGCGGCAAGGGCGGCGGCAAGCCCGACCTGGCGATGGCCGGCGGCAGCGATGCCTCCAGGCTGCCGCAGGCGCTGGCCTCGGTGGCCGGCTGGGTGGGCGAAAGGGTCTGAGCGTGACCGCCGCCCCGTCGCCGGTGATCGTGCGACGCGCGACGACGAAGGACGCGGCCGACTGGACGCGCGTGTTGGCGGATCCGGCCGTCTATCCGGGCACGCTGCAACTGCCCCATCCGAGCGAAGAACGCTGGAGCCTCTGGCTGGCCGACCTGCAGCAGCCCGGCAAGCCGGACCTGCTGCTCGTTGCCGAGCACGGCGGCGCGGTCGTCGGCAGCGCCGGGCTGCATCCGGCCGGGCCGTCGCTGCGGCGACGCCACGCGATGATGCTGGGCATCACGGTGCTGCCGACCGCGCAGGGGCGGGGGGTCGGCACGGCGCTGATGCAGGCCTTGTGCGACTACGCCGACCGCTGGGCCCAGGTGCTGCGGCTGGAGCTGACGGTCTTCGCCGACAACGCGCGCGCGATCGCGCTGTATCGCCGCTTCGGCTTCGAGGTCGAAGGTAGGCACCGCGCCTTTGCCTTGCGCGACGGCGTCTACGTCGATGCCCTGGCGATGGCGCGGCTGCACCCGGACCCGCCGCGCCTGCCGGGCGCCTGAGCGGCGTGGTCGCGAAGCGGCGCCTGCGCAGCAGCGAGCTGTTCGGCGTCGTGCCCGCCGCGGCGCCACCCGACTGCCTGCTGTGCGGCCGCACGATCGAGCTGGGCCCGACCGCCGACGAGCATCATCTCGTGCCTCGCAGCCAGGGTGGGCGCACCGAGCCGGGCAACCTGGCGCTGCTGCACCGCGTGTGCCACCGCAAGATCCACGCGACCTTCAGCGAACGCGAACTCGCGCGCGACTACAGCGACTGGGCCGCACTGCGTGCCCACCCGGAGATCGCCGCCTTCGTCCACTGGCTGCGGGGCAAGCCGCCGGTGTTCGATGACCGCAGCCGCAGGCCACGCCGCCGGCGGTGAAGGCGGGGCTGCCGCCGTGGTGGGGCGCACTGTCGCCGTCGGGGTGGCGCTCGGTGACCCGGATGCGGCGGCGCGGTCAGCGGGCCGCGTTGACGACGGCGGCGACCGCCTGGCCCAGGTCGATCACCGCCATCGCGTAGTAGCTCGACCAGTTGTAGCGCGTGATCGCGTAGAAGTTCTGCGTGCCGGCGACGTAGCTCGGAGCCGCCTCGCCGTTCTGCAGCTCGACCAGGGCCAGCGGCCCTTCGTGCTGCCGGCCGGCGCTGTCGAGCACCGCGCCGCGCTCGCCGAACTGCGCAGCGCTGAAGCTCGGCAGGATGTCGGGGAGCAGCAGCGCGGCGCGATCGCTCACGTCGGTCGGTGCGTTGACCCCGTAGTGCGTGGGCAGGCCGGGCTGCCAGCCGAACACGGCCAGGTAGTTGGCCACCGAGCCGACGACGTCGGCGCCGCTGGTGTCGAGATCGATGCGGCCGTCGCCGTCGAAGTCGACGGCATAGCGCAGCTGCGAGCTCGGCATGAACTGCGGCATGCCGCTCGCGCCGGCGTAGCTGCCACGGGGGGCGAGCGGATCGCAGTCACGCTGGCGGCACAGCAGGAGGAAGGCTTCGAGCTCCTCGCGGAAGAAGGCGCTGCGGTCGCGACGTGCGTCCTTGGGGAAGTCCAAGCCCAGCGTCGCCAGCGCGTCCAGCACGCGGTAGTTGCCGGGATGGCGGCCGTAGATGGTTTCGACGCCCACGATGCCGACGATGATCTCGGGCGGCACGCCGAAGCGCGCTTCGGCCTGGCGCAGCCAGGCCTCGTGCTCGCGCCAGAAGGCGACACCGGCGCGGATGCGTACCGGCTCGACGAAGCGCGCGCGGTAGGCGGCCCAGTTCTTGGCCGTGCCCGGCGGCGCGGGTTGCATCAGGCGCACGACGCTGGGCACGTGGCGGGCCTGCGCCAGGGTCGCCTCGACCCAGGCCAGGTCGAGTGCGCGGCGCTCGGCCATGTCGGCGGCCAGCGCCATCACGTCGCCGCGGCGGCCGTAGGCGACGGCTTCGGCGGCCTGGGCATCGGTGCTCGACGCCCCCTTGCGCTCCTTGCCGGCGAACAGGTCGGTCGGTGTCAGGGCCGCGGACAGCGCCAGCACGGCGGCGAGCAGGGCAGGCAGAGGCAGGCGAGTCTTCATCGAGGGGCGGCAGCGACAAGCGTGGCAGGAGGCGGGGACGGCAGCTGGCGCAGCGCACCGATGGCCTCGGTCGCCAGTCGTCGCGCGCGGGCCGCGACGGTGCGCACCGACAGCGGCGCGCCGTGCGGCGCGTAGCGCAGGCCCTCGAGGTCGAGCAGCGCCCGGGCCGCCGGTTCGGCCGCGGCGCCGTAGCGTGCACGCAGGCGGGCGGCCAGGGCGCGCGGCGGCAGCGCGTCGCCGGCCGGCTGGCCGAGCGCCGCCGCGGCGCGTCGCACGCGCGCGTAGGCGCGCACCCAAGGGTCGCTGTGCCGCTGGTCCCACGCGGCCCAGCCCGCGCCGAGCAGCCCCAGGCCGGCGATCAGGCCGGCCAGCAGCAGCGCCACATCCTCCCAGCGGGGCGAGGGGTAGCCGAGCTTGCGAAGCAGGTCCAGCTGCGAGCCGCGCGAGTAGGTCAGCACCCACTGGTTCCAGCGGTTGTTCGTCGCCTCCCACAGCAAACGCAACTGCAGCAGCGCGCCGGGCGCGACGCCACCGAAGGCCGTGGCGACGAAGCCGGGCGCCGGGCGCAGCGGCTGGCTGCGGTCGATGCGATCGGGCGCCACGGCGGTCGTCGGGTCGGCGCGCAGCCAGCCTTCGCCCGGTTGCCAGTACTCGGCCCAGGCATGCGCAAAGCTCTGGCGCACCACCAGGCTGCCGTCGACCGGGTTGCGCTCGGCGCCCTGGTAGCCGGTGACGACGCGCGCCGGCACGTCGAAGGCCCGCATCACCACGACGAAGGCGGCGGCGAAGTGCTCGCAGAAGCCGGCCTTGCGATCGAGCCAGAACTCGTCGATGCCGTCGCCGCTGTCGTCCTCGTCGTAGGTGCCGGGGGTGAGGGTGTAGCTGTAGCCTTCGCTGCGGATGTGCTGCATCAGCGCGGCGGCGAGCGTTTTCGCGTCGGCCTCGGCATAGCGCGGCTGCCGCCGCAGCGCCGCTGCCCATTGCAGCGTGCGCGGGTTGGCGCCCGGGGGCAGCTCCAGGTGGTCCTGCAGGCCGACGATGGGATCGAGCGGCCCGTGCGCAAAGCGCGGCCAGGCCTTCGCGGTGTAGCGGATGCGCTCGGTGACCGGTCGCTCGGCGACCCAGTGCAGGTCGTCGCGCAGCGCGAGGCTCAGGTCGTCGATGGCCGGCAGCTCGGGCGTGGCTTCCAGGGTCGGGATGCTGGTCAGCCGCAAGGGCTCGAGCGTGACCTCGATGTCCACCGGCTCGCCCTCGCGCCGCAGGTTCAGCGGCGGCATCAGGCGCGCCGGGAAGCTCGGTCGGCCGACGCGCCAGGTCGTGCCGTCGAAGGCCGACAGCACCGGCCCGCGGAAGTACAGCGCCTCGGGGGGCGGCGGCGTCCCGGACCGCACGCGCACGCGCATCGCGATGCTGTCGTCCGAGGCCAGTTCGGCGATCAGGCCCATGCGCATCTCGCCCGACAGGCCGGTCTTCGCGCCGGCGTTGCCGGGCACGCCCCACAACGGGCCGAAGCGCGGGAACAGCACGAACAGCAGCACCATCACCGGCGCGCCCAGCAGCGCAAAGCGGCCGGCCAGCTGTCCCGCCTGGCGCAGGCCGGGCTGGCCGACCGGCATGTGCGCCAGCACCAGCGCCGTCAGCAGGCCCCAGACCGAGACCAGCATCGCTGCGGCGATCGGCAGCGCCTGCGAGTACAGGAAGTGCGTCAGCACCAGGAAGAAGCCGAGGAAGAAGATCGCGAAGGCATCGCGCCGGGCCCGCAGCTCCAGCGTCTTCAGCGCCACCAGCACCACCAGCAGGGTGACACCGGCCTCCTTGCCGAGCAGGGTGCGATGGGTCGCCAGCGTCAGCGCCAGGGCGATCACCAGCACGCCGGCCAGCACCCAGCGGCCGGGCAGCGGCGCAGCCCGCACCGCCAGCGCGGCGCGCCACAGCAGCACGGCCGCCGTGAGCAGGCTGCACCAGAGCGGCAACTGGCTCACGTGCGGCAGCACCGTCCAGGCGATCACGGCCAGCAGGAACAAGGTGTCGCGCGCCTCGCGCGGCAGGTGCCGCCAGCCCGGCCAGGTCCAGGTCTTCACGCCCACAGCGCCAGGACCTCGAGGCCGTTTCGCTTGTGCACATCGCCTTGCGCCGGCGCGAGCTCGCGTCCGGGCAGCCGCAGGCCCCAGTCGGCGCCATTGCGCTCGGCGGCCAGCACCCAGGCGCTCAGGCGCGACAGGCGATCCTCGGGCGCCAGGGCGCCGGTCATCGTCCAGTCGAGCCAGAGTTCGTGGCGCACGGCGCTGTGGGTGTCGCGGCTGACGAGCTCGCCGCCGGTGTCGAGCGCGCGCGCGGCCTTCTTCCAGACCACCAGCTTCAGCGGATCGCCGCGCCGGTAGGCGCGGATGCCTTCGAGCTCGCCGCCCTCGCTGCGGCGGGCGCTGGCCGAGCCGCTGCCGATCGCGCGGGCCGCGGGCAGCGGCGCGGCCGGGCGTTCGGGGCGCGGGTAGGCGAGCAGCAGGGAAGCCGGTCGCCAGTCGCTCCAGGCGCGGAACAGGCCGAGCGGGAAACGGGTCTCGAGCCGGACCGTCGGCAGCGCCAGCCGGCCGCGCCGCGGCGCGATGAAACCGAGCCGCACGGTGGCTTGTCCGCCGGCGGCCACGTCGGTCCAGCTCCAGTGCGGGGCGTGACCGGGCTCGAGGAGCCGCAGGCCGATGCCGTGGCGTGCGCGCGTCGCGGTGCTGGCCAGCACGCACTCGATCGTGGCCGCCTCGCCGGCGAACACCGCCTGCGGCGGGCGCAGGTGCAGGTCCAGCCCGCGCAGCGTGCTGTGGGTGACGTGCATCGCCACCACCGCGCTGCCGGCCAGCAGGAAGGTCAGGACGTAGCCGAGGCTGAGCTGGTAGTTGATCGAGGCGACCAGCAGCACCACGAGGGTCAGCGCAAACACCCAGCCCGCGCGCGTCGGCAGGATGTAGACGTTGCGTTGCGTCAGCGCCTGGGTGTCGCGGCGCGGATGCCGCGCGTCCCACCATGCGCGCCAGCGCGCTGTGGCGCTCAGGCGCAGCGATCGGTGATGCGTGGTCAGTGATCCCATCACGCCGCCTCCGCCTTCAACGGATCACCGATCACGGCTCACCCATCACGGCCATTCAAGGCAGCGGCACCGCATCGACCATCGCCAGCACCTGCTCGCGCCGGCCGCGCCCGGCGCCGGCGACGGGCATCAGGCGGTGCGCGATGGCCTGGGCCAGCACGGCCTGCAGGTCGTCGGGCGCGACGTAGTCGCGCGCGTCGAGCAGAGCATGCGCCTTGGCCGCGCGCAGCAGGGCAATGCCGGCGCGCGGCGAAAGGCCTTCGACGAACCACTGCCCGTCGCGGGTCGCGGCGATCAGGGCCTGCAGGTAGTCCAGCAGCGGCTCGCTCGCGTGCACGGCCAGCACCGCCTGCTGGGCCGCCTGGAGCTCGACCGGCGTCATCACCGGCTGCAGCGCATGGATGATCTCGCGGCGGTCGCGGCCGGACAGCAGGGCGCGTTCGCTGGCGCGGTCGGGGTAGCCGAGCGTGATGCACATCAGGAAGCGGTCGAGCTGGCTCTCGGGCAGCGGGTAGGTGCCGAGCTGGTCGCTCGGGTTCTGGGTCGCGATCACGAAGAAGGGCGCCGGCAACGGGCGCGTCTCGCCTTCCACCGTGACCTGGTGCTCCTCCATCGCCTCGAGCAGCGCACTCTGGGTCTTGGGGCCGGCGCGGTTGATCTCGTCGGCCAGCAGCACCTGGGCGAACACCGGCCCGGGGTGGAAGACGAAGGCCTCCTGGCCGCGCTCGTAGACCGACACGCCGACCAGGTCGGAGGGCATCAGGTCGGCCGTGAACTGGACGCGCGAGAAGCGCAGGCCCAGCGACACGGCCAGCGCGTGCGCCAGCGTCGTCTTGCCGACGCCGGGCACGTCCTCGATCAGCAGGTGGCCGCCCGCCAGCAGGCAGGCCAGGCTGTCCTCGATCTGCGGGCGCTTGCCGACGATAATCGTGGCGATCTGATCGACGAGCCGGTGAAGCTGGGCGTGCAAAGTCATGGCGCGCACCATAGCCGAAAGCCGCGCGCCCGGAGACCACGAAAGACAAAGACGGATGGCGACCGCCTACTACTCCCACCCCGCGTGCCGCGGCCACGACATGGGCCCGGGCCACCCCGAGAGCCCGCAGCGGCTCGACGCCATCTCCGACCACCTGCGAGCAACCAGCCTCGACCTCGCGCTGCTGATGCGCGACGCCCCGCGGGCCGATGACGCTCAGCTCGGGCGCGCGCACGAGGCCGGCTACCTCGCCGAGCTGCGCGACGCGATGCGGCAGGTCGAGGCCAGCGGCCGGCGTCGCGCCCTCGACCCCGACACGAGCGCCGGCCCGGGCACCTGGGAGGCCGCCCTGCGGGCCGCCGGCGCGGCGGTGGCGGCCACCGACGCGGTCATCGACGGCGAGGCCGAGAACGCCTTCTGCGCCGTGCGCCCCCCCGGCCACCATGCGACGCGGCGGCAGGCGATGGGCTTTTGCTTCCTCAACAACGTGGCGATCGCGGCGCGCCATGCGCTCGACGTGCGCGGCCTGCAGCGCGTGGCCATCGTGGACTTCGACGTGCACCACGGCAACGGCACCGAGGACATCATCGCCGGCGACGAGCGGGTGCTGATGGTCAGCTACTTCCAGCACCCGTTCTACCCGCACTCGGGCGGCGTGCCGATGGGCACGAACATGGTCAACGTGCCGGTGCCCGCCTACACCAAGGGGCCGGCGGTCCGCGAGCTGATCGACCGGGAGTGGATGCCGCGGCTCGAGGCCTTCAAGCCGCAGATGATCTTCATCTCCGCGGGCTTCGACGCCCACCGCGACGACGACCTCGGCCAGCTGGGCCTGGTCGAGGCCGACTACGCGTGGATGACGCAGCGGCTCAAGACGCTGGCCGAGCGCCACGCCAAGGGGCGCATCGTCTCCTGCCTGGAGGGCGGCTACAACCTCGGCGCACTCGCGCGCAGCGTGGCGACCCACGTGCGCGTGCTGGCCGGCCTGGGCAGCTGAGCCCGCCGATGGGAGTCGCCGCCTCGTCGCCGATGGCCCGGCCGATGACCCCGCAGGAGCTGGAGGCCCTGGGCCGCTCGCTGATGAGCAGCAGCGCGCTGATCGAGCTGGCCGTGCTGGCCGGCTGCCTGCTGCTGGCCTGGGCCGTGACGCGGCTGCTGCGCGGCCGCCGCATCCCCGACACGCATTCGGTGCTGTTCGGCGAGAAGCTGGTCGACGGTGCGCTGTTCCCGTTGCTGGCGCTCGGCTTCGCCGTGCTGGCGCGCCACACCGTGCTGATCAACGTGCCGCCGGCGGTGATGAAGCTGGCGATCGCCTTGCTGTTCGCGCTGGCGCTGATCCGGCTGGCGGTGCGCGTGCTGCGCGCGGCCTTCCCGGCCTCGGAGTTCGTGCGCATCGCCGAGCGCTGGCTGTCCTGGGGCGTGTGGGTCGGCCTGATCCTCTGGGTCACCGGCGTGCTGCCGATGGTGATGGAGGAACTGGACGCGATCAGCTGGAAGCTCGGCAACAGCAGGATCAGCCTGCGCGCGCTGCTCGAGGGCGTGTTCAACGCGGTGGTCGTGCTGATGCTGGCCCTGTGGGTCAGCGCGGCGATCGAGACGCGCCTGCTGAAGGGCCAGCTCGCCAACCTGTCGGTGCGCAAGATGGCGGCCAACCTGACGCGGGCGCTGCTGCTCTTCGTCGGCCTGCTGCTGGCGCTGTCGGCGGCCGGCATCGACCTGACGGCGCTCAGCGTGCTGGGCGGGGCCATCGGCGTGGGCCTGGGCTTCGGCCTGCAGAAGCTCGCGGCCAACTACGTCAGCGGCTTCGTGATCCTGGCCGAGCGCTCGCTGCGCATCGGCGATCTCGTCAAGGTCGACGGCTTCGAGGGGCGCATCACCGACATCAACACGCGCGCCACCGTGATCCGCGCGGCCAGCGGCCGCGAGTCCATCGTGCCGAACGAGCTGCTGATCACGCAGCGCGTGGAGAACGCCTCGCTCAGCGACCAGGCCATCCTCAGCTCGACGACGGTCCAGGTCGCCTACGGCACCGACATCGCCGCACTGCAGCCCAGGCTGGTGGCGGCGATCCGCGCCATCGACCGGATCCCGAAGGACGAGGAGCGTGCGCCATCGGTGCACCTCAACAACTTCGCGGCCGACGGTCTGGAGCTGACGGTCTGGTACTGGAACGCCGATCCGGTCAACGGCCAGTCCAACCTGCGCTCCGAGGTCAACCTCGCGATCCTGCGGGTGCTGGACACCGAGGGCATCGAGATCCCCTTCCCGCAGCGCGTGATGCACCACCTGGGCAGCGCGGCTCCGGCCGATCCGGGCCCCGCGGCCGCGGCCACCGACTGACCGGTCTCAGCCGCTCGCCGCCTGCGACCAGTGCGCGAAGCGCACGCGGCACTCGATGCCGCTCGGCACCGCTTCGCGCCACTCGACCTCGCCACCGAGCTGCTTGACGCGCTTGCGCACACCGCCCAGGCCCAGGCCATGCGCCCAGACCTGCGGGTTGCGGCCGTGGCCGTTGTCGCGCACCAGCAGCTCGAGGCGGTCGTCCTGCAGGTCCAGCGTGATCAGCAGTTGCGTCGCCTGCGCATGGGCGATCGCGTTGCTGACGAGCTCGCGCAGGATGCGCGTCAGCGCCGACCACTGCACCACATTGAGCTCGGTGTCGCGGTCGAAGCGCGCCTGCCAGTCGAGCGTGACGTTGGCCAGCTGCAGCCGCTGCTGCAGGTCGGCCTTCCACTCGCCGGCGGCATGCGACAGCCGGTGGCTGCTGACGGCCAGGCCGCGCGTCAGCGTCTTCAGATCCTGCAGGGTGTGGCGGATGTACTCCTCCTGCTCGGGGCTGCGCGCCTGGTACATCAGCGTCAGCAGGCGCGCGCCGATGTCGTCGTGCAGGTCCTGGGCGAGGCGGCTACGTTCTTCGCTGCGCCCGCGCTCGACGGCCTGGTCGAAGGCGACGGCACGCTTGAGCTGGTCGACGATGCGGTCGGCCAGTCGCGCGTCCTCCTCGGTGAAGAGCCGCCGGCCGCGGTGCGAGAAGCGCAGCACCAGCGTCTCGTCGGCGCGGCCGCTGACGCGGCTGAGGTCGGGCACCGGCACGGCCAGCGTCGAGCCGTCGCCGCTGGCGCGTGCGCGGCGACTGGCCTTGGCGGCGACGCCGGCTTCCAGCGGCTCGAATAGCTCGCGCAACAGGCCCAGCAGCGACCCGGCGGCGCGCTCGGGATGGGCCTCGACCTCGCGCGCCATGCGGTACAGGCGCTCGAACAGGCGCTCCATCGTCAGCATGCGGCTGCCGCGCAGCTGGTTGAGCATCCACTGGCGCGCGCCAGCGTACAGCCCCAGCGCCAGGAAGACCGACAAGGTGATGGACGTGAACTGCCCGAACGAGAACGCGGCGACGAACAGCAGGTCGAGCGAGGTGGCGACGGTGCTGATGCCGGCCAGCAGCGAGAACTCGCGCAGCACCTGCTGCGACTTGGCCAGGAAGGGCACCAGCAGCAGCAGCGAGGCGAGGAACACGACCCAGATCATCGACCCGACGATCGCGATGCCGTGCTGTGTGCCAGACGGCTGGCTGATCGCGGCGACCGCGGCCGTCAGCAAGATCCAGGTGCCCACGGTGATGATGCCGAAGCGGCGCAGCACCATCGCATACGGATGCGGTTCGATGCGGTAGGACCAGCCGAGCAGCGCGATCGCGGCCAGGCCGAGCGCCGCCCCGGCGCCCTGCGTCCACCACCAGACCGAGGGCAGCCGGTTCAGCTGCTCCAGCCCGACCAGGGCGATCACCGTGCCCCAGGCCAGCACCGCCACCACCTTGGCGTGGGGCAGGCGGCGCGGGTGCACGGTGGCGGCCTGCACGATGGCCGCGGCGGTCAGCAGGTCGAACAGCATGCGCGCGCGCATCTCCCAGGTCGCGAAGCCGGCGGGCAGCGCGAGGTCGAGGGTGCTGGCGGCGGCGATGAACAGCAGGTTGCCGCTCTGCGCCAGCGCCATCAGCGCGTACAGCGTGTTGCGCAGGGTCGGGCGGACCAACACCACCACCATCGCGATCAGGTAGAGCACCAGGGCCAGGCCGGCCAGCAGCCAGTAGAGCAGGCCCAGGTGCAGGCTGCCGCGAGGGCCCAGCTTGAGCTCGGCGGTGCCGCCGTCGGCGAAGTACAGGCGCACCGGCTGCTGCGAGAGCGCCTCGTGCAACTGGGCGTGCAGCTCGCGGTGGCGGGCGCGCTCGGCGTCGTCGGGCAGCCAGCGCGGCGACCGCTGCAGCACCAGAGGGTCCAGCACCGCGATGCGCGTGTCGCCGCCCATCACACCGAGCAGGGCGCGCCCGACGAAGGGCGCCAGCGCCGGGTCGCCGCTGGCGGCCAGCTCGAGCTGGCCCTGCGGGTTGGCCCGCCAGGCCGCGTCGATCGACGGCTGCGCTGCGAGCATGCGCGTCAGCAGGAACAGGCCGACGCAGCCGGCAAGCGCCAGCGCGACCAGGGCCCGCAGCCGCCAGCCGAGCCAGCGCGAGTGGCGCACCCGCGAGGGTAGCCACTGCTCGAGGACGCCGGTGTCGAGGCCGGAGTCGCCGCCATCGCCGCGACCGCTGCCCCGGTAGGCGCCGCGGCGGTCGCGCGTCGGCGAGGGCCGGTTCGTGGACGCCGGGGGCAGGGTGCTCATCGGCGCACCGCGTCGACGATCGTCAGACCAGGCCCTGCTTGCTGGCCAGCACCGCCGCCTCGGCGCGGCTGGACACGTTGAGCTTGCGGTAGATCGCCTTGATGTGGTCGTTGACGGTGAACCACTTGATGCCCATCAGCCCGGCGATCTCCTTGATCGTGAAGCCCTTGCTCAGGTAGGTCAGGACCTCGGTCTCGCGCGGCGTCAGGCGTTCGTGGTCGGGCTCGGCGTAGACCGGCGGCGCCGTGCTGCGCGCCGGCTGGAAGTCGCCCGGCGCGATCGGGCCGTCGAGGGCCATCGATCCGGAGTCGGACAGCCGGAAGTGCGATAGCAGGCGCCGCGCGATGGCCGGCGACAGCGGCGGCTGACCGCGCACGATCTTCTGCAGCTCCTCGACCAGCACCTCGAAGCGGTCTTCCTTGAGCAGGTAGCCGTCGGCGCCGCACTGCAGCGCCGGGAAGAGATGGTCATCGTCGGAGTACAGCGTCGTGACGATCTTGGTGGCGCCGTGACCGGCCATCTCGGTCAGCAACTCCAGGCCGTTGCCGTCCGGCAGCTCGAGGTCCACCAGCACCAGCTTGAAGGGCTCGCTCCCGGGCGGCGGGCCGGCGACACCGCCGACCCCGAGCGCGCGTCGGGCACCGGCGAGGTCGCTGACTTCAGTGATGCCGGTGACGTCCGAGAAGCTCTCTCGAACCACGCGCACGAGGAAATGCCGCGCCACCGGGTTGTCCTCGACGATCAGCACCTTGACAGCCATCGTGCTCTCCTCAAACGCGTGCCGGGCCGCTAGCGGCCGGCCTCCACGCCGGCCTGGACCGCGGTCGACAGACGGTTGTAGCGCTCGCGCAGGTCGGCGAGGCGCTCGTTCTTCTGCGGCTCGCTCATGCGGCCGTCGAGCAGCACCTCCGAGCGCTGGCGGAAGTCCTCGATGTCCAGCACGAACTTCAGCTGCTGGTTGCTCGATCGCTTGAAGCCGGCGAGGTCGAACATGCGCTTGAGCATGAGCTTCTCCTCGACGGTCTTGCCGACGCCGAAGACATAGGCCGCGATGCGGTTGCGCACCGACAGCGGCAGGTCGCGCCGCCACAGCAAGGGATCTTTCGGGATCATCGCCGACTCCCAGAGGGTCTTGATCTGTGCCGCCTTGTGCGGTGCCTGCTCGCGCAGGCGGTGCAGCTCCTCGGTGTTGTAGGTGGCGGCATGGACCTGGCCCGACAGCACCGCCTCGAGGGCCTGGGCATGCGTGCCGCGCAGCAGCGTCAGGAAGTGCTCCTCGGGCTTGATGTTGCGCGGCACGAACAGGGCGTACTCGAGCATCACCGAGCCGGACGTCGAACTGCGCTCGCCCATCGCGAAGCGCCAGCTGCGGGGCTTGCCGAGCAACTGCTCGATGGTGCCGAGCGCCGCATCGCGCCGCGCGACGATCAGCGAGCGGTAACCCTGCGCGCCGGCCGAGTCGACCAGCTGGGCGAACACCTCGACGTTGGCGCGCTCGATGCAGTCGAGCGCCGCCTTGTTGGAAACCCAGGCCAGTTGCACGAGGTTGCTGACGATCGCGTCGACGGCCTCCTCGTAGGTGGCCGGATAGATCCCGCGCACGTCCAGGCCGGTGCTGCGCCGCATGGCCTCGAAGAAGGGCTCCCAGGCCAGCTTGGTCTCGACCACGCTGGTGGTGGTGATCACGCCGAAGGCGTAGGAGGGACGGTCCTGCGCGACGGCGCGCCCCATCCCGCCGGCCAGGGCCAGCAGGGGGAGCTTGAGCAGGGTTCGTCGCAAGGTCGGCGTCCTGGGGCAGGCAGGGCGCCGATTGTGCACCGCAGCCCCAGGGGGGCGATGGCTCGCCGGAGGGCACTCCGACGGGGGGCGCCGTGTCAGCCGACGGTCAGCACCAGCTTGCCGCGCACCTGCCGTGCCGCCATCAGCTCGAAGGCACGCGGCAGGTCCTGCAACGCCAGCTTGCGCTCGATGACCGGCTTGATCCGGCCCTGCGCGTACCACGCTGCCAGCTCGGCCAGGGCGTGGGCGTTGTTCTTCGGCTCGCGACGCGCGAAGTCGCCCCAGAACACGCCGACGATGGACGCGCCCTTGAGCAGCGTCAGATTGAGCGGCAGCGCGGGGATGCTGCCGCCGGCGAAGCCGATCACGAGGTAGCGGCCGCGCCAGCCGATCGAGCGGAACACCGGCTCGGCCAGCTCGCTGCCGACCGGGTCGTAGACGATGTCCGGGCCTTTGCCGGCGGTGGCGGCCTTGATCTGCTCGCGCAGGTCGCCCTGGGCGTAGTTGATGGTGGCGTCGGCGCCCAGCCGCTTGCACAGCGCGCACTTCTCGTCGGTCGAGGCGGCGGCGATCACGGTCGCGCCGGCCGCCTTGGCGATCTGGATCGCCGCGGTGCCGACGCCGCCCGCCGCGCCCAGCACCAGGACCGTCTCGCCGGCCTTGAGCTGGCCGCGATCGATCAGCGCGTGGTGCGTGGTGCCGTAGGTGCACAGGAAGGCCGCGGCATCGTCGAAGGCGAAGCCCGGCGGCAGCGGCATCGCCAGCGCCGCGTTGACGCAGACCTGGGTGCCGAAGCCGCCGAGTCCGCCGAAGGACGCCACCGCCATGCCCGGCTGCAGGTGGGTCACGCCCTCGCCGACGGCCTCGACCACGCCGGAGAACTCCGAGCCCGGCACGAAGGGCAGCGGCGGCTTCATCTGGTACTTGTTCTGCACGATCAGCAGGTCGGGGAAATTGAGGCTGGCCGCGCGCACGGCGACACGCACCTCGCCGGCCTGGGGCTGCGGCGTGGGCAACTCGGTCCACTTCAGGGCTTCGGGGCCGATCGGGTTGTCGCAGAGCCAGGCATGCATGGTCGTGTCTCCTCGGTGCACCATGGCGGCGATGATAGGCAGCGACGCGGCATCGCTCCGTCGCCGATGCGACGCAGGCGCTCCCTACAATGAGTCGATGCGCATCCTGGTGTCCAACGACGATGGCTATCTGGCGCCGGGACTGGCGGCCCTGGTGGAGGCCTGCCGCGGGCTCGGCGAGATCGACGTGGTGGCGCCGGAGCAGAACTCGAGCGGCACCTCCAATGCGCTGACCCTGCAGCGGCCGCTGTCGGTCTGGACCGCGGCCAACGGCTATCGCTACCTCAACGGCACGCCGTCGGACTGCGTGCACGTCGCCTTGACCGGCCTGCTGGAGCAGCGCCCCGACCTGGTGGTCTCGGGCATCAACAACGGCGCCAACATGGGCGACGACACGCTGTACTCGGGCACGGTCGCGGCGGCGATGGAGGGCTACCTGTTCGGTGTGCCCGCGATCGCCTTTTCGCTGGCCGACAAAGGCTGGAAGCACCTGGACGGCGCCGCGCAGGTCGCGCGCCGGCTGATCGCCCAGGTCATCGAACGGCCGCCGGCCGCGGGGGCCTGGCTGCTGAACGTGAACATCCCCGATCGGCCGCACGACGCCTTGTTGTCGATCCGCACGACGCGCCTCGGCCGGCGGCACGCCAGTGAACCGGTGATCCGCCAGAGCAACCCGCGCGGCGAACCGATCTACTGGATCGGCGCGGCCGGCAACGCGCGCGAGGCCGGCGAAGGCACCGACTTCCACGCCGTCGCGCAGGGGCATGTCTCGGTGACGCCGCTGCAGGTCGATCTCACCGATCATGGCGGCTTGCCGGCCTGGTCGGATTGGCTGCAACGCGATGCCGGGGCGGCGCGATGAGCGGGGGCAGCGGCCGCGCGCCGAAGTTCCCGCTGCGACTCGATCAGGTCGAGTCGCGGCCGGCGGCGAAGGCGGTGCCCTTGCTGCGGCCGCAGCGGCCGGTGCGTGAGGCGGCGCTCGATCGCGGACGCAGCGCCACGCCGGCCGGCCTGGGACTGGACTCGCACAGCGTGCGGGAACGCATGCTGGCGCGCCTGCAGGCCGAAGGTGTGCGCGACGCGCGCGTGCTGGCGGCGATGCGCGCGGTCCCGCGGCATGCCTTCGTCGACACCGCGCTGGCGAACCAGGCCTACGAAGACACCAGCCTGCCGATCGGCCTCGGGCAGACGATCTCCAAGCCCTCGGTGGTGGCGCGCATGATCGAGCTGCTGCTCGTGCCGCTGCCGCCCGGCGTCCGGCCCCGGGTGCTGGAGATCGGCACCGGCTGCGGCTACCAGGCGGCGGTGCTGGCGGCACTCGCGCGGCAGGTCGTGTCCATCGAGCGACTGAAGCCCCTGCACGACAAGGCGCGCGCCAACCTGGCGGCGCACCGTCTCGACAACCTGCGGCTGGTCTACGGTGATGGCCGCGTCGGCCACGCCCCCAATGCCCCCTACGACGGGATCATCGCCGCGGCCGGTGGCGAGGACCTGCCTGCGCCCTGGCTGGAACAACTGGCGCCGGGCGGGCGGCTGGTCGCACCGATGCACGATGTTCGCCATGGCGGGCAGGTGCTGGTGGTGATCGACCGACTCGCCGACGGAGCGCTGCGTCGTGCCTTTCACGAGCCGGTGCGGTTCGTCCCCTTAAAATCCGGCATCGATTGAACGGACGCAACGCATGCTCTTGAGCTTTCGATTTGCCACGGCCGGGTCCGCGCTGCAGGGTGTGGTGCTGCTGCTGCTGCTCGGCTCGCTGGCTGCCTGCGCGCCGACCATCCGTCGCGCGCCGCCGGTGGAGGATCGCACCACGCGCAGCCCGGCCGCCGCGGCGGCAGCCGGAGCGGCGGCGGCTGCGGCCAGCAGCCCGGTCGCGGAACTGGCCAAGCCCCTGCCCGGTGCCGAGAACGCCGGCAAGCCCGGCTACTACAGCGTCAAGCCCGGCGACACCATGATCCGCATCGGCCTGGAGACCGGCCAGAACTGGCGCGATATCCAGCGCTGGAACGGCATGGACAACGCCAATGCACTCGAGGTCGGCCAGGTGCTGCGCGTCGTGCCGCCGAACGTCGATCCCGGGGCGGTGGCAACGCGACCGGTGGCGGTCGCCAAGGTGGAGCCGCGGCCTCTGGACGCCAAGCCGCCGGCCGCGTCGGCGCCGCCCGCGGGGGGCGCCGCGGCACCGGCTGCACCGGCGCCCACGCCGCCGGCAGCAACGACGACGGCGACGGCGAGCCGTGACGACGACGAGTTGAACTGGGCCTGGCCCGCCAGCGGTAGCGTGCTGGCAGGCTACGACGAAGTCCGCAGCAAGGGCGTGGTGATCGGCGGCAAGGCCGGCGATCCGGTGGTGGCCGCGGCGGACGGCCGTGTGGTCTATGCCGGCTCGGGTCTGCGCGGTTATGGCAACCTGGTGATCGTGAAGCACAACAACACCTACCTGACGGCCTATGCGCACAACCAGGCGCTGGTGGTGAAGGAGGATCAGCCGGTCAAGCGCGGCCAGAAGATCGCCGAGATGGGATCGACCGACGCCGACCGGGTGCAACTGCACTTCGAGATCCGCAGGCAGGGCAAGCCGATCGATCCCGTGAGGTTGCTGCCGCCGCGCTGAGCGACGGACGCCTGATCATGAGCAAGCGCACGCGCCCCACCGTCAACGGGCACGCGCTTGCGGAGGCGGCGGCGAACCCGATGCCGCCTGCCCTGGATCCGACCGACGAAGACCTCGCCGCGCTGCCCGGGGGCGAGGAGCCTGCCGACGTCGCGCGCGAAGCCGCGCCGCTGGCGGCCGGCGAAGGCGAAGTCGGCAACACGCTGCAGACCTATCTGCGCGAGATCCGGCGTGCACCGCTGTTCACGCCCGAGGAAGAGTTCGCGACGGCAACGCGCGCGCGCGCCGGCGACTTCGCTGCCCGGCAGCAGATGATCGAGCGCAACCTGAGGCTGGTGGTCAGCATCGCGAAGAACTACCTGAGTCGCGGCCTGCCGATGACGGACCTGATCGAGGAGGGCAACCTGGGCCTGATGCACGCGATTGGCAAGTTCGAGCCGGACCGAGGCTTCCGCTTCTCGACCTACGCGTCGTGGTGGATCCGCCAGAGCATCGAGCGAGCGATCATGCATCAGGCGCGCCTGGTGCGACTGCCGGTGCACGTGGTGCGCGAGCTCAATCAGGTGCTGAAGGCGCGCCGCGCGCTCGAGGCCGATGCGGCAGCGGGCACCGAAGGCCGCGCCGTGCGCGTCGAGGACATTGCCACGGCCGTGGGGCGAACCGCATCCGAGGTCACGGACCTGTTGCGCTTCGCCGAGCAGCCGACATCGCTGGACGCGCCGCTCGAGCGCCAGAACAGCGGCAACGGCGCCGAGACGGTGATCGACATGGTGGCCGACGACCAGGCCGCCGATCCGATGGGGCACACGCTGAGCCACGAGCTCGATGCCTTGCTCCAGCACGGCCTGGACGAACTGAGCGAACGCGAGCGCGAGGTGCTGACGGGCCGCTACGGCCTGCACGATCGCGAGCCCGAGACGCTGGAGGTGCTGGCCGAGCGTCTGGGGCTGACCCGCGAGCGCATCCGCCAGATTCAGCAGGAGGCGTTGATCAAGCTGAAGCGTCGGATGGCACGCAACGGCGTCAACCGCGACTCCATCTTCTGAGGCGCCGCCTCAGCGCAGCAGTTCGTAGGGGCCGCCGGTTTCGAGGGCGCGTTGGTAGGCGGGCCGGGCGTGGATGCGCGACAGGAACTGCATCAGGCGCGGCCTGCTGGCATCGAGGCCACCCCGCGCAGCCGCCGCCTCGAGCGGAAAGCTCATCTGGATGTCGGCCGCGGTGAACTGCTCGCCGGCGAACCAGGGTCCTTGCGCCAGTTCCTTCTCCATGAAGTCGAGGTGGCGCTTGATGTTCGGGTCGATCATCGCGGCCTTGACCTTGCCGGAGATCGCGCGGGCGATCGGCCGGGCGAAGAAGGGCATCGGCGCACTCTCGACACGGTCGAACACCAGCTTGAGCAACAGCGGCGGCATCGCCGATCCCTCGGCGTAGTGCATCCAGTAGGTGTAGCGCAAGTGAGCCGGCGTGCCCGGCTGAGGCGCGAAGCGGCCCGGGCCGTAGCGGGCCACCAGGTACTCGAGGATCGCGCCGGACTCGGCCAGCGTCAGCGCACCGTCGCTGATGACGGGCGACTTGCCCAGCGGGTGCACGGCCAGCAGCTCGGGCGGCGCCAGCATGGTCTTGCGATTGCGCTGGTAGCGCTTGACGTCGTACTGCAGGCCGAGCTCTTCGAGCAGCCACAGCACCCGCTGCGAGCGCGAGTTGTCGAGGTGATGGACGGTGATCATGGGTCGCGATTACAGCACGCGATGGCGGCGGCGCCGCCGGGATAATCGGCGCATGACGGCACAGGACGAATGGCTGACGATCGAGTCCCTGGATCTCGAAGCGCAGGGCGTGGCACGCAACGCCGAAGGCAAGGTGGTATTCGTCGACGGCGCCTTGCCCGGCGAGCAGGTGCAGGTGAGCGTGAGCCGGCGCAAGAACCATTGGGAGCAGGCCACGATGCGGGCGCTGCGGCGCGAGAGTTCGCAGCGGGTGGCGCCGCGCTGCGAGTTCTTCGGCCTCTGCGGCGGCTGCAAGATGCAGCACTTCCATGTCGCAGCGCAGGTCGCGGTGAAGCAGCGCGTGCTCGAGGACAACCTGTGGCATCTGGGCAAGGTCCGCGCCGAACGCATGCTGCGGCCGATCGAAGGACCGACCTGGGGCTACCGCTACCGGGCGCGGCTGTCGGTCCGTCACGTGACGAAGAAGGGCAAGGTGCTGATCGGCTTCCACGAGCGCAAGTCGAGCTACGTTGCCGACATGACGCACTGCGAGATCCTGCCGCCGCACCTGAGCAGCATGCTGATGCCGCTGCGCGAGCTGGTCGCCGCGATGGACGGGCGTGATCGCCTGCCCCAGATCGAGGTGGCGATCGGCGAAGGCCCGCAGGGGCTGGTGACGGCCCTGGTGCTGCGCCACCTGGAGCCGCTGAGCGACTCCGACTTGGCGCGACTGCGCGACTTCGGCCGGATCCACCGCGTGCAATGGTGGCTGCAGGCGAAGGGCCCGGATTCCGTGTGCCGGCTCGACCAGGCGCCGGGCGAACTCGCCTACTCGCTGCCCGAGTTCGGCATCGTGATGCCGTTCAAGCCGACCGACTTCACCCAGGTCAATCACGCCATCAACCGTGCGCTCGTGGTGCGGGCTTTGCGATTGCTGGAGGTGCGCCCCGTCGAGCGAGTGATCGACTGGTTCTGCGGGCTGGGCAACTTCACGCTGCCGCTGGCCACGCAGGCGCGCGACGTGCTGGGCATCGAAGGCAGCGAGGCCCTCGTGGCCCGCTCGCGCGAGAACGCGCTGCGCAATGGATTGCAGGACCGGGCTCGCTTCGAGGCGCGCAATCTGTTCGAGCTGTCGCCGGCGGACCTGGCGGGCTATGGCGACGCCGAGAAGTGGCTGGTCGATCCACCCCGCGAAGGCGCCTTCGCGCTGGCCAAGGCGGTGGCCGACGCGGCGCAGGACCCGAGTCTGGCGCCCGGGTGGGTGCCGCCCTCGCGCATCGTCTACGTCAGCTGCAATCCGGCGACCCTCGCACGCGATGCCGGTCTGCTGGTGCACCAGGCCGGCTACCGGTGCACTCTTGCGGGGGCGATCAACATGTTCCCGCACACGGCGCACGTAGAGAGCATCGCGGTGTTCGAGCGGCCCTGAGCCGCCGGCAAGAAAAAAGGCCCCGCTCAGCGGGGCCTGGTCGTGCGGGGCGGGGCCGGGCTATTCGCGCTCGCCGCCGAAGATACCGAGCAGGCTCAGCAGGCTCTGGAACACGTTGTAGACGTCCAGGTAGATGGCCAGCGTGGCGGTGACGTAGTTCGTCTCCCCGCCATCGATCACGCGCTTGATGTCGTACAGCATGAACGCCGAGAAGATCACGACGGCCAGTGCGGAGATCGTCGCCATCAGCGCCGGCATCTGCAGCCAGATGTTCGCGACCGCGGCCACGATGATGCCGATCGCACCGACCATCAGCCACTTGCCCATGCCGGACAGGTCGCGCTTGATCGTGGTGGCCAGCGACGCCATGCCGAAGAACACCGCGGCGGTGCCCCCAAACGCAAAGGCGATCAGGGACGCACCGTTGCTGAAGCCGAGCACCGCGCCGATCAGGCGGGACAGCATCAGCCCCATGAAGAAGGTGAACGCGAGCAGCAGGGCGACGCCGATGCCGGAGTTCTTGAACTTCTCGATGGCAAAGAAGAATCCGAAGGCGATGCCCATGAAGAGCAGGAAGCCGATGAAGGGGCTGCCGGCGAAGAAGCTGAAGCCGGTCGCCACGCCGACCCAGGCGCCTATCACGGTCGGCACCAGCGACAGGGCGAGCAGCCAATAGGTGTTGCGCAGGACGCGGTTGCGCCCGCCGGCCAAGGCTGTCGAGTCGCCGTAACCGTTCTGCAGGATCTCGTTCATGCGGAAACCTCCTAGGGAGAAGAATGCTGGCTTGGAGCTGACGGACGCATTGTAGTTCCAGCGGGCCCCTTGACAGCCGATTGCGGCGACGGCGGCGGATAGAGTCATGCTTCCATGACCGAGAGGCTGCCATGCTGACCAAGCCCTGCCTGACCCTGGACGACCTGAAACGCATCGCTGCGGCGGCCGAAGCCGAGGCGTTGGCGCACCGATGGGCCGTCACGATCGCCATCGTCGACGACGGCGGGCACCTGTTGTGGCTGCAACGGCTCGACGGGGCGGCGCCGGCGTCCGCCCACATCGCCCCGGCCAAGGCGCACACCGCGGCGATGGGCCGGCGCGAGAGCAAGGTCTACGAGGACATGATCAACCAGGGGCGGACATCCTTCCTCAGTGCGCCTCGGCTCCAGGGCATGCTGGAGGGTGCGGTGCCGATCATGGTCGAGGGGCAGTGCGTCGGCGCCGTCGGCGTCAGCGGCGTGAAGTCCTCGGAGGACGCACAGATCGCCCGCGCCGGGATCGCCGCGCTGGGCTGAATTACTTCGTGAGGATCAGCTTGCCCAGCCGCGTGTTGCGCAGCTGGTAGAGCGCACCGTTGTGCTCGATCTGGACTACGCTGCGACCCTGCAGGAGCGTCGTGCTGGGCACCGGGGGTGGCGCGGACGCGATCGCTGGGGCGGCACGGCGGCTCGCCTGCGACGCCGGGGCGTCGTCGGCAAGCCCCGCGGCGGGCGCGGGGCTCGCGGTCATCGATCGCCTCGACAGGGTCGAGGGCGCCTGCAAGTCCCGATGACCCCGGTCGGCATGCGGGCCGGCCACCGCATGGGCCTCAGGCCAGGGCCACGGCATGGTGCAGCCCCGCACCCCGGGCGGCGCCGGTGCAGGTCGGCACCTGGCGGACCTCGTCGAACACCGACCTCGCACAGTCCCCGCAGCGTCCGCAGCCCGTGGCCACGCCGGTGTTCAATTGCAGCTCGTCGAAGTTGTCGCAAGCGAGCGCATGGCGCTCGATCTCGCGGTGGGAAATGCGGTGACAGACGCAGACGATCATGGGAGGCCGGTCGAAGTCCGATGCCTCACTATAAATAAGAATGATTCGTAATACAAGACCCATCCGAAAGGTAAGGTCTTGATCTGCGCCGCCGAGGCTCAGGACGCCACGTCACCCATCTGGGACTGCAGATAGTTCTGCAGTCCGACCTGATCGACCAGACCCAGCTGGGTCTCGAGGAAGTCGATGTGCTCCTCGGTGTCGTCGAGGATGCCCTGGAGGAGCTCGCGCGAGACGTAGTCGCGCACGGACTCGCAGTGTGCAATGCCGCCCTTGATCGTCGTCTGCGCGGCCTGCTCCAGCGTCAGATCGCCACGCAGCGCTTCGACGAGATCCTCGCCGATCACCAGCTTGCCGAGGTCCTGCAGGTTGGGCAGGCCGTCCAGCATCAGGATGCGGTCCATCAGCTTGTCGGCGTGCTTCATCTCGCCGATCGACTCTTCGTACTCCTTCTTCGCCAAGCGGTCGTAGCCCCAGTGCTTCATCAGGCGGTAGTGCATGAAGTACTGGTTGATCGCCGTCAGCTCGTTCTTCAGCTGCGCGTTGAGGTGCGCGATGACATGGGTGTCGCCTTTCATGGATCCTCCTGGGAGTGAAGTCGCAGTGTCGATGAGCCCGGCACCTCGTGGCCCGAGGTGCGTCGCGCACGGGCTCACGGCTATAATTTACAGGTTTACCCGCACTGACCCGCTCGCGCAGACTCTCGCTCCCGAGACAGCACCGTCTCCCCCCGAGGATCACCACCGAATGACGCTCTTCGACGAGCGGAGTCCGGCGCGTGCACAACGGAGAACCCCGTGCTGCCCGATCTGCCTTCCGCCCTCCTCGTACTTGCAGACGGCACGGTCTTCCGAGGCATCTCCATCGGTGCGGCCGGGCACACGGTCGGTGAGGTGGTCTTCAACACGGCGTTGACCGGTTATCAGGAGATCCTGACCGATCCGAGCTACTGTCGTCAGATCGTCACGCTGACCTATCCGCACATCGGCAATACCGGTGTCAACGAGCAAGACGTCGAGTCCACGAAGGTCCACGCCGCCGGGTTGATCATCCGTGACCTGCCGCAGGTCGAGTCGAGCTTCCGCTGCACACGCACGCTGGCGCAGTACCTGTGCGACGAGGGCACGGTGGCGATCTCCGACATCGACACCCGTCGGCTGACGCGACTGCTGCGCACGAGCGGCGCGCAGAACGGCTGCATCCTCGCGTTGCCGCTCGGCGTGGCGGTCACGCCCGCCCATGTCGACGAGGCCCGCGCGCTCGCCGTCGCCGCGCCCAGCATGGCCGGCCTCGACCTCGCCAAGGTCGTCAGCGCCGCCATGCCCTATCCCTGGACTGAAACCGCGTGGGATCTCGACGCCGGCTACGGTCGCCAGCACGCGCCCAGGTTCCACGTGGTGGCCTACGACTTCGGCGTCAAGCACAACATCCTGCGCATGCTTGCCAGCCGCGCTTGCCAGGTCACCGTCGTGCCCGCCAAGACGCCGGCGGCCGAGGTCCTCCTGCTCAAGCCCGACGGCATCTTCCTCAGCAACGGTCCCGGCGACCCCGAGCCCTGCGACTATGCGATCGAGGCGACGCGGCAACTGATCGAGACCGGCCTGCCGACCTTCGGCATCTGCCTGGGGCACCAGATCCTCGCGCTCGCCTCGGGGGCGAAGACCTTCAAGATGAAGTTCGGTCATCACGGCGCGAACCATCCGGTCCAGGACCTCGATACCGGCCGCGTCAGCATCACCAGCCAGAACCACGGCTTCGCGGTCGACGAGAAGAGCCTGCCGCCGACGCTGCGACCGACGCACGTGAGCCTCTTCGACGGCACGCTGCAGGGCCTGGCCCGGACCGACAAGCCGGCGTTCTGCTTCCAGGGCCACCCCGAGGCGTCGCCCGGCCCGCACGACATCGGCTACCTGTTCGATCGCTTCGTTGCCTTGATGGAGAAGAACTGAGATGCCCAAGCGCAACGACCTGAAGTCCATCCTCATCGTCGGCGCCGGCCCGATCGTCATCGGCCAGGCCTGCGAGTTCGACTACTCCGGCGCCCAGGCCTGCAAGGCGCTGCGCGAGGAGGGCTACCGCGTCATCCTCGTGAACAGCAATCCGGCGACGATCATGACCGACCCGGAGATGGCCGACGCGACCTACATCGAGCCGATCACCTGGTCCGTCGTCGAGAAGATCATCGCCAAGGAACGCCCGGACGCCATCCTGCCGACGATGGGTGGCCAGACCGCGCTCAACTGCGCGCTCGATCTGCACAAGCACGGTGTGCTGGCAAAGTACGGCGTCGAGATGATCGGCGCCAACCAGCACGCGATCGAGAAGGCCGAGGACCGACTCAAGTTCAAGGACGCGATGACGGGCATCGGCCTGCATTCGGCCAAGAGCGGCATCGCGCACTCGATGGACGAGGCGCTCGAGGTGCAGCGCCGCATCACGCGCGAGATCGGCGGCACCGGGTTCCCGATGGTGATCCGGCCCAGCTTCACGCTCGGCGGCACGGGGGGCGGCATCGCCTACAACCCCGAGGAGTTCGAGGAGATCTGCAAACGCGGCCTGGACCTCTCGCCGACGCGTGAGCTGCTGATCGAGGAATCGCTGATCGGCTGGCGCGAGTTCGAGATGGAGGTCGTGCGCGACCAGGCCGACAACTGCATCATCGTCTGCTCGATCGAGAACCTGGACCCGATGGGCATCCACACCGGCGACTCCATCACCGTCGCGCCGGCCCAGACGCTGACCGACAAGGAGTACCAGCTGATGCGCAACGC
>CAZTTC010000017.1:0-5216 GCA_964616015.1 uncultured Methylibium sp. | reverse complement strand
CTGCGCGAGATCGGCGTGGACACCGGCGGCTCCAACGTGCAGTTCTCGATCAACCCGGGCAACGGCCGCATGGTCGTGATCGAGATGAACCCGCGCGTGAGCCGCAGCTCGGCGCTGGCGTCCAAGGCGACGGGTTTCCCGATCGCCAAGGTGGCGGCCAAACTGGCCGTCGGCTACACGCTCGACGAACTGCGCAACGACATCACCGGCGGTGCGACGCCAGCGAGCTTCGAGCCCAGCATCGACTACGTCGTCACCAAGATCCCGCGCTTCGCGTTCGAGAAATTCCCGGCGGCCGATCCGCACCTGACCACGCAGATGAAGTCGGTTGGCGAGGTGATGGCGATGGGGCGGACCTTCAAGGAGAGTTTCCAGAAGGCGCTGCGCGGCCTGGAGACCGGCATCGACGGCCTGACCGAGCGCAGCCGCGATCGCGACGAGATCATCGAGGAGATCGGCGAGCCCGGCCCCGAGCGCATCCTGTTCGTCGCCGATGCCTTCCGCATCGGCATGACGCGCGCCGAGGTGTTCGAGGAGACGGCGATCGATCCGTGGTTCCTCGCGCAGATCGAACAGATCGTCGGGACCGAGAAGGCCCTCGCCGGACGCGCGCTGAGCAGCCTGTCGAAGGAGGAGATGCGCTTCCTCAAGCGACAGGGTTTCTCGGACAAGCGCCTGGGCAAGTTGCTGGGCAGCAACCAGCACGAGGTGCGTGCCTCGCGCCACGCCCAGGGTGTGCGGCCGGTCTACAAGCGCGTCGACACCTGCGCCGCCGAGTTCGCGACCCAGACGGCCTACATGTACTCGACCTACGACGAGGAGTGCGAGGCCGAGCCGTCGGACCGCAGGAAGATCATGGTGCTCGGGGGGGGACCGAACCGCATCGGCCAGGGCATCGAGTTCGACTACTGCTGCGTCCATGCGGCCCTCGCGATGCGCGAGGACGGCTACGAGACCATCATGGTCAACTGCAACCCGGAGACGGTGTCGACCGATTACGACACCTCGGATCGCCTCTACTTCGAACCGGTGACGCTGGAAGACGTGCTCGAGATCGTCGACAAGGAAAGGCCGGTCGGCGTGATCGTGCAGTACGGCGGCCAGACGCCCCTCAAGCTGGCCATGCCCCTGCACCGCGCCAAGGCCCCCATCATCGGCACCAGCCCCGACAGCATCGACGTGGCCGAGGACCGCGAGCGCTTCCAGCAGTTGCTGCACACGCTGGGCCTGAGGCAACCGCCGAACCGCACCGCGCGCACCGAGGAGCAGGCGCTGGTGCAGGCGCAGGAAATCGGCTACCCGCTCGTCGTGCGCCCGAGCTACGTGCTGGGCGGCCGCGCGATGGAGATCGTGCACGGCGACAAGGACCTCGAGCGCTACATGCGCGAGGCGGTGCGCGTGTCGGAGAAGTCGCCGGTGTTGCTGGATCGCTTCCTCGATGACGCGGTCGAGGTCGACGTCGACTGCATCTGCGACGGCGAGGACGTGATGATCGGCGCGATCATGGAGCACATCGAGCAGGCCGGCGTGCACTCCGGCGACTCGGCGTGTTCGCTGCCACCCTATGCCTTGAGCGCGGCGCTGCAGGATGAACTGCGGCGCCAGACCGCACGGATGGCGCGCGCGCTGAAGGTCGTTGGCTTGATGAATGTGCAGTTCGCGATCCAGGGCGAAGGCGACGCCGCCGTCGTCTACGTGCTCGAAGTCAACCCGCGCGCCTCCAGGACCGTGCCCTTCGTCAGCAAGGCGACCGGGCAGCCGCTGGCCAAGATCGCGGCGCGCTGCATGGTGGGGCAGAAGCTCGCCGGCCAGCGCGCGCTCGGTGGTCGGCCGCCGCGCGAGATCGTGCCGCCCTACTTCAGCGTGAAGGAGGCGGTCTTCCCGTTCAACAAGTTCCCCGGTGTCGACCCGATCCTCGGCCCCGAGATGCGCTCGACCGGCGAGGTCATGGGCGCAGGTCGCAGCTTCGGCGAGGCGATGCTCAAGAGCCAGCTGGGCGCGGGGTCCAAGCTGCCGACCAGCGGCACGGTCGTGATCACGGTGAAGAACGCCGACAAGGATCGCGCGATCAAGGTCGCCGGCGACCTCGTCGACCTGGGGTTCAATGTCGTGGCAACGAAGGGGACGGCGGCGGCCATCGCTGCGGCCGGCGTGCCGGTCAGGCAGGTCAACAAGGTGAAGGACGGTCGGCCGCACATCGCCGACATGGTGAAGGCCGGCGAGATCCAGCTCGTCTTCACGACGGTCGACGAGACCCGCACGGCGATCGCGGACTCGCGCTACATCCGGACGGCGTCCATCGCCAACCGGGTGTCGTACTACACGACGATGGCGGGTTGCGAGGCGGCTGTCGAGGCCCTGAAGCACCAGGACGACCTGACCGTGCTTTCCCTGCAGGAACTGCACGCCGAACTCCACTAGACTCCGGAAAAACGTCGGCCGCCCCGGCTTCCCGGGGCGGCTGAATTTTTTGTGCAGCGATGCAAGAGAACGCGATGACCACGATACCGCTCACCAAACGAGGCGCCGAGAAGCTCAAGGAAGAGCTCCAACGCCTGAAGTCCGTCGATCGCCACGCGGTGATCCAGGCGATCGCCGAGGCGCGTGCCCAGGGCGATCTGTCGGAGAACGCCGAGTACGAGGCGGCCAAGGACAAGCAGGGCTTCATCGAGGGTCGCATCCTCGAGATCGAAAGCAAGCTCGCGGCCGCCCAGGTCATCGACCCGGCCACGCTCGATGCCGGCGGCCGCGTGGTCTTCGGCTCGACCGTCGACCTGGAAGACGAGGCCTCGGGCGCCCACGTGACCTACCAGATCGTCGGCGACGACGAGGCGGACCTGAAGCAGGGCCTGATCTCCGTGAGCTCGCCGATTGCGCGCGCCATGATCGGGAAGGAGGCCGGCGACGTGGCCGAAGTCCAGGCGCCCGGTGGGACGCGGCGCTACGAGATTGTTGCCGTTCGCTATCAGTGAGCGCTCGGCCTAGCGTCGTGGCGGACCGGCTGCGCCGACTGCTGCCTGGCCTTTGGCTGGGGCTGCTGGTCATGCTCGGGGCGATCGTTGCACCGAGCCTGTTTGCCGTTCTGGATCGGCCGCTGGCCGGGCGTGTGGCCGGGCGTCTGTTCGCGCTGGAGGCCCAGGCGAGCCTGCTGCTCAGCGTGGTGCTCGCCCTGCTGGAGCGCGCCCGGGCCGCACAGCGCACGGCAGGCAGCGCGGGCTCGCGAGTCAGCGTCGAACTGATGCTCGTGCTGGCGGCACTCTTTTGCACCGTGCTCGGGCACTACGCGCTGTCGCCGATGCTCGAAGCAGCGCGCGCCGGGCAGGGCAGCTGGTCCTTCGCGGCCTTGCATGGCCTGTCGGCCGGCTTCTTCGGCATGAAGGCGGTGCTGGTCGGCGCGCTGGCGTGGCGTGCCAGCCGCGCCTGAAGTCGTCAGCCCGGCTTCTTGCGGGTCGGCGTCCGCTTTTTCGCGCGCTTGACGATGCCGCCGGCGGTCAGGCGCTGGTTGCCCAGCACCGTGAGCTTCTTGACCTGCGCGCGATGGTTGCCGCTCTTGGAGAACTTGAGGATCTTGACGACCTTCGGCCCCGGTTTGCGGTCCTCGCGTTCGACCTTCTCCTTGGGCGGCAGGGGACGCCACAGCACCAGCAACTTGCCGATGTGCTGGATCGGCGCGGCGTCCAGGCGGTCGGCCAGGTCGGCGAGCAGCTGCTCGCGGCCCGCTCGGTCATCCGACAGGACGCGCAGCTTGATCAGGCCGTGTGCGTTCAGCGCGGTATGGGTTTCCTTCAGCACGGCCGGGGTCAGGCCGTCGCCGCCGATCATCACGACCGGATCAAGGTGGTGGGCGTCCGCACGGTGGGACTTGCGCTGGGCAGGCGTGAGCTGGAGGGCGGGCATGCCCTGATTATCGACGCGACAATCGACTCCCGATGAAGGTCAAGACGAAAAGCAAGAAGGTCAACAAGGCGTGGTTGAACGACCACGTCAACGATCCCTATGTGAAGCTGGCTCACCGGGACGGCTATCGCGCCCGCGCTGCCTACAAACTCAAGGAGATCGACGAGGCCCTCGGCTTGATCCGGCCCGGCCAGCTGGTGGTCGACCTCGGGGCCGCGCCCGGGGCCTGGAGCCAGTACCTGAGGCGGCGCTTCGCGCCACCGGGCGGTGCCGGCCTGAACGGCAGCATCATTGCCCTCGACCTGCTGGACTTCGAACCCATCGAGGGCGTGCAGTTCATCCGGGGGGACTTCCACGACGCAGCCGTGGCCGCGCAGCTGGACGCGGCGGTCGGCGGCCGGCCAGTGGACGTGGTCGTGTCGGACATGGCCCCCAACCTGTCCGGGATCGCCTCGTCGGACTCGGCCAGGATCGCGCTGCTGGTCGAGCTGGCGGTCGATTTCGCCGAGACCCACCTCAAACCCGACGGCGTGCTGGTCTGCAAGGTCTTCCACGGCAGCGGCTACAGCCAGCTGGTCGAGGTGTTCAAGAAGCGCTTCCGGGTGGTCAAGCCGATCAAGCCCAAGGCCTCGCGCGACCGGTCCTCCGAAACCTTTCTGGTCGGCATCGGTCTCAAGAAAGCGTGAAAAGCGGGCGAAACGCTGAAACGACCGGTCACCTCCTGGGGCCGGCGATGCGAGCGGCGATCGGCGCAGGGCTTGACTGGACTAAACTCGACCCCACATCCCGCGAGAGTGAATGAATTCGTGCAATGCAGTGGGCATGACGGCCGTTCCAGGCCGGACTCGGTGAAGGAGCCGCGGTGAACAATCAATGGTTCTCGAAGATCGCCGTCTGGCTGGTGATCGCACTGGTGTTGTTCACCGTGTTCAACCAGTTCAACCGGACGGCGACCGCCGGCGGGCAGATCGGCTATTCCGACTTCCTCGAGGAAGTGCGCAGCAAGCGCATTGCCTCGGTGACGCTGCAGGACGGCGGCATGGGCGCCACCGAGATCCGCGCCCAGACGACCGACGGCAAGACGCTGCGCACCACTGCGACCATCCTGGACCGCGGTCTGGTCGGTGACCTGCTGAACAACGGCGTCAAGTTCGATGTCAAGCCGCGCGAGGAGCCGTCGATCCTGATGAGCATCCTGCTCAGCTGGGGCCCGATGCTGCTGCTGATCGGCGTGTGGATCTACTTCATGCGGCAGATGCAGGGCGGCGGCAAGGGCGGCGCCTTCAGCTTCGGCAAGAGCAAGGCGCGCATGCTCGACG
>CAZTTC010000016.1:28334-31954 GCA_964616015.1 uncultured Methylibium sp. | reverse complement strand
CCAACCGCAACAACTACGCGCAGGACCTGCAGATCAACTCGCGCGGCTTCGGCGCACGCTCGACCTTCGGTGTGCGCGGCCTGCGGCTCTACAGCGACGGCATCCCGGCCACCAACCCCGACGGCCAGGGCCAGGTGGCGCACTTCGACCTGGCCGGCGCGCAGCGCGTCGAGGTGCTGCGCGGGCCGTTCAGCGCGCTCTACGGCAACAGCTCGGGCGGCGTGATCGCGCTCGTCAGCCAGCCGGCGCGCGAGCGCTACGCCGAGCTGGGCGTCGACGTCGGCAGCGACGGGCTGCGCCAGGGCCGCGTGAGCATCCAGTCGCCCTTCGGCGACACGCCCGGCAAGGGCCTGGACCTGCGCTTCGGCGCCAGCTACTTCGAGACCGACGGTTTCCGCCCCGAGAGCGCCGCGCGTCGCACGCTGGCCAACCTGCGCGTCGGCTGGACCGGTGAGCGCGACCAGCTCATCTTCACGCTCAACCACATCGACCAGCCGGCCGACGATCCGTTGGGCCTGACGCGCGCGCAGTTCAACGCCGACCCCTACCAGACCGCGCCGCAGGCCACGCAGTTCGACACCCGCAAGACCGTGCAGCAGGAACAGGCCGGCCTGAGCTGGCGCCACCGCTTCGACGGCGACTGGGCGCTGAGCGAAAGCGCGGTCACGGTCTACCACGGCCGCCGCTCGGTCACGCAGTGGCAGGCCATCGCCCCGGCCACGCAGGCCGCGGCGCGCCAGCCCGGCGGCGTGATCGACTTCGACCGCGACTACGAAGGCGTCGACGCCCGCCTCATCTGGCGCTGGGCGCTGCCCGGCGAGCGCAGCGCCCAGTTCGTCGCCGGCGCCGCCTTCGAGCGCAGCGACGAGGACCGCCGCGGCTTCGAGAACTTCTTCGGCACCAGCGCCGCGCCGACCGCGCTGGGCGTGACCGGCAACCTGCGCCGCGACGAGACCAACCGCGTGCGCACCGCCGACGGCTATGCGCAGGGCGAGATCGAATTCGCCAAGGACTGGACCGCGAGCCTGGGCGTGCGCAGCGGCAGCGTCAAGTTCGACGCCGAGGACCGCTACATCGTCGGCATCAACGGCGACGACTCCGGGTCGCTGAAGTTCAGCTACACCAACCCGGTCGCGGCGCTGCAATGGCGCGTGGCGCCCACGCTCAACGTCTACGCCAGCGCCGGCCGCGGCTTCGAGTCGCCGACCTTCGGCGAGCTGGCCTACAAGCCCGACAACACCAGCGGCTTCAACACCGCGCTCAAGCCCCAGATCAGCCGCCAGGTCGAGCTGGGCGCCAAGTGGCGCGACGACGGGCTGGGCCTGGCCGTCGACGCGGCGGTCTTCGAGGCGCGCACCGCCGACGAGATCAGCGTCGCGACCAACAGCGGCGGGCGCTCGAGCTTCCAGAACGTGGGCCGCACGACGCGCAGCGGCTTCGAGCTCGGCTCGGCCTGGCGCTTCAACCCCGACTGGCGCGCGGTGTTCTCCTTCACCTGGCTGAGCGCGCGCTACAACGACGACTTCCTCACCTGCGCGTCCACGCCGCCCTGCGGCCCGGCCTTCGCCGGCAGCCAGGCCACCGTGCCGGCCGGCAACCGCATCGCCGGCACTTCGCCGCACAGCGCCTATGCCGAACTGGCGTGGAAGCCGCTGGGCGCCCGCGGCCCCGAGCTCGCCGGCGAGCTGCGCGTGCAGGACAGCGTCGCCGTCAACGACCGCAACACCGACTTCGCCGGCGGCTGGTCGACGCTGGCGCTGCGCGCCACGCAACGCTGGGACCTGGGCGGCGGCAGTGCCATCGACGCGCTGCTGCGCGTCGACAACGTCTTCGACCGCAGCTACGCCGGCAGCGTGATCGTCAACGAAGGCAACGCCCGCTTCTTCGAGCCCGGCGCGCCGCGCAGCTGGCTGCTGGGGGTGAAGTGGAGGCAGGCGTTTTGAGTGGCTGAGCGACGCCACTTCAGGGCTCGAGCGGTGAATCGGCGCTCGGGCCTTGCCGAGAAGCGACACGACTGAGGTCCTAGACTCTCCCGGTGCCCGCCACCGCCCTGGCCCTCGTCCTCGCCGCCGCCCTGTGCCACGCGCTGTGGAACCTGGCCGCCAAGCATGCGGGGGGCGACCAGCGCTTCGTGCTGCTGACGGCGCTGATGATCGCGGTGCTGTGGGCGCCGCTGGGCATCTGGGCGGCCTGGGGCGTGCTGCCGCGCTGGGGCTGGCTGGAGTGGGGCATCACACTGGCGAGCGCGCTGACGCACCTGCTGTACTTCACGCTGCTGCTGCGCGGCTACCGCGCGGCCGACCTGACGGTGGTCTATCCGGTGGCGCGCGGCACCGGGCCGCTGCTCAGTTCGATCGGCGCGCTGCTGCTGCTGGGCGAGACGCTGTCGGCCTTCGGCGTGGCGGGCGTGGCAGCGGTGGCCGTCGGCGTGTTCCTGATTGCCGGCGGGCCGCGGCTGTTGCGCGAGCTGCGCTCGGGTGCCGGCGACCCGGCGCAGCGGCTGCGCATCCAGCACGGCATCGCCTACGGCGCGGCCACCGGCGTGTGCATCGCCGGCTACACGGTGATCGATGGCTACGCGGTCAAGGTGGTGGCGATCTCGCCGCTGCTGATCGACTACTTCGGCAACCTGCTGCGCATCCCCTTCAGCCTGCCGGTCGTGCTGCGCGACCCGGCCGGCGCGCTGATGGCGTGGCGCGCCACCTGGCGCTGGGCGCTGGTGGTGGCGGTGCTGTCGCCGCTGGGCTACGTGATGGTGCTGTACGCGCTGCAGTTCGCGCCGCTCAGCCACGTGGCGCCGGCGCGCGAGGTGTCGATGCTGTTCGCTGCGCTGATCGGCGGACGGCTGCTGGGTGAGGGCGACCCGGGCCTGCGGCTGGCAGGCGCGGCGTGCATCGCGCTCGGCGTGGCGGCGCTGGCGCTGGGCTGAAGCCGCCCCACTGACGACGCAATAACGGCGAAGGGCCCGATCGGGCCCTTCGCGTACTCCGCCGCCGACCCGCCGGGTCGGTGGATCGTCGGCAATCGTCGGTCGACGCTTATTTCGCGGTCTTCTCGTTCTTCTTGTCGGCCAGGCGCAGATCGCTGGCCGAGACCGAGCCGCGCTGCGGCAGTTGGCCGCCGTTGACCTCGGCGTAGGCGAAGTCCATTTCGCCGTTGGCGCGGGCACGGGCCAGTTCGGCCTGCACTTCGGCGCGGGTCTTGTAGGTGTTGACGGTGCGCAGCGCCGGGCCGCCGATCTCGGATTGGCCACGGTCCAACTCGCCGGCGGCCTGGGCGCGGGCCAGTTCGGCCTGCACGTCGGCACGGCTCGCGGGGGCGGTCTGAGCCTGGGCGGAGATGCTGAACAGGGCGGCCGCGGTGGCCAGGGCGGACAGCTTGATGAAGGCGTTCATGGCGGGGTTCCTTCCGATGGGTTCGTTGCGATGGCAGGAATGTAGGCCTTGCGAATCGGCCGATAAATGGCTGATTTGCCAATTAACCATTCCACATTCTGAAACAAAACAGTGGAAACCCCTGGGCGTTGGCCCTAGGTCTGCGATGCTTCTCGGGTCCCGGGCGGAGACCGCGGGTGTCTTGCTGCGCAACGGCTACCGCGACGGAGCGTCCGGAGAGTCAGC
>CAZTTC010000016.1:0-28234 GCA_964616015.1 uncultured Methylibium sp. | reverse complement strand
CCGCGGGTGTCTTGCTGCGCAACGGCTACCGCGACGGAGCGTCCGGAGAGTCAGCAAGACCTCTCCGGTCCGGGACGGAGACCGCGGGTGCCTTGCTGCGCAACGGCTACCGCGACGGAGCGTCCGGAGAGTCAGCAAGACCTCTCCGGTCCGGGACGGAGACCGCGGGTGCCTTGCTGCGCAACGGCTACCGCGACGGAGCGTCCGGAGAGTCAGCAAGACCTCTCCGGTCCGGGACGGAGACCGCGGGTGCCTTGCTGCGCAACGGCTACCGCGACGGAGCGTCCGGAGAGTCAGCGCCCAAACAACCCTTTGATCACGCTGCCCAGGCCTTCGACGACGCCGCCGACGCTGAGGCCCAGCTTCTCGGCCAGGGCGGCGGCGAAGCGCGTCGCGAGGTTCTCATTGAGCGAGAAGGCGGGGTCGTCCAGCCGGCCTTCCAGCGTGAAGTCCAGCTCGATGGGGCCACCCCGGCTGGCCAGCGTGACCAGCGCCTGGCGCGGCAGGCCGGCGAAGCTGCCGGCGCCCAGTTCCAGGCCGGTCAGCGTGATGCGGCCAGGCGCGCGCAGCTGCTGGCGCTGCACCTTGGCCGCGAGGTCCAGGTCCAGCCGGCCGGCCTTGACGCCGCCGTCGGCGACGCGGTTGAGGTAGGGCTGCAGCACCACCAGGTCGACCTGGCGCAGCTGCACCTTCAGGTCGGCATCGCGGCGGGTCGGCGTGACCTCGCCCTGCAGGTCCAGCCGGCCGCGCCGCCCGGTGCGGCTGCCTTCGATCATGGCCTGCAGGTTCACCGAAGTCGCCGCATCCAGCGCCGGTAGCGGAAGCGGCCCGATGCGCGCGTCGATGCCGGTGAGGCGCAGCGCCAGCGGCGGCTGGCGCACGGAAGCGTCGAACCATGCGACCTCGGTGTCGCGCAGCCGCAGCTCGCCGATGCGCAGCGAGGGCGGCGCGGCCGGTGCAGCCTTGCCGTCACGCCGGCCCGGCGACGGACCCATCAGCGAAGGCAGCACGCGCAGCGCGCCGTCGCGCGTGCGCAGCAGCGCGATGTAGCCACCGTCGACGGCGATGCGGCGCACGCCGATGCGGCCGCGCAATGCCGACCACAGGTCGGGCGTGACGACGATGCGTTCGGCGCGCAGCTCGTCGGCCGCAGGCCAGCCGCTGCGGGGGGCGGCGGCGATGCGCAGACCGCGCAGCTCGACGCCGTTCCACGACAGCGAGATCGAAGCCACCTCGCTGCGCGGCCCGAGCTGGGCGACGATCTCGCGCTGCAGCTGCCTCACGGCGAACTGCCAGGCGACGGCGAGCAGCACCACCAGCGCCAGCGCGATGGCGCCGATGCGCCACAGGCTCCGTCGACGCAGGCCGTCGGACGCGACTTCGGACGACGAGGACATCGCGGCATTGTCGCGGGCCGCTAGAGTCCGACCGGCCATGTCAGACGCCCCCAACCCGCCGAACCCCCTCCCGCCGCTGATCGGCGTGGATTTCACCAGCGCGCCGACGCGGCGCAAGCCCATCACCGTGGCGCACGGCCGGCGCGAGGGCGCGGTGCTGCGCCACGAGCGCATCGAGGCGCTGGCGACCTTCGGCGAGTTCGAGGCGCTGCTGCAGCGCCCCGGCCCCTGGTTCGGCGGCTTCGACCTGCCCTTCGGCCTGCCGCGCGAGCTGGTGCTGGCGCTCGGCTGGCCGACGCAGTGGCTGGCGCTGATGCGTCACTACGCGGCGCTGTCGCGCGCCGAGATCCGCACCAGCTTCGCGGCCTTCTGCGACGCGCGCCCGGCCGGCGGCAAGTTCGCGCACCGCGCCACCGACGGGCCGGCCGGATCGAGCCCGTCGATGAAGTGGGTCAACCCGCCGGTGGCGTACATGCTGCACGCTGCGGTGCCGCGCCTCATGGAGGCCGGCGTCACGCTGGCGGGCCTGCACGCGGGCGATCCGCAGCGCGTCGCTGTGGAGGCCTATCCCGGCCTGCTGGCGCGCGAGCTGATCGGTGCGCGCTCGTACAAGAGCGACGACCGTGCGAAGCAGACCGACGATCGACTGATCGCGCGCAAGGACCTCGTCGACGCGCTCGAGCAGGGCCGCCCGGCGCGCCTGGGCCTGAGGCTCAGGCTGACACACGCGCAACGCGACACGCTCGTTGCCGACGGCTCCGGCGACCGCCTCGACGCGGTGCTGTGCCTCGTGCAGGCGGCGTGGGCCTCGACGCAGCCGCGGCACGGCCTGCCGCCCGAGGTCGATGCGATCGAGGGCTGGATCGCGACGGCGTCGTGGCATGCACCGTCGCCCGCGAGCCCGGGGGAGGTGGCGAGTCAGTCTAGGGAGAAGCAGATCAACTAGGGGCGCACGCCGCGCGGGCATCGCCGATGCTGGTCTTTCAGGAGAACGACCATGAACCAGCAATTCGATGCGAACGCAAAGCTGCACCTCACCCGCGACGACGACGGCGTCGTTCGCGATGTGCTGCACACCGAGGAGCCCTACGCCAGCAACGCCGCCACGGCCCTGCTCGCGGCGCGCGACTACCTCGACCAGTTCGGCCACCTGCTCGGCATCGCGCCGGCCGAGCTGCTGAACTTCAGCGCCTCGCCGGAGCGCACGCCGATGCAGGCCGGCATCGAGTACCGCTACAGCCTGGAGAAGCCGCAGTTCGACATGACCACGGTCGTGTTCGAGCAGACCTGCTGGGGCCTGCCGGTGTGGAACGCCGCGGTGTCGGTGCAGATGCGGCAGAAGCCCTTCGTCGTCGTCGGCGCGCAATCGAGCCGGCATGCCACGGTCGATGCCGCGCTGCCCGACGAGAAGCTGCTGCAGCGCGCCGCCCGGCTCGACGGCCGCAGCCTCGCCAAGTCGCTGGGCCTGGCCGATGCGAAGGACTGCGATGCGGCCTCGTTCAAGCCGCTGCGCCAGCGCCTGGTGGTCTATCGCTACGAGGCCGCGCGGCGCACCGCGCCCGACGATCACGACGCGCCCGCGGCGTCCGGCGCGGCCGGCGTGCAGGCGGCGAAGTCCGCGCACGGCATGCACGCCAACCTGCCGCTGGCGCGCGTCGCCGACGCGGTGGCCGAAGGCCGGCACTGCGTCGCTGTCGAGCTGATCTTCACGCTGACCTGGCGCGGCATCGCCGACCTGCCGTGGATCGCCATCGTCGACGTCGAGTCGCTCAGCGTGCTCTACCTGCGCGCCTTCATCGACGACGTGGCCGGACTCGTCTTCCGCGAGGACCCGGTGACGCTGAACGGTGGGCCGGCACCCAGCGCCAATGCGGCGGCGCTGAACGCGCTGCGCTCGTCGGTGCAGCTGCCCGACCTGAACCCGCCGGTGGCCGGCACGGTGTCGCTCACCGGCGAGCGCGTGACCGTGATCAACGTCGAGGTGCCCAACGCCGCGCCGCCGACCGAGCCGGCCGGCAGCAACTTCGACTTCGTCTCGCGCACCGACAACTTCGCCGCGGTCAACGCCTACTACCACTGCGACCGCTTCTTCCGGCTGGTCGAGGCCCTGGGCTTCGACCTGCCCACCTACTTCACCGGCACGCTCTTCCCGAGCGTCGTCGACCACCGCGGCCACTTCGGCACCGCCAACGGCCTGGAGATCAACGCCTACTGCATGGGCAACGGGAGCTTCGGCATCGGGCGCACCGCCTTCATGCTGGCCGACCTGGGCGACACCGGCAATCCGATCGGACTGGCCTGCGACTGGCGCGTCGTGCTGCACGAGCTGGGCGGCCACGGCATCCTCTACAACCACGTCAACTCGCCGAACTTCGGCTTCGCGCACAGCGCCGGGGACAGCTTCGGCGCAGTGCTCAACGACCCCGACACGCACGCGGCCGACCGCTTCCAGACCTTTCCGTGGATCACCGGCGTGATCCCGCGCCGCCACGATCGCGACGTCGCCGCCGGCTGGGCCTGGGGCGGCACGCAGGACTTCGGCGGCTACAACTCCGAGCAGATCCTGTGCACCACGCACTTCCGCCTGTACCGATCGGTCGGCGGCGACTCGCCCGAGCTGGCGATGCGCGAGTTCGCCGCGCGCTACGTCGCCTACCTGATGCTGCGCACCATCGGCTCGCTGACGCAGCCGACCAACCCGGCCAATGCGACCGCCTACGCCGCCGCCATGATCGCGGCCGAGCTGGGCAACTGGACCAGCGAAGACCAGGTCGGCGCCGTCAACCACAAGGTCGTGCGCTGGGCCTTCGAGCAGCAGGGCCTCTACCAGCTGGCGGGTGCGCCCAAGCCGGTGGTGTCGGTCGGCGCGCCGCCGGCGGTCGATCTCTACGTCGACGACGGCCGCCACGGCGAGTACGCCTACCAGCCGCACTTCTGGGAGACCGGCGACCTCTGGAACCGCCTCGAGCCCGATGGCCAGGCCGGCCACCAGACGCCGCAGGTCTGCTGCCGCAACCACGCCTACGTGCGCGTCAAGAACCGCGGCACGCAGACGGCCAAGGGCGGGCGCGTGCGCGCCTGGCGCAGCCGTCCGGCCGCCGGCCTGGTGTGGCCCGACGACTTCGAGCCCATGGACACCGCCTCGCTCGCCGTGCCCGACCTGGCACCGGGCGCCGAGGTGGTGATCGGCCCCTTCGCGTGGACGCCGGTCGATGCCGGCCACGAAGTGATGCTGATGAGCGTCAGCGCCGCCGCCGACCGCGCCAACACCGACGCGATCACCGGCTTCCCGTCGGCCGTCGGCCCGACCCCGGTGTGGCGCCTGGTCCCGACCGACAACAACACGGCGATGCGCGCTCTGATCCCGGTGCCGGGCGGCGGCGGGCGCTGCGCGCTGGAAGCCGCGTTCTGCAACCGCAGGTTCTGGGCGCAGAACCCCACGGCGAAGACGGCGCGCATGGAAGTGCGCGCGGTCCTGCCGGCCTTCCTGGCCAGCCGCGGCTGGGTGATGCGCTTCGACAACCCGGGCGGCGGCCACTTCTCGCTCGGCCCGCGCGACCAGCGCCTGATGCGGCCACGGCTGCTGAGCGGCCGCGACTTCGGTGTCGACGAGCTGGTCGACGCCGGGCCGATGGCGATCCGCGTGCTGGTGCTGGCCGACGGCCTGGTCGTCGGCGGCCTGACGTTCGCGGTCGATCCGAAACTCGAGTGCCCGCCGAGCGAGCATTGCGACAAACCCCGACCCGAACCCCAGCCCTGTTGCTGCGAGCCCTGTGTCGACGAGCGCTGCAAGCCTTGCGAGCCGGCGCCCTGCAAGGCGCTGTGCGATGAGAAGAAGGACCCGCCTAAAGCCGGCTGCGACGACTGAGGGGCGTGCTGCGAAGCGGGCTGCGGCGCTGCACTGCGCACATGTCCTCCGACGTCGGCCTGCGGCCGACGTCCCCCCTTGACTTCGCTCCGTACCGCGTCCCAAGCCGCTTCGCTGCTGCTACCGTGCCCGCTGTTCCACTGCCGATAGAGCCCATCGCCCTCGGCCCGCTCGACGCAAGCAACTCGACGCACGAATCGTGACGCGACGCCAAGTCTCCGCGCCTCGCTTACCCTAGCCGCGTGCGGCGTCCCCTTCGAACCTCGACACCTGCGGACGAAGCCGACTTCGCGTCGGACTGGTTCGCGCGCCGCGCCTGGCAGCCCTTCGACTTCCAGCGCGAGGTGTGGACGGCGATGCGTGCGGGGCGCAGCGGCCTGCTGCACGCGACCACCGGCGCCGGCAAGACCTACGCCGTGTGGTTCGGGGCGCTCGGGCGCAGCGAGCGGGCAGGGCGGACGGCGCCGCCGCTGCAGGTCCTGTGGCTCACGCCGATGAGGGCCCTGGCGGCGGACACGCTCAAGGCCGTCACCTTGCCCCTGGCGGAGCTGGCGCCGCACTGGACGGCGGGCTTGCGCACCGGCGACACGCCCAGCGGCGAACGCGCGCGCCAGGACCGGCGCTTCCCGACAGCGCTGATCACGACGCCCGAGTCGCTGAGCCTGATGCTCACGCGCGAACACGCGCGCGACGAACTGGGTGCCGTGCACACCGTCATCGTCGACGAGTGGCACGAGCTGATGGGCAACAAGCGCGGCGTGCAGGTGCAGCTGGCGCTGGCGCGGCTGCGGCGCTGGAACCCGGGTCTGGTGACCTGGGGCCTGAGCGCGACGCTGGGCAACCTGGAGGACGCGGCGCAGGTGCTGCTGGGCCACGACGGCGGCACGCTGGTGCGCGGCCGCATCGACAAGGCCCTGGTCATCGACACGCTGCTGCCCGCGAACCCGGGGCGCTTCTCCTGGGCCGGCCACCTGGGCGCGCAGATGCTGCAGCCGCTGGTGGCCGAGCTGGCGAAGAGCAGCACCGCGCTGGTCTTCACCAACGTGCGCTCGCAGGCCGAGATCTGGTTCCAGCTGCTGCTGCGCGAGCGGCCCGACTGGGCCGGGCTGATCGCGCTGCACCACGGCTCGCTCGACAAGGAAGCGCGCCACTGGGTCGAGGAGGCGCTGAAGGCCGGCAGGCTGAAGGCGGTCGTGACGACCTCGTCGCTGGACCTGGGCGTCGATTTCCTGCCGGTCGAGCGGGTGCTGCAGATCGGCTCGGCCAAGGGCGTGGCGCGGCTGCTGCAGCGCGCCGGCCGCAGCGGCCACCAGCCGGGCCGCGCCTCGCGCATCACCCTGGTGCCGACCAACACCCTGGAGCTGGTGGAAGCCGCCGCCGCGCGCCGCGCAGCGCAGGCCGGGCGTGTGGAGAAGCGCGATTCGCCCGAGAAGCCGCTCGACGTGCTGGTGCAGCACCTGGTCACGGTGGCACTCGGCGGCGGCTTCGCCGCCGATCCCGATGGCCGCGGCGGCTTCGCCGCCGAGGCGCTGTACGCCGAGGTGAAGACGGCGCACGCCTACCGTGGCCTGACGCGCGAGGAGTTCCAGTGGGCGCTGGACTTCGTCGAGCGCGGCGGCGCCAGCCTCGACGCCTATCCCGACTACCACCGGGTGCAGCGCATCGACGGTGTCTATCGCGTTCCCGACCGCGGCATCGCGCAGCGGCACCGGCTCGCCATCGGCACCATCGTCGGCGAGGCCTCGATGCTCGTGAAGTGGATGTCCGGCGGCACGATCGGCAACATCGAGGAAGGCTTCATCGCGCGCCTGAAGCCCGGCGACTGCTTCGTCTTCGCCGGCCGCGTGCTCGAGTACGTGCGCACCCAGGACATGGCGGCCTACGTGCGCAAGGCCACGCGCAGCAAGGGCGTGGTGCCCAGCTGGGCGGGGGGCAAGATGCCGCTGTCGACCGAGCTGGCCGACGCGGTGCTCGAGACGCTGCAGCTCGCTGCGCAGGGCGACTTCTTCGAGCCCGAGCTGCAGGCCGCGCAGACCATGCTCGCCACCCAGGCCCGCGTCTCCAGGCTGCCGACGCCGCAGACGCTGCTGGTCGAGCGGCACACCTCGCGCGAGGGCCATCACCTCTACCTGTACCCCTTCGCCGGACGCAACGTGCACCTGGGCCTGGCCTCGCTGCTGGCCTGGCGGCTGGCCAAGGCGCAGCCCAACACCTTCAGCCTGTCGGTCAACGACTACGGCTTCGAGCTGTTGAGCGCCTTGCCGGTGGCGATCGACGCCGTGCTGGACGGCCGCGCGTTCGACACGGCCGGCTTGCTGCCCGACGTGCTGGCGAGCCTCAACTCCGGCGAGCTGGCGCAACGGCGATTCCGCGAGATCGCGCGCGTCGCCGGGCTCGTGTTCAGCGGCTACCCCGGCGCGCCCAAGAGCATGAAGCAGCTGCAGGCCTCGAGCAGCCTGTTCTACGAGGTCTTCCGCAAGTACGACGCCGGCAACCTGCTGCTGGGCCAGGCCGAGGCCGAAGTGCTGGGCCAGGAGCTCGAGATCCGCCGCCTGACGGCGACGCTGAAGGGCATGGCGAAGAAGCGCATCGACCTGGTCGAGCTGCCCCTGCCCAGCCCCTTCTGCCTGCCGCTGATGGTCGAGCGCTTCCGCGAGCAGCTGACGACCGAGAAGCTCGCCGCGCGCCTGGACCGGATGCTGGCCGACATGAACGCGGCCCTCGATGCGCCGCCGCCTGTCGTACGCTCCGCGCGAAGGAAACGCGCATGACGATCGCATGAAGTTCAGCTCGGTTCGCAAGCTCTTCGGTGCCGCCAACCGCGCGCGCCTCGCGATCTACCTGCTGGCGCTGTGGAAGCTGGTGCGTCACCCCGACACGCCGCGCGCGCCGAAGTGGATCGCCGTCGCGGTGCTGGCCTATGCGCTCAGCCCGATCGACCTGATCCCGGACTTCATCCCGGTGCTCGGCATGCTGGACGAACTCATCCTGCTGCCGCTGGGCATCGCGCTGGCGGTGAAGCTCACGCCCGAGCCGATCTGGCGGGCGCGGCTCGCCGAGGCCGAAGCGACCGGCCGCCAGAAGCTCCCGAAGATGATCTGGGGTGCGGTGCTGATCGTCGTCGTCTGGTTGCTGGCGCTGGGTCTGCTGGGCTGGTGGCTGTGGCCGCGGCTCGCGTCGGCATGAGCCGATGGCTCTGGGTCGTGGTCGGCGGTGCGCTGTGGTTGTCGGCGCCGGCGCTGGCGGCGGACGAGCGCTTCGAGGGCGTCGTCACGCGCGTCAGCGACGGCGATACGGTCTGGGTCCGGCCCGAGGTCGACGGCGGCCAGCCGCGACGCAAGCCGGTGAAGGTGCGACTCGTCGGCCTCGACGCGCCCGAGCGCTGCCAGGCGCACGGGGCCGAGGCCTCGGCGGCCCTGTCGGACCGCGTGCTGGGTCGCCGCGTGCAGGTGCTGCGGCGCGCGACCGACACCCACGGCCGCGCGCTCGGCACGCTGTGGCTGGGTTCGCAGGACGTCGGTGCGTGGCTGGTGCGCGAGGGCCACGCCTGGTCGGCGCGCTACCGCGGCGATCCGGGGCCGTACGCGACCGAGGAGCAGGTGGCGCGCACCGCGCGGCGCGGGCTGTTCGCCGCCGCGGATGCGATCGAGCCGCGCGACTTCCGTCGCCGCCACGGACCTTGCGACGAGCCGCTCAGCCGCCCCGCGCCACCAGCGAGAAGTTCTGGCCCGGGATGACCAGCGTGTACTGCAGCTTGGGTCCCAGCCCGGTGCCGGTCGGGCTGAGCGAGAAGCAGATCGACTGCGTCAGCGCCACCGCGCCGCTGCTGTCGCGTTGCGTCGTGTCGAGGCAGAAGTAGACATCGCCGCTGTAGAACTGGATCGTCCAGCGCGTCGTCGAGCTGCCGTTGCTGCTGCCACCGGGCGTGCAGCTGGCGTAGTCGGTGCTGCCGAACAGCGAGCCGTTGCCGCCGATCGGCGAGAAGGGCGGCGGCGCGAAGGGCATGCCGATGTCGCTGCAGCCCCCCGCGGCCGAACTCAGGCCGATCAGCAGGAAGCCGGTGATGAAGAACAGCGAACCGAGGTCGACGACCGGCGGGCCGCCGAAGGGCGTGAGGCTGCTGCGGCGTTCGACGCGCTCGGCGCTGGCGCCGTTGCGTGGGTAGCTGCCGCTGCCCTGGGGCGAGAAGCTCAGAGTGTAGACGTAGTCGCGGCCGTCCGAGCCGCGGCCCGTGGCCGTGTAGTTGCGCGGCGTGGTGAGCAACTGCCGCCATGCGGCGCCGGGGTCGTAGTCGACGCGGACCTCGAAGCCGCCGCCGTCGCCGCCACCGCCACAGGCCGCCAGCAGCACGGCGGCGGCGAGGGCAGTCAGGCGCTTGCGCATCGGAGGACCGCTTGGCGTGCCGCCGCTACTTGCGCATCAGCGTGCTCTTGCCGAACAGGCTCTCGATCAGGTCGACCGCCACCTCGGCGGTGCGGTTCCTGACGTCGAAGGCCGGGTTCAGCTCCATCACGTCCAGCGAGGCCAGGCGGCCGGTGTCGGCGATCATCTCCATGCACAGCTGCGCCTCGCGGTAGCTCGGCCCGCCCTTGACGGTGGTGCCGACGCCGGGCGCGATGTCGGGGTCGAGGAAGTCGACGTCGAAGCTGACGTGCAGGTGGGTGCGGGCGTCCAGGGTCGCGAGCGCCAGCTCCATGGTGTGGCGCATGCCCATCTCGTCGATGTAGCGCATGTCGAAGACCTCGAGGTCGACCTCGTGCACCAGGCGCTTCTCGCCGGCATCGACGCTGCGGATGCCGACCTGGCGCACCCACTTCGGGCTGATCGCGGGGACCTGGCCGCCGATCTCGATCAGCGCCTGCGGCCCGTGGCCGCACAGGCAGGCCACCGGCATGCCATGCACGTTGCCGCTGGGCGTGAGCACGTTGGTGTTGAAGTCTGCATGCGCGTCGAGCCACAGCACGCGCAGCTTGCGACCGGACTCGCGGCAATGGCGGGCCACCGCGCTGATGCTGCCGATGCCCAGGCAGTGGTCGCCGCCCAGCAGGATGGGCAGGCGGCCGAGCTGCAACTCGGCGTGGATCGCTGCGTGAACGGCCTCGTTCCAGGCCACGACCTCGGGCAGGTGGCGGTAGCCGTCGACCGGCGGTTGCCAGGGGTTGCGGGGGCCGATCAGGTTGCCGCGGTCGGCGACCTCGAGACCGTGGCCTTCGAGCGCCGCCTGGAGGCCGGCGACGCGCAAGGCCTCCGGTCCCATCGAGGCGCCGCGGGCCCCGGCGCCGATGTCGGTCGGGGCGCCGACCAGCGAGATCCCCGTCGTCGTGCTCATGTCGGTCACATGTCCTCGGCGAAGCGCCCCGTCTGGGTGTCGGGGGCGTCCAGTCCGTAGTGTCGCTCGATCAGGCCCCAGGCCTCCTCGGCGCTCTCGACAAAGTGGAAGAGCTTCAGGTCTTCCACCGAGATCATCCCCGTGCCCACCAGCAGGTCGAAGTTGACGAGCCGGGTCCAGAACTCGCGGCCGACCAGCAACACCGGGCGCTTGCGGACCTTGCCGGTCTGCATCAGCGTGAGCGCCTCGAACATCTCGTCGAGCGTGCCGAAGCCGCCCGGGAAGCACACCAGCGCGATCGCGCGCATCAGGAAGTGCATCTTGCGCAGCGCGAAGTAGTGGAACTGGAAGCACAGCTCCGGCGTGATGTAGTCGTTGGGCGCCTGCTCGTGTGGCAGCACGATGTTCAGCCCGATGCTGGGACCGGCGGCCTCGAAGGCGCCGCGGTTGCCGGCTTCCATGATGCCGGGGCCACCGCCGGTGACGACGGCGATCGGGTGCTCGAGGCGCCGCGAGGCCGTCGTGACCATGCTCGCGAAGCGTCGCGCTTCTTCGTAGTGGTCGGACATCGCCAGTGCCATGCGGGCGCGCTGCAGCGCGACGTCGTCGCCGGCGGCCTCGGCCTCGGCGAGGCGCTGCGCGGCCACGTCGCGCGGCGGGATGCGCGCGCTGCCGAAGATGACGATCGTCGACTCGATGCCGTGCTCGCGCTGGACCAGCTCGGGCTTGAGGAGCTCGAGCTGCATGCGCACCGGGCGAAGTTCTTCGCGCAGCAGAAAGTCGGTGTCGTTGAAGGCGAGGCGGTAGGCGCTTTCGGGACCTGCATAGCGCGAGGCGGGCGTGACCGCGGCCACGTCTTCCTGCGCCGACGGGAAGTTGCGGGCGCGCAGTTCGTCGAGGGGTTCGTCCATGATTCGGCTCGTCGCGCCGCAGTGCGGCGCTTCAGGGGCGGGTGCCGCACACCGCGCAGTCGGCGCGCCGCGCGACGCGGATCTCGGTCCACTCCATGGCGCGGCCGTCGAGCATCTGCAGCCGGCCCGCCAAGGTGGGCCCGACGCCGGTGAGCAGCTTCAGGGCCTCGGCCGCCTGCATGCTGCCGACGATGCCGACCAGCGGCGCGAACACGCCCATGGTCGCGCAGCGCACTTCCTCGAAGCCGGCGTCCTCGGGGAAGAGGCAGGCGTAGCAGGGGCTCGCCGCGCTGCGCGGGTCGTAGACGGAGATCTGGCCGTCGAAGCGGATCGCCGCGCCCGCCACCAGCGGCCTGCGGTGCGCGACGCAGGCGCGGTTGACGGCGTGGCGGGTCGCGAAGTTGTCGCTGCAGTCGAGCACCACATCGGCCTCGCGCACCAGCGCGTCCAGCCGCGCCGCGTCGGCACGCTCGACCAGCGCCTGCACGCGCACCTCGGGGTTGATGGCCGCGATGCTGCGGCCCGCCGACTCGGCCTTGGGCATGCCGACGCGCGCGAGGTCGTGCACGATCTGGCGCTGCAGGTTGGTCAGGTCGACCGCGTCGTGGTCGACGACGGTGATGCGGCCGACGCCGGCCGTGCCCAGGTACAGCAGCGCCGGCGATCCCAGCCCGCCGGCCCCGATGACGAGGGCGCGGCCGTCGAGGATGCGTTGCTGGCCCTCGACGCCGATCTCGTCGAGCAGGATGTGGCGGCTGTAGCGCAGCAGCTGGTCGTCGTTCATGCGGCAAGCATAGCCGGCGCACACAGCAGAAAGCCCGCCGTAGCGGGCTTTCCGGCACGACGCAGGGGTCGCGTCAATTGGTCTTGCTGTCCTCGGGCTTGCGCTCGGTCTGCGTCTTCGACGCGACCACCGTCTTGCCCTTCAAGCGGTTGAGAGCCTGCTGCAGCGGGAAGTCCTCGGCGCTGCCGAACTCGGGCAGCGGTTTGGGCGTCTTGTCCTTGCCGTTGGCTTCCTCGAGCTTCTTGAGCGCTTCCTCGCGGGCCTTCTCGCGCGCGGTGTCCTTGACCTCGGCGCCCTGTCCGCTCGAGATGTGCTTCTCGAGGTCGGCCTCGCGGGCCCGCAGGCTGCCGAAGATCGTGCCTTCGGCGGTCTCGTCGAGCCACACGTCGGGCACGATGCCCTTGGCCTGGATCGAGGCCCCGCTGGGCGTGTAGTAGCGCGCCGTGGTGATCTTGAGCGCGGTGTCCGGCGACAGCTGGCGCACCGTCTGCACCGAGCCCTTGCCGAAGGTCTGCGCGCCCATGACCGTCGCGCGCTTGTGGTCCTGCAGCGCGCCGGCGACGATCTCGCTGGCCGAGGCCGAGCCTTCGTTGACCAGCACGACCAGCGGCACGGTCTTCAGCGCCTCGGGCAGCTTCTTGAGCGGATCGCTGCCGCGGCGGGCGTAGAACTCGGCGTTGGCCTTGAAGACCTGCTTGGACTCGGCGATCTGGCCGTTGGTCGACACGACCACCACGTCCTTGGGCAGGAAGACCGAGGAGATGGCGACCGACGCCTCCAGCAGGCCGCCCGGGTCGTTGCGCAGGTCGAGCACCAGGCCTTTCAGGTTGGGGTCCTGCTTGTACAGATCGCCCACCTTGGCCGCGAAGTCCTCGACGGTGCGGTCCTGGAACTGGCTGACGCGCAGCCAGCCGTAGCCGGGCTCGACCATGCGCGAGCGCACGCTCTGCACGCGGATCTCCTCGCGCGTGATCGTCACCGGGAAGCTGCGGCTCTCGTCCTTGCGGAAGACCTGCAGCAGCACCTTGGTGTTGGGCTCGCCGCGCATCTTCTTGACCGCGGCATCCATCGTCAGGCCCTTGACGAAGGTGTCGTCGATCTTGGTGATCAAGTCGCCGCTCTTGATGCCGGCGCGGAAGGCGGGCGAACCCTCGATCGGCGTCTGCACCTTGACCAGACCGTCTTCCATGCCGATCTCGATGCCGACACCGACGAAGCGGCCGCTGGTGCCCTCGCGGAATTCCTTGAAGGTCTTCTTGTCGAAGTACTGCGAATGCGGGTCGAGGCCGGCCACCATGCCGCCGATGGCGTCGGTGATCAGCTTCTTCTCGTCGACCGGCTCGACGTAGTCGCTCTTGACCATGCCGAAGACCGCTGCCAGCTGCTGCAACTCTTCCAGCGGCAGGGCGCCGGTGGTGTTGCGCGCGATCGCCGTCAGCTGCATCGTGGTCAGCGCGCCGGCGATGGCGCCCAGGGCCAACCAGCCCGCCACTTTTGTCTTTCCACCCATGACGTCCCGCGTCCTTTCAGCCAGGTCGACCCAGTATAGGACTGGGGCCTCGGCTCTGAGCATCGGTCGGCCCCGAAAGTTGCGTGCAAGCGGGGGCTTTGCACGCCTTCACGTCTGCGCGTCAGCCTCGGCCCGGGGCGGGCTGGCGGGGGAAGGTCACCACGTGGTCGACCTCGGCACGGATGCCGATCCACTCGCCGAGCTGGTGGTCGTGGTGCGAGGGCACGTGGGCCAGCACCCGCTCGCCGCTGGCCAGTTGCAAGGTGTAGAGGAACTCCGAGCCGCGGAAGGCCTTGCGCTCGATCCGCGCCTTCACCGGCGAGGCGTCGTCGTGGACGATGTCGTCGGCACGCAGCAGCACCTCGCACTCGCCGCCCGGGTAGGCGGCCGGCACCGGGCACTCGCCGACGTCGCGCAGGTCGCCCAGCGGGGTGCGCACCTGCGGACCGCCGCCGTTGTCGCCGGCGACGATGCGGGCCGGCGCGAACACGCCGTGGCCGATGAAGTCGGCCACGAAGCGGGTCGCCGGGCGGTGGTAGAGCTGGTAGGCCGGGTCCCACTGCTCCAGACAGCCGCGGTGCATCACGCCGATGGTGTCGCCGAGCGCGAAGGCCTCGAGCTGGTCGTGCGTCACGAACAGCGCCGTCGTGCCGGTCTGCTTGAGGATGGCCCGCAGTTCCTGCGCCAGCCGCTCGCGCAGGTCGACGTCGAGGCTGGAGAAGGGCTCGTCGAGCAGCAAGAGGCGAGGCGACGGCGCCAGTGCCCGCGCCAGCGCGATGCGCTGCTGCTGCCCGCCCGACAGCTGGTGCGGCGCCCGCTTGGCCGCAGCGGCCAGGCCGACCAGGTCCAGCAGTTCGGCGACCCGCTGTTCGCGCCGGGCACGGGGCAGGTCGGCGACGCCGAAGGCCACGTTCTGCGCCACCGTCAGGTGAGGAAAGAGTGCGTAGTCCTGGAACACCATGCCGATGCGGCGCGCCTCGGGGGCGAGGTGGCGGGCGGTGGCGGCGTCGCCCAGCACCTCGTCGCCCAGCGTGATCCGGCCGCCGGCCAGCGGCTCCAGGCCGGCCACGGCACGCAGCAGCGAGGTCTTGCCGCAGCCCGACGGGCCGATCAGCACGCCGATCTCGCCCTGGGCCAGGCCGAAGGACACCGCGTCGACGGCCGCGCGTTCGCCACCTCCGGCCTGAGCGGCGGCGTAGCGGATCGAGACCTGATGGAGAGCCAGCAGCATCGCCCTATGATACGAATTGATTTCAAATGAAATTCGTTCGTATTCATATTGCCCTTGCCGGCGCCGGTCTGTGCGGCGCGGGCGCCTGAGCATGCGCCGCCTCGCCATCGCCCTGTGCCTCCTGCTGGCCCTGCCCCTGGTCGGCGTGCTGGGCGCCTGGTTGACGCCGCAGGCGCAGAGCTGGGAGCTGCTGCGCCACCAGGCGGCCACGGTGCTGCCGGGCTACGCGCTGAGTTCGCTGGCGCTGGCGGCCGGCGTGGCGATCGGCGTCGCGCTGCTGGGCGGAGCGACGGCTGCGGCGGTGACGCTGTTCGACTTCCCCGGCCGCCGCGTCTTCGAGTGGGCGCTGCTGCTGCCGCTGGCCATGCCTGCCTATGTGCTGGCCTATGCGAGCACGGACTTCCTTCAATACAGCGGCCCGCTGCAGACTGCGCTGCGTGACCTGACCGGCGCCCAGGGCCCGCTGTGGCCCGACGTGCGCAGCCTGCCCGGGGCCATCGTGCTGTTCACGCTGGCGCTCTATCCGTACGTCTACCTGCTGACCCGCGGGGCCCTGCTCGAACGCGGCCTGCACCTGATGGAGGCGGCCAGGCTGCTTGGCGCGGGCCTGGGTCGGCGCGTTCGCTCGGTCGCCCTGCCGCTGGCCCGGCCGGCGCTGGCGGCCGGCGTTGCCCTGGCGCTGATGGAGACGCTGGCCGACTACGGCGTCGGCTCCTACTTCGGCCTCGCGACCTTCACCACCGGCATCTACAAGGCCTGGCTGGCCATGGATGACCGCGTCGCGGCCGCCCAGCTGGCGACCCTGCTGCTGGCGGTCGTCGCCGTGCTGCTGTGGGCCGAGCGGCGCGCCCAGGCGCGGCTGCGCTATGCCAGCGCCCGCGGCGGTGCCTCCGAGCGCGAGGCGCGACCGGTCGTGCTGCACGGGCGCCATGCCCTGCTGGCCTTCCTGCTGTGTGCATTGCCGGTGCTGCTGGGCTTCGTGCTGCCCGTCGCGGTGCTGCTGCATGCGGTGTGGCGCGAGGCGCGCTACGGTGAGTTCGGCCTGCCCTGGCAGCGCTTCTTCGGCTGGGCCGCGACCAGCCTGCAGCTCGCGACGCTGGCGGCGCTGGCTGCCGTGGCCCTGGCGGTGCTGCTGGGCTTCCTGCTGCGCCGCCGCTCGGGTGGCGCGCTGGCGCCGCTGGCACGGCTGGTGTCGCTGGGCTATGCCGTGCCGGGGGCCGTGATCGCGGTCGGCCTGCTGCTGCCGGTCGGCTGGGTGCAGGCCGCCGCGCCGGGGTCGGCGGCGGCCGGCTGGGTCACGCTGGCGGCCACCGGCAGCATCGCGGGCCTGCTGTTCGCCTACCTCGTGCGCTTCTCGGCGGTGGCGCTGCAGTCGGTCGAGGCCGGCTATGCGCGCATCCCGGCCAGCTTCGACGACACCGCGCGCACGCTCGGCGCCGGGGCGCGGCGCTTGTTCCTCGGCGTTCATGCGCCGCTGTTGACGCGGTCGGCGCTGGCCGCGGCCTTGCTGGTCTTCGTCGACGTGATGAAGGAGCTGCCGGCGACGCTGGTGCTGCGGCCCTTCGACAGCGACACGCTCGCGGTCGTCGCCTACCAGTTCGCGCGCGACGAGCGACTGGCCGAGGCCGCGCTGCCCTCGCTGGCCATCGTGCTGGTCGGGCTGCTCCCGGTGGTGCTGCTCAGCCGCGCGATGCGGGCTCGCTGAGGGCTTGACCCGGCCGCTGGCGCCTCCGACAGGAATCGAACCTGTATCTGCCGCTTAGGAGGCGGCCGTTCTATCCATTGAACTACGGTGGCGGGCGGTCGCGATTGTAGGAGCGGGTCTGCGCCGCAACGGGGCCGGTCGTCGTCAATTCCAGCGGAAGATCCAGATCAGATCGACCGCCGGGTCCTCGCCCGACTGGGCGCGCAAGGTGAAGCGCTGCGCGATGCGGTAGATGAGCTGCCAGTTGCCGGCGGTCGCGTTGAGGCCGCGCTCGTAGCCGACGTAGACGCGATCCGACAGCTGCTTGCCCAGCGTGACCACGGTGTCGCGCACCGTGCCGTCGCTCTGTCGCACCGACAGCTCGTCGAGCTGCAGCGCGCGCGCGACGTCGAAGCTGCTGTCGGCGCCGTCGCCGGCCAGCAGCGCGAGCGCGGCGCGCTGCAGCAGCAGCGTCTCGGTGCCGCCCAGGCTGTCGTAGCTGCGGCCGGTGACCAGCAGCGCCAGCTTCTCGGTGTCGGGCAGTTCGGGGTCGGAGAACAGCCGCACGCGCGGCGACTGCACGCTGCCGCCGACGATCACGCCGACGCGCGTGTCGGTGTTGGCGCGCACCGCCTCGATGTCGAGCCGCGGGTTGGCGACGTCGCCGACGAAGGTGATGACGCCGCGCTCGATCGCGAGCTTTTGGCCGTAGGCCTCGTAGGTGCCGCTGTCGGTGCGGACCTCGCCGTGCGTCGCCAGCCTGCCGCGGGGGCTGGTCAGGCGCAGCTGGCCCTGCAGGCGCGTGTCGATGCCGCGTCCGCGGATGCGGAAGCGCGGACCGAGGTCGACGCCGACGCGCAGCTCGACGCCGCGCGGCGGGCGGCGCGCGGCGGCGTCCGCAATCGCGGCCCGGTCCCCAGGCCGCTTGACCGTCACGTCGTCGCCCAGGCTGGGCGCGTCGCCCCGGCTGGCGTCGATCAGGCCCTCGTCGGCGCGCAGGTCGCCGTCGATCTTGAGCGTCTGCGCGTCGAGCTGCACCGCGAGCTTGCCGCTGGCGACGACGCGCCGGTCGACGCGCCCGAGCACCGTCGCGCGCTCGGCCTCGAACTGCAGCCGCGCCTGCGGCTGCTCGCCCAGGCGGGCCTCGCCGCTGGCGCCGATCTCGCCGTCGCCGGCCTTGAAGCGCAGCGTCGTCAGGCGCGCGGTGTCGCCGTCGAAGCGTGCGTCGAGCTGGCCGTCCGTCAGCGTGACGCCCTCGAGCGTGTTGCGCACCGCGAGCTGGCGGCCCTGGACCTCGCCGATCCATTGCGGCGCGCCGAAGCGACCCGCGATGCGCAGCGTGCCGTCCAGCGCGCCGCCGAGCCGCCAGCCGGCCGGCACCCAGGCGCCCCAGGCCGCGAGCTGCTCGACCTGCACACGCAACGCGCCCTCGATCGGCGCCTCGGGCGCCGGCCACAGCCGCTGCGGATCGGTGCGCACGGTCTGCGCGCCGACGACGCGGCCGAGGTTGGCGCCGGCGACGAGCTGGTTCATGCGCCAGGTGCCGGCCTCGGCGACCAGGTCGATGCGCGCGTCGCTCAGGCCGAGCGGCTGCACGCTGCCGAACTCGCTGACCTGCAGGTCGCCGCCGCTGCGCGCGATCTCGATGCGCGCGTTGACCGTCGGATCGCTCGTCACGCTGGCGCGTGCGCCGAGCTTCAGGTCACCGGTCCAGCCGAAGTCGGGCTGCAGGCGCTGCAGCAGCTGGGCGACGAGGAAGGGCTCCACCTCGGCCTGCAGCTCGAGCCGCGGCTCGGCCGTGCCGCGGCGCTCCCAGCGCAGGCGGCTCCAGCGCAGCACAGCGCCCAGCACGTCGGCGCTGCCGGGCTGGGCCTGCAGGCGCAGCCACTGCGGGCCTTGCTGCAGCTCGAAGGCCAGGTCGCGGGCGATCACCAGCGGCAGCGGCGGCGCGGCCGGCTTGGTGGCGGCCGTGACCTGGGTCGGGGCCGGTGCCGGTGCCGCACTGGCTGCCAGGTTGGGGCGCAGCGCGAGTTCCGGCAGCCTCACGCGCCAGGATTGCGGTGCATCGCCTTCTGCGGCGCGCCAGCTGCCGGCCAGGGTGGCTTCGAGCGCCAGCGGCGCCGGCTCGATGTCGGCGGACTCGGCGCCGGCCGGCTGCGGCTGGCGCAGCGTGGCGCGCAGTTCGGCCTGATGCTCGGCCAGCGTGCCGCCGGTCTGCAGCTTCGCTGTCGGCAGCAGCAGGCCGGGCAGGCGCAAACGGGTCAAGGCGGCCTGGGCTTCGACGCGGGCGCGGGCCAGGGCGGTGCCGGTCGCCTCGGCGCCCGGCAGCGTGGCGTTCCACTGGCCGGTGGCGAGATCGAGCCCGCTGCCGCCGAAGGCCAGGGCCTCGATCTTGAAGCTGCCGCGCGTGCCCAGCGTGCCGCGTGCGCCGGCCCCCAGCAGCCACGCACCGATCGATCCGTCGGCCTCGGCGTCGAGCTGGGCGCGGCCGGCCAGCGTGCCGAGCCCCAACGCCTGGGCCAGTGGCGCGAGCTGCGCCAGCGCCGGCGCCTCGAGCTTGAGCTGCAGCCGCTCGTCGGTCGACGCGGCGCCGCGCGCCGGTGCGCGCAGCGTCAGCGTCAGTGAGGCGCGGTTGTCGGCGGCGCGCGCCTCGCCGTCGACGCCGAGCCGGCCGTTGCCGTCGGCGTCGGCCTGCAGGCGCAGCGTCAGCGGCTGACCGGCGAGCGCGCTGTCGCTCAGTTCGGCGCGCAGGCGGCCGCGCAGCGCCGCCAGCAGGCCGGCAGCGTCGGGTGCGCCGGCGGGCAGCTGGGCGTCGAGTGTGAGGCTGCCGTTGAGCGCGTTGCGGCTGCGACGCCACGCCGCCGTCGGCTCGCCGGGCCACCACAGCGACGGGTCGAAGCCGGCGAGCTCGAGCGCGGCCTCGGTGGCCCAGAAGCCGCCGTTGCGGTGCGCCTTGGCGCTGCCGTCCAGCCGCGCTGCGCCGGCGCTGGCGGTCAGGCGCGAGAGCGTGGCCGAGGCCGGCGTCGCGCTGCCGCTGGCGAGCAGGCGCACCGCGTCGCGCAAGGGCCGCGGCGCGCGCTCGCGCGGCGTGCCGATCAACGTGCCGTCCAGCCGGGCGTCGAAGTCCAGCGTGCCCCAGGCCGTGCTGGATCCCGCGGCCGGCGGCGCGTGCTTCAGTGCGATCGGCCCCGACAAGCGCAGCGGCGGCGCGCGCTGGTCCAGGCCCTGCAGCACGACGCCGCCGAGCTCGAGCTTCGCCTCGGCGCGGCCGGCCTCGATGCGGCCCGAGCCGCCCAGCGTGCCGGCCGGCGTGCGCAGGTCGGTCGCCAGCTGCAGCAGCGCGCGCTCGACCTGCCAGCGGTCGTCGCGACCCCGGGCCAGCACGTCGATCTCGCGCACCGGTGCGCGCTGCTGGTCCCAGCGACCAGGCAGGCCGTTGCGGGCCTGAACCTCGACGCGCAAGGGCTCGCCGGCCTGCAACTGCACGACCGCAGTGCCGGCCAGGTCGGTGACCGGCGCGGCGGCGACGCCCAAGGGCGCCAGCAGCCGCGCCAGGTCGAGCTGCTCGAAGCGCGCGTCGAGCTGCGCGACCGGCAGCGCCGCGAAGGGCGTGACGCGCGCCAGCGCCTCGACGCGCTGCGACTGCATCGCCAGGCTGCCCTGGGCATCGAAGGCCGCGAGCGGTCCGCCGGCCTGCAGCGCGAGCGTCAGCTCGCGGGCCCAGGCCGGCACCGCGCTGGCGTCGGTTTGCGGATCGCTGCGCACGGCAAGGCGTGCCTTCAGGGCCATCGGCGCGGCGGCGTCGATCTGCGCCGTGCCCTCGGCGCGCAGCCCGCGCCAGCGCAGCGCGAGCGCATCGACGCGGTGCGTGGGGCCGGCCTCGAGGCGCGCCGTCAGGTCCTCGATCGGCTGCGCCAGCCCTGGCAGGTCGAGGCGGTCCACGCGCACGGCGGCGATCGCGGCGGTCAGGGGCAGCTGCAGGCTCGTCGGCGCCAGGGTGGGGGGCACGGGGTCCGGGGCCGGCGTCGTCGCCACGGCGACCGATCGGGCCTCGACCGAGCGTGCCTTCAGGTGCACGAAGGGCGCGCTCCAGCGCCAGTCCAGCAGTTGCAGGCCGCTGGTGCGCAGTCCGTCGATGCGCACCTGGCTGCGGCCGGCCTGCAGCGTCAGCCGGGCGAGCCGGAACTCGCTGCGCTCGCCCAGCAGGGCACCCTGCGGCTGATCGACGGCGACACCGGGGAAGTAGGGCGCGGCCTGCTCGATCCACCAGCGCGTGCCGGCCTCGGTGTGCAGGGCTTGCCAGGCCAACGCGACGACGGCAACGCCGCCCACCGGCAGTGCCAGCACCGCCAGCAGCAGGAGGCGCCAGCGCCAGCGCGCCGGCCGCGGCGTCGGGGCGACCGACCCGGCCATCAGAACGTGACCCCGACGCTGACGTGCAGCCGCACCGACTTGACCTTCTGGCCGTAGGCGAGGTCGACGCGCAGCGGGCCGATCGGGCTGCGCCAGCGCACGCCGACCCCGTAGCCGAGGGCAGGGTCGTAGTCCTCCCAGTCCTGGGCGGCGTTGCCGGCATCGACGAACACGGCGCCATACCAGTCGCGCCACTGCGCCGAGGTCTGCGAGAAGCGGCGCATCAGCTCGACGCTGCCGGTCGCCATCACCGGCCCGCCGACCACCGCGCCATCGCGGATCGGGCCCAGCGTGCGGTAGCCGTAGCCGCGCACCGAGTCGTCCCCGCCGGCGCGGAACAGCAGCGAGTCCGGGATGCCGAGCGACTCCTTCTTGAGCACCTGCGCGACCTCGGCACGCACCTGGCCGAGCCAGCCGCCGAGCAGCGGCTGGTACCAGACGCCGGCCAGGTAGAGCCGGGCGAAGGGCCCGCGCTCGCGGTCGGCGTCCTGCGCCACGCCGGCGCCGCCCTGGGCGCTGAGGATCAGCCCGCGCGTCGGGAAGACGAGGTTGTTGACGTCGCGGCGCACCCACTCGGAGTTGGCGAGCACCGCGCGGGCCGTCCGGCTCTGGGTCGCGGTGTCCAGCGTCGTGCGGTTGTATTCGAGGTAGTAGAGGCGGTCGAGCCGCTCGGTGTCGCGGCTGCGGCCGACCCGCACGCGCTGCGTCTGCGTGACGGCGCCGCCGGCGTCGAGGTAGTCGGCGCGCAGGCCGAGCAGGTCGCGGTAGCCGCCGGGTTGCGGGTAGGTCAGCAGGTCGAAGGACAGCTCGCGTTCGTCGCGGCCGAGCTTGAGCTTGCTGCTGGCCACCAGGTCGCGGCCGAAGGCTCGCCGGTGCGTGTGTTCCAGGCCGACGCGCGGCCCGGTGTTGCTCGAGAAGCCGACGCTGACGGTGGCGTTCTGCTGCGACTGCTCGCGCAGCCGGGCCACCACCGTCGCACGGTCGGCCTGCTGCGGGTCGAGGTCCATCTCGACGGCCACGCCTTCGTAGAGCCCCGACTTCTGCAGCGCCTCCTGGTAGTCGAGCAGCATCTTCTCGGTGTAGGGCTGGCCGGTCTCGAAGGGCAGCAGGTTCAGCGCGGCCTCGGGCGGCGTGCGCTCCAGGCCCTCGATGCGGACCTCGCCGATGCGGTAGGCCGGGCCGCTGTCGACCACGACGAAGAGCCGCGCGCGGTTGCGGGCCGCGTCGACCTCGGCGCCGGTGCCGGCGAAGCTCGCACTGGCGTAGCCCCGCGATCGCAGGCTGGCGAGCAGCGCGTTCTTGGCGCTGTTCCAGGCCGGCTGGCTGAAGGCGCTGCCCGAAGGCAGGAGCCAGCGTGACTGCAGGCGCTGCCAGCGGCGCTGCAGGGCCGCGTCGCCGGCGCCCATCGCGTCGGCATAGGGGCCCTGGATCTCGAGCTGCGCGCGCTCGACGCGCGTCGGCGGGCCGGGCTCGACGCGCACGCGCAGCACAGGCGCGCCGCCGTCGCTGTCTTCGCGCTGCACCTCGACGGTGGCGTTGAAGTAGCCCTCGGGCTCGAGCAGGCTGCGCACCTGCGCGGGCGTGGCCGCCAGCAGGCGCCCCACCTCGACCGGCGAGATGTCGGGCTGGTCGCGGAAGCGCACCAGGTCCAGGTGGCGCAGCAGCAGGTCGCGCAGCGGATTGGGCGCCCGCAGTTCGATCCGGTAGGCGCCGTTGGCGCCGGCCGGGAGTGTCGCCACGCCCGGGTCGAACAGCGGCGCCGCGAACTCCTCTTCCGCCAGGGGCGGGGCCTCGGTGTCGTCGTCGGCCGTCTGCGCTGCGACCGGCGCCGCGGCCAGCAGCGCCGCCAGCGCGCAGGCCGGGGCGATCCGTCGCAGCGCGGCGCGCAGGCTCACTTGCTGAGCAGCCGCATCGCCCCCTCCAGCCCCTGCAGCGTCAGCGGGAACATCCGCTGCTGCATCAGCTGCTGGATGACCGAGATGCTCTGCCGGTAGCCCCACACGCCCTGCGGCTCGGGGTTGATCCACGCGTACTTCGGGAACGCGCGGGTCAGCCGCTGCAGCCACTCGGCGCCAGCCTCCTCGTTGTTGTATTCGACGCTGCCACCGGGCTGCAGGATCTCGTACGGACTCATGGTCGCGTCGCCGACGAAGACCAGCTTGTAGTCCTTGTTGTACTTGCGGATCACGTCCCAGGTCGCGTGCTTCTCGCTGAAGCGGCGGCGGTTGTTCTTCCACATGAAGTCGTAGACGCAGTTGTGGAAGTAATAGAACTCGAGGTGCTTGAACTCGTTCTTGCAGGCCGAGAACAGCTCCTCGACGCGGTGGATGTGCTCGTCCATCGTGCCGCCGACGTCCATCAGCAGCAGCACCTTCACCTTGTTGTGCCGCTCCGGGATCATCTTGATGTCCAGCAGCCCGGCGTTGGCGGCGGTGCCGTGGATGGTGCCGTCGAGATCCAGCTCCAGCTCGTTGCCCTCGCGCGCGAAGCGCCGCAGCCGCCGCAGCGCGACCTTGATGTTGCGCGTGCCGAGCTCCTTGGTGTCGTCGTAGTCCTTGTAGGCGCGCTGATCCCAGACCTTGACCGCACTCTTGTTCCGGCCGGTCCCACCGATGCGGATGCCCTGCGGGTTGTAGCCGGCGTTGCCGAAGGGCGAGGTGCCGCCGGTGCCGATCCACTTGCTGCCACCTTCGTGGCGCCCCTTCTGTTCCTCGAAGCGCTTCTTGAGCGTCTCCATCAGCTCGTCCCAGCCCATCGTCTCGATGGCGGCCTTCTGCTCGGGCGTCAGCTCGATCTCGAGCGTCTTGCGCAGCCACTCGAGCGGGACCTCCTGGGTGAAGTCGGCCACCGTCTCGACGCCCTTGAAGTAGGCCGCGAAGGCGCGGTCGAACTTGTCGAAGTGGGCCTCGTCCTTGACCAGCGTGGTGCGGGCCAGGTAGTAGAACTGCTCGACCGAGGGATCGATGACACCGGCCTGCAGGCCCTCGAGGAGCACGAGGTACTCCTTGATCGACACCGGCAGCTTGGCGGTGCGCAGCGTGTAGAAGAAGTCGATCAGCATGACGGCTCGCGGTGGGTCGCCGGGCCGTGGCGGAGGCGACCCTCGGGGCCGATGGTAGCCAATGCGACTCAGCTGCCGCGGTCGGTGCGCGGATCCCCCGGCGAGACGACCTGCCGGTCGTCGCCGCGCCAGGGTCGGCGACGCGCCGTTGCCGGCGCCGCGGCAGCTGGAGGGGGTGCCGGATCGGGCGCCGGCTCAGGGGTCGGCCGGGGTCGCGCGGCGCGGGCCGGTGGCGGCCGCGGCGTGGGCCGGTAGGGTCGGGCCCGGATCGGCTCGAAGACGCGGCGCTCGCGTCGTGCACCGGCTGCCACCAGGGCGATGCCGGACAGCTCGAGGATCCAGTTCCAGCGCAGGCCGAAGACGCTGTCCTTGAGCCAGAGGTCGACGTGGTGGAAGGACGAGGCCCGCATGACGACGAACACCAGCAGGAAGCCGATGCCGCCGAGCGCCAGCGCGCGGCCGCGTGACAGGGGCCATGACAGCCGGCCCAGCCACGCGGCCGCAGCGGCGCCGGCGACCGCGACCAGCGCGATGAAGGCGATCTGCACGGCATGGCGATGCTCGTACCAGCCGTCGGCGCGCGCCAGGTCGCGCCCGATCTGCGTCAGCGCGCTCTGCAGGTCGAGCTGCTTGTTGAGGCCGAGCACGGCCATCGCGACGGCCAGGATCAGCCAGAAGCGCGCCAGCGCGGTCGCGGCGCGGCCGCGCTGCGTGCCGCCGGCCTGCCAGCTGGCCCAGGCCGCGAGCACGTAGGCCGCGACGGTGATCCAGCCGCCGATCGTCGGATCGCCGATGCCCGGTTCCCAGCGGCCGGCGACGGTGGCCATGCGGTCGACCCGCCCTTCAGCGCGGCCGCTGCAGTTGCCACTGCAGGTGCGCCTTGACGGTGGGCCACTCGGTCGCGGTGATGCTGTAGACCGCGGTGTCGCGCAGCGTGCCGTTGGCGGCGCGCTGGTGCGCGCGCAGGATGCCGTCGAGCTGCGCGCCGAGCCGCTCGATCGCGCGCCGGCTCTGCAGGTTGAGGCGGTGCGTGCGGAACTCGACCGCGATGCTGTCGAGCTGCTCGAAGGCGTGGCCCAGCAGCATCAGCTTGCACTCGGTGTTGAGCGGGCCGCGCTGGGCGCTGGCGGCCAACCAGGTCGAGCCGATCTCGACGCGCCGGTGCACGGCGTCGATGTTCATGTACGTCGTCATGCCGACGATGCGGCCCTGCGCGTCGAGCACGGTGAACGGCAGCATCGCGCCGCGTGACTGCAGCGCGAGGCGCCGCTCGATCGCAGCGGCCATGCCCTCGGGGCTCGGGATGCTGGTGTACCAGAGCTTCCACAGCTCGCCGTCGCGCACGGCCTGGACGAGCCCGGCCTCGTGGCTGGCGCTCAGCGGCAGCAGCGAGGCGTGCTGGCCGCGCAGTTCGACCGGGTCGGGCCAGGGTGCCGGCATGCGATCAGCGGTTCCTTGATTGCATGAAGACGAGCTTCTCGAACAGCGTCACGTCCTGCTCGTTCTTCAGCAGTGCACCCAGCAGCGGCGGGATCTGGACCTTGTCGTCCTGGCTCTGCAGCGCCGACAGCGGGATGTCCTCGGCCAGCAGCAGCTTGAGCCAGTCGAGCAGCTCGCTGGTGCTGGGCTTCTTCTTGAGGCCCGGCAGGCCGCGCACGTCGTAGAAGCTCTTCAGCGCCGCGGCCAGCAGGTCCTTCTTCAGGCCGGGGAAGTGCACCTCGACGATCCGGCGCATCGTCTCGGCTTCGGGGAACTTGATGTAGTGGAAGAAGCAGCGGCGCAGGAAGGCGTCGGGCAGCTCCTTCTCGTTGTTCGACGTGATGACGACGAGCGGCCGGTGCCGCGCGCGGATCGTCTGCTGCGTCTCGTAGACGAAGAACTCCATCCGGTCGAGCTCCTGCAGGAGGTCGTTCGGAAATTCGATGTCTGCCTTGTCGATCTCGTCGATGAGGAGGACGACCCGCTTGTCGGACTCGAACGCCTGCCAGAGCTTTCCCTTCTTGATGTAGTTGCGGATGTCCTTGACCCGCTCGTCACCGAGCTGCGAGTCGCGCAGGCGCGTCACCGCGTCGTACTCGTACAGCCCCTGCTGGGCCTTCGTCGTCGACTTGATGTGCCATTGGATCAACTCGAGGCCCAGCGTCTTGGCGATCTCCTCGGCGAGCATCGTCTTGCCGGTGCCGGGCTCGCCCTTCACGAGGAGCGGCCGCTGCAGCTTCACGGCGGCATCGACGGCCAGCGACAGATCGTCGGTCGAGATATAGGTTTCGGTACTGTCGAACATCATCGAGGCGGGTTCTCGCGTTGAATTGAAGAGGGTGAATTAATGCGGCTCGCCGTACTGTATAGGCGGCCCCGGGGCATAGCAAGTTAGCCCCGGCGCGTCATTCCGATGCGTTTGCCGCAGTGGCCGCGCGGCCATGGCGCAGGCGCCGCAGGAGCGCAGACACCACGAAGACCAGGACGACCGCGGCGCTTGCGAGCCCGAGCACCACGAGCGGCGAGCGCGCGTTTCCGTCCTCCCGGAAGAAGCCCTCGAAGATCGCCACCACGAACGCAGGCGCGAGGTGGCCGGGCACGACCTGGATCGACCACGGTACGAGCAGCCACACCGCGACCAGCGCCCGCAGTCCCCACCGCACGTTCGGATGCCGGATCCCGCGGGTCAGCCTGAACACCCCCACGAGCACGCCGACGGCTGCCAGTGCCACGACGCCCCAAGCCCACCACAGGTCCATTCAGCCGCCCTCTCTTTCGCGTTCGATCCAGTGCACGATCCGGCTCTCGAGCTCCTCCGGATGCACATGCGCCTCGGACACGACGCGCCCGCGCACCGAGGCGCCGGCGTGATGCACGCGCTCGCGATCGCCGCACACCAGGTGGTGCCAGGGGGGCAATTCCTCGCGGAGGGCCACGAGTCGATACGCGCACGTCTCGGGCAGCCAGCGCAGGCGGAGCACGTCCTCGGCGCCGAAGGCGATGCAGTCCACGACGCGCTCGCGCCGTCGAGGGTAGTCGGTGCATCGGCACGCGTGGCTGTCGAGCAGATCGCAGACGACGTCGGTGACGCCGATGTCGCCCGTGTCGGCGTCTTCGAGCTTGACGCGACAGCACTGTGCGCAGCCGTCGCAGAGCGCCTCCCACTCGTCACGCGTCATCTCGTCGAGACGCTTGCGGCGCCAGAAGGCATCAGTCGTCACGCGGCGCGTCCTCCGGTCTCGGCGGCATCTGCAAATGGAACCCCTGCCGTGCGATCGCCTCGAGCACGTCCGACGCGTTCGCCCGCGCGAGCTTGCGCCCGGCGTGCAGATCGAGCGTCATCACCTCGACAGCGCGCCCGAAACGGGCCATGAGCGCGGGTGGCACGCGCTCGAGACGCTCGCGTTCGTCCACGAAGAGATACATCTCCTCGATCCGGCTGCTCCTGTACACCACCACCTGACGCGTCACGAAGCCACGCCTCGCGCGGATTTCAGAACCCGCTCGAAGTCGGGCCCCACGAGCGCGTGGCGCCAGCCGTCGGCGAAGACGGACGACAATTGACCTGTGTCCGCGAACGCTCGCACGCACGCCTCCAGATCGCGTCGCCGTCCCAGGAGTTCCGGGGCGACGCCGAGCGCCTCGGCACGCGCGGTCGCGACATCCTTGAGCGCCTTCACGGCATCGTTCTCAGGGCGCCCCAGGGGGCGAGGCACGGGCGCGATCGGAATGTCCCGCGGCTCCGCGTCCGCTGCCTCGATTTCCGCCAGGAGATCATGCCAGTAGCGCCGCGCCGCACCGGGATGGATCGTGTGGAACACCGTCTCGCGATCCGGCCTTTCGACGACGACGAGTGCGAGAAGCTCCTCGTCCTTGACCACCCGTCCGCGCGGCAGATCGCGCTCGCGCGCACGCAGCTCCCGCCAGGCGCACACGCGCCGGAGCCGTCGCAGCTGCGCGTCGTCGCAGCGGGAGGCGCCGCGCACGGTGCGGTAGTACTCCGGCGGCGTGACGACCGAAAGCCGGCAACGCTCGCGGCATTCCACTTCGAACCAGGCCAGCCGGCC
>CAZTTC010000015.1:0-34208 GCA_964616015.1 uncultured Methylibium sp. | reverse complement strand
AGCGGCAGGAGAGGGAGGAGAGGCGGCGGGAGGGGTGGGGGGAGTGAGGGGCGGTGGGTGTCCGTTTCGCGGACTTTGGGCGACCCTATGCGCCGGCCAGGCGCTCGCGACAAAGGGCTGACGCGGGGCTTCTAGAGGAGAGCCGAGGTCGTAGCATCGGCTCTGTCACGGGGTGAAAGTCGCTTCGTTTGACGGGCAGCGTCATGTCTGTTTGTTGTTCAACTGCGCGAGGAGAATTTAGTTGCCACTCCGAGAGAACGTCAAGGCGGCACTCATTGATCAGCACGTCCCTAGGGAAGGGTCTGTAGCGACTCACCGCGGCTATCCCGACAGCCAAGTTCTGAGGGCACTCTAGGACAGCGATGAAGACGAACTTTCTCTCAGCTCTTGCTAGCGCTCTGGCGCTGGCTGCCTGCTCCGGGCTTGTAGTTCGTCAACAAGATCTGGACGCATGGATTGACGTGCCTGTTGAGGCACTAGACACCCATTCTTTCTTCGTCACTTTGCCAAAGACCAAGACCACTACTCCGAGCGGCATAGAGATTCGCCACTACGCCAGCGGTGCAGACGTCGCTTCTTGCATCACCAGATCCGGCGCCACTGGCACTGGCAGCTTCGTCAGCACAAACGCATTCACAACCTGTACGCGAGATCGGGTGGTATGCAACAGCATCTTCTATATCCGCGATGGAAGAGTCCTTGAGTACACAGTCAACGGTTCCTGCTACACCGACGTCTTTGTTCAACCCGAGGCGCGGTATCGACGCCTTCAATCGCGGTAGCGTAGTGGGTCGCTCAAGTGCATCTTGAACTGTCGCGCCGTTCAGGGCGTGCCTATGGGACGCTACCCTCGCGGTGACTGCCCTGTCAGCAAGACGATCCGCCGGCCAACTCGGGTGTTTTCGGCAGGTGTCGTGCTGTCGCTGGCAGCGTCCGCTTGGGCTGCGCTGGCGACGAGCGGCTTGGGGTCGACGACAAGGAGCCTGAGGCGTCAGGCCGAGATCACGCCAGAAGAATTCCTGCTTGCGCTGAAGAAGTGACGTGCAAGCCTCCCGCCGCTCGGACGGGGGCTTGCGACGTGCGGTGAATCAGCCCGCGAAGCAGGGCGCGACCTCGCGCACCTCGACCGTCGCCCACTCGGCTGCCGGGCATTCGGCGGCCAGGGCGATGGCCTCTTCCCGGCTCCGGCATCGGAGCAGGAAGAAGCCGCCGACCATCTCCTTCGACTCGGTGAAGGGGCCGTCGGTCAACAGGCGTTTGCCGCCGCGGATCGCGACGCGCACGCCGTGCTGGTCGGACATCAGCGATTCGCTCGCCACCATCAGGTCGCGGGCGGCGAGTTGCTGCCCCCACGTCACCATGCGCTCGTAGAGCGCCTCGCCCTCTTGACGCGAGCGGCTGGGCCGTTGGTCGCGCGGCTCCAGCACCATCAGCATGTAGGCCATCGTGTTCTCCCGTGGAGCGGCGATCTTAGGGGCAGGGCCGTGTCCTCGCGACGACCTGGGACGTCATCGCCGGGCCGCCTTCATTGCAGCGCGGCCGGTGGCTCCACGACGCGCCGGCAGTCGGCCGCGCGCGACAGCAGAAAGACGCGCTCGCGCTCGTTGCGCGTCAGCGCGGCGGCGCGCTCGAACTCGCCGCGCGCCTCGGCATGCCGGCCCAGGCGCACCAGCAGGTCGCCGCGCACGCTGGGCAGCAGGTGGTAGTGCGCGAGCGCGGGCTCCTCGCGCAGCGCGTCCACCAGCTCCAGCCCGGCCGCCGGCCCGAAGGCCATCGCCAGCGCGACCGCGCGGTTGAGCTCGACCACCGGCGACGGCGCCAGCTGCGCGAGCGCGTCATACAGGGCGGCGATGCGCGGCCAGTCGGTGTCGTCGGCGGTCCGGGCGCGCGCGTGGCAGGCGGCGATCGCGGCCTGCAGCGCGTAGGGGCCGTAGCCCTCGTGCGCGCTCAGCGCCTCGGCGCGCGCCAGCGCGGCCAGGCCGCGGCCGATCAGCAGATGGTCCCAGCGGGCACGGTTCTGGTCGGGCAGCAGGATGGGATGGCCCTTGGCGTCGGTGCGCGCCTTCGTGCGCGAGGCCTGGATCTCCATCAGCGCGACCAGGCCGTGGACTTCGGCCTCGCCGGGCGTCAGCCCGGCCAGCACGCGGCCCAGGCGCAGCGCGTCCTCGCACAGGCCGGGGCGCATCCAGTCGTCGCCGGCGGTGGCCGCGTAGCCCTCGTTGAAGACGAGGTAGATGACCTCGAGCACCGAGCCCAGGCGCTCGGCGCGCTCGGCCGCCTGCGGCACCTCGAAGGGCACGCGGGCCTCGGACAGCGTGCGCTTGGCGCGCACGATGCGCTGCGCGATGGTCGATTCCGGCACCAGGAAGGCGCGCGCGATCTCGCCGGTCGTCAGGCCGCCCAGCAGACGCAGCGTGAGCGCGACGCGCGCCTCGGTCGACAGCACCGGGTGGCAGGCGGTGAAGATCAGGCGCAGCAGATCGTCGCCGATGTCGTCGTCGAGGCTGTCGCTGAAGTCGGGCACGAAAGCTACGCCCAGCGCCTCGAGGTCCAGGCCGATCGCCTCGTGCTTGTCCTCGGCCATGCGGCGCTGGCGCAGCACGTCGATGGCGCGGCGCTTGGCGGTGGTCATCAGCCAGGCGGCCGGGTTGTCGGGCAGGCCCTTGGCGGGCCATTGCTCGAGGGCGGCGACCAGCGCGTCCTGGGCCAGCTCCTCGGCCTGGCCGACGTCGCGCAGCATGCGCGCGACGACGGCCACCAGCTTGGCCGATTCGATGCGCCAGACGGCTTCGATCGCACGGTGGGTGGCCGATGTCTGCGTCACGTCGCGGGTCCGCTCGGGCGGGTCACTTCTCGGCGGCGGCCTTGAGGGTCGCCAGGCCGTCCTCGAAGTCCTTGCCGATCATCTGGTCGAAGTCGAAGATCACGCCCATCACCTTGGAGACATAGGGACTGGGGCCGACCATCGCCCAGGTGAGCTCGGTCGCGTCGCCGCGCGGCGCCAGCGTGAACTCGGCCTGGTTGTGGGCCTCGAAGGGTCGCACGAAGTCGAGCTTCATCACCACGCGCGTCGGCGACTGCGCCTCGGTGACCTGCAGACGGCCCTGCCCGATGTCCTTGTTGCCGTCCCAGGCGTAGGTCGCGCCCGGGCCGGCCGCCGGGCCGGTGAAGCTGCGCTTCATGGCCGGATCCTTCTTCTCGTAGGGCGACCAGCTCGTGAAGGCCTTCAGGTCGTTGATCAGCGCAAAGACCTTCTCGGGCGGCGCCTGGATGGTGATGGCGCGCTGGACGCGAAAGCTGTCGGGTCGCGTCGCGGCGACGATCAGCAGCGTGGCCAGCAGCGCCAGCACGACGACGGCGGCGTAGGCGATGAACTTCAGCATGGGAGTCTCCGGGGGGCAGGGATCATGGCTTCGGCCGGTGCGCGGATTGCGCCAGCATCTCGTCGAAGCCGGCCGCGGCCTGCTGGACCTCGGGCGTGTAGTCGGCGAACTCCTGCACCTGGCGCACCTCGATCACCTCGTTGTCGGCACCCGGGCAGCGGCTGGCCCAGGCGATGGCCTCGTCGCGCGACTTCACCTGGATCATCCAGTAGCCGCCGAGCACTTCCTTCGCTTCGGCGAAGGGGCCGTCCTTGACGCTGGCCTTGCCGCCCTTGAAGGCAACGCGCGCGCCGCTGGCCGGCGGGTGCAGGCCGTCCAGCGCCAGCAGCACGCCGGCCTTCTGCAGGTCCTCGTTGAACTTCATCATCGCCTCGACGCGCCCGGGGTCCAGGTCCAGTTCGGGGCCGGCGCTCTCGTAGCCCTTGGGGATCATCAGCAGCATGAATCGCATGGCATCTCTCGTGACAGTGTGGTCGGTTCGGCTCAGACGTTGACGATGGGCTTGAAGCCGCCGTACATGAAGCGCTTGCCGTCGAAGGGCATCACCTTGGGATCCATCATCGGCGCCATCCGCGGGTCGGCCATGACCTTGGCGTTGACGCTGTCGCGCTGCCTGCGCGACTTGTAGACGATCCACGAGAACACCACCGTCTCGCCCTTCTTCAGCTTGACGGCCTGCGGGAACGAGGTCCACTTGCCGGGCTTGACGTCGTCGGCGACGCATTCGATGTACTCGAGCGCGCCGTACTCGCGCCAGATCTTGCCGGCCTTGCGCGACAGGCGGCGGTAGGCGTCCAGCTTGGCGATGGGAACGGGGATGAGGAAGCCGTCGACGTAGCTCATGGGGTCTCCTGGTGGGTGGGGTGTGTCGGGGTGGGGCCGGGGCGGCGGCTCGGGCTCACATCGGCGCATCGACCATGACCATCCAGGCCACGCCGTAGCGGTCGGTCAGCATGCCGAAGCGCGGCGACCAGAAGGTGGCGCCCTGGGGCATGGTCACGGTGCCGCCGTCGGCCAGCGCCGCGAACACGCGATCGGCAGCCGGGATGTCGGCCACCGACACCGCCAGCGAGAAGCCCTCGTAGCGCTGGGCAGCGCCTTCGGTCGAGCAGCCGTCCGAGAACATGATGCGCTGGTCACCGACGGTGATCGATGCGTGCATCACCTTGTCGCCCCAGTCGGCCGGGATCGTGCCGGGCGGCGGCGGGTCCGGCGCCTCCTTGAAGCGCATCAGCATCTCGAGCTCGGCGCCGAGCGCGCGCCGGTAGAACTCGACCGCTTCCTCGGCATGGCCGTTGAACATCAGATAGGCCTGGATCAGCATGGCAGCTCCTTCGGGGTGGTTGGCGTGTACAGGCACGACGAAGCAGAGCACCGCCGATCGACAGCCCCGCCGGGCCAAGGTGTAAAAACTTGTATCGCCCGGGCGGGCTCAGTCCGGCGCGGTGGCGGCCATCGGCGAGGCGCCGGACAACAGGCCGGCAGCGCGGGCGAAGTCGAGCCCGTGGAGGGCCTCGTGCAGCACGGCGTGGCGCTGCGCGCCGCACAGGGCCAGCAGGCCCGGCGCCAGGTCCTCGTAGCGGTCCAGCGCCGCCAGGTCCTGGCGATGCAGCAGCGCCACGAACTCTGCGAGCGCGGCTGCGCCGGGGGGCTCGGCGGCCGCGATGATCGGGCTCGGCGGGGGCACGGTCTGCCGCACGCTGGCGCTGGCATTGCGCAGACTTCTCAGTGCGCTCGACAGGGCCAGGCACTGCGTCTGTCCCTCGACGGCATCGCCGTCGCCCTGCACCAGCGCCTCGATACGGCTGGCGATGGCCTGCACCCCGTAGGCGCCCAGCATCCCTGCCGCACCGCGCAACTTGTGCATGCCGGCGGCGAGCGAGCGCCGCTCGGCCCGCCCGGCCGGCCACGCCGGCGGGGCGTCGATCCAGGCGGCGAACTCGGTCAGCAGCCGCCCCAGCATCCGGGCGAAGAGTGACAGGTCATCGTTGAGGCGCAGCGCGGCGTCGACGGTGTCGATGCCGTCGACCACCGGCCAGCGCGCCGCGACTGCCGCCGGACCGTCGACGCGGTCGCGCACCGCCAGCGGCTCGCGGCGGTAGCGCTCGATCCGGCGGCGCACGGTGCGCACCAGCAGGCGCGGGTCGAAGGGCTTGCTGACGAAGTCGGTCATGCCGGCTTCGAGGGCGCGCTGTCGCTCCGCGACCAGGGCGCCGGCCGTGAGCGCGATGACCGGGATCGCGTCGAGGCCCAGCTCGTCGCGCAGCCGTCGGGTGGCCTGCAGGCCGTCCATCACCGGCATCTGCACGTCCATCAGGATCAGATCGAAGGGTTCGGTGCGCTGCCGCAGGCACTCCAGCGCCTCCTCGCCGTTGCGCCGCACCGTGAGCTGCGCGCCCTCGCCTTCGAGGATGCGTCGCGCGACCTCGAGGTTGATGTCGTTGTCGTCGACCAGCAGCAGTTGGGTGTCGGGCAGCCACTGGGCCGCGCCGCTGCCCAGCGGGGCTGCTGCCACCACGCGGTCGGCGTCGACGCCGCGCGCGGTGACCGCGGCGTTGACGGCATTGAACAGCTCGGACGGCGAGAACGGCAGCTGCAGGATGCCGTCGGCCAGCGCCGCGCCGGGCGCGCGGCGCAGCTGCTCGGCGGGTTCGACCGACAGCAGCAGGGCCGCCGGGCGCGGCGCGGCCGGCAGCGGCTCGCGCTCCAGGGCCGCCAGCACCGCCGCCCCGTCGACGCCCGGCGGGCGTCCGTCGAGCAGCAGCACGTCGATCGGCGGGGCGTGCGCATCGTGCTCGCGCAGCCGTCCCAGGGCCTCGTCACCACCGGCCAGGGCCACGACCTGCCAGCCCAGTCCCCCGGCCATCGAGGTCAGCACCTCGCGCTGCGCCTCGTCGGCGGCGGCGATCAGCACCTGCAGCGGCGCGGGACCGGCCGATCGACCGCCGGCCGACGTCGCTTGCGGCGTGCCGGGACCCAGCCAGACCTCGACCCAGAACTCGCTGCCTTCGCCGAGGCGGCTGGTGACGCCGGCCTGCCCGCCCATCAGATCGGCCAGCTGGCGCACGATCGACAGCCCCAGGCCGGTGCCGCCGAAGTGGCGCGTCGTCGAGGTATCGGCCTGGGTGAAGGGCCTGAACAGCCGCTCGATGATGTCGGGCGCGAGCCCCGGGCCGGTGTCGCGGACCGCGCAGCGCAGTCCGATCTGTCCCTCGCGCTCGCCGGCCCGAGCGATCTGCAGCTCGACCGTGCCGCGCTCGGTGAATTTGATCGCGTTGCCGAGCAGGTTGACGAGGATCTGCTGCAGGCGCAGCGCATCGCCGCACAGCACCGCGGGCACGTCGTCGGCGCAGGCCAGGACGAACACCAGGTCCCTGGCGCGGGCCTGGGGTTCGAACATCGCCCGCAGGTCGGCCAGCAGGTCGGCCAGGACGAAGTCAGCGGCCTCGAGGGTCACTCCGCCGGCCTCGATCTTGGCGAGATCCAGCACGTCGTTGATGACCCCGAGCAGCGAGCGGCTGGCCGCCTGCAGCTTGGCCAGCGAGTCGCGCTGGTCCGGGTCCAGCCGCGTGCGCTCGAGCAGGTGGGCGAGGCCGATCACCGCGTTCATCGGCGTGCGGATCTCGTGACTCATGTTGGCCAGGAACTCGCTCTTGGCGGCGCTGGCCGCGTCCGCGGTGCGCTTGGCCGCGCGCAGCGCCTCCTCGGTGGCGTGGTGCTCGGTCACGTCCTGGAGGGCGCCCACCAGGCGCGCCGGCGGCCGGGTGTCGCCGTCGCCGTCGCGCTCCGCCTCGCCGACGACGCGCACCCAGAGCCGGCGTCCGTCCAGCGTGTGCAGCGGCACCTCGATGTCGAAGGGCCGTCCGTCTGCGGTCGCGGCGGCCAGTGCCGCCTCGACCTGGCGCCGCGCGTCGGGCGGGCAGAGCTGCAGGGCCGCCGGCAGGTCCATCTGGGCGTCGGCGCCCAGGCCGATCAGGCGGCGCGCGACGCTGGTCCACGACAGGCGCTGGCTCGCCAGGTCGAGTTCCCAGCCGCCGACGCCGGCCACGCGGCCGGTGCGGTCGAGCAGGGCCTGGCTCGCGGCGAGCTGTTGGCGGGCCTCGCGGCTGGCGGTGACGTCCAGGTGCGTGCCGTGCATCCACTCCGGCCGGCCGTCGGGCGTCCGGGTGGTGACGCGACCGCGATCGAGCACCCACACCCAGCGACCATCGCGGTGACGCATCCGCGCCTCGCATTCGTACTGGTCGGTCGCGCCGGCGAAGTGCTGCTGCAGGCGTTCGTTCGACACCGCCAGGTCGTCCGGATGCGCGAACCGCATCCAGGTGCCGATGTCGGTGGGCTGCAGCTCGGCGAGCGTGTAGCCGATGATGCCGGCCCAGCGCTCGTTGAAGCGGGTTTCGCCGGTCTGCACGTTCCATTCCCAGGTGCCGGCGTTCGTGCCGGTGATGATCGCGTCGAGCCGCTCGCGCTCGGTCTGCAGCGCGCGGCGGCTCTCGGTGAGCGCAGTGACGTCCTGCACCAGCGCGTAGTAGCCCAGCACCTCGCCGGCCTGCACGTCGGGGATGTAGCGCACGATGCCGTGGCGCTCGCCGTCGGGCGTGAGGAAGCTCTGCTCGAAGTTCTGCGCCTCCCCGCGCAGCGCTGCCTCGACATGGGGCCGCAGGGTCTCGTAGCGTTCGCCGTGCAGCTCGCGCAGGTGGCGCCCGTGCAGCTCGGACGGCTCGATGCCGAACCAGGCCTTGTAGGCGTGGTTGGCGAAGCGGTTGCGCAGCTGCCGGTCCCAGTAGCCGATCGACGCCGGCACGGCATCCAGGATCGCCTGCAGGTCGCGCTTGGCGGCTTCGAGCTCGACCGTGCGCTCGGCGATGCGCCCCTCCAGGCTGGCGTTGAGCGCCTGCAGCTCGGCCTCGGCGTGGCGGCGCTGTTCGATGTCGGTGTTGGAGCCGACCCAGCGCAGCACCGCGCCGCGCTCGTCGAGCGCCGGCAGCGCGCTGGTGAAGAACCAGCGGTACACGCCGTCGTGGCGGCGGATGCGGAACTCGGTCCGGAACGGCGTGACGGTCTCGACCGCCTGCTGCCAGGCCTGCGCGAGCGCCGGCTGGTCGTCGGGGTGGACATGCTCGAACCAGCCCAGGCCCCTCAGCTCGCCTTCCGCGCGCCCGGCGTACTCGCACCACTGCGGGCTGAGGTAGTCGCAGCTGCCGGCGGGCGTGCAGGTCCAGACCAACTGGGGCAGCGAGGCGGCCAGCTCGCGCCAGCGCTGCTCGTCGCGGGCGAGCAGGTCCAGGGCCGCGCGCTGGGCGCTCATGTCCTCGATGCCGGCGACGATCAGGATCTGCGCGCCCAGTTCCAGCGGCGCCAGGCTCACCGAGGCGGGAAACATGCTGGCGTCGCGGCGATAGCCCTGCAGGGACAGCTTGCAGACCTTCGCCGGCGCCAGCGGGTCGCCGTCGTGCGGCGTCGCGGCCACGCGCGTTCGGATGTCGCGGGAGAGCAGCCGCCCGATGGCCAGTCCCTGCAGCGCCTGCGTGTCGTAGCCGAACAGCTCCGCCGCGCCCCGGTTCGCGCGCACGATCCGTCCGCCCTCGTCGATCACGACCAGCGCCTGCGGCAGCGTCTCGACGATGCCGATGGCCAGGCGCTCCTCCTGCTGATGCAGCTCGAGCCTTTGCTGCCGCAGGCGCAGCAGCAGGCCGGTGGCCGCGGCCAGCGTCAGCGACAGCAGGGCCATGTTGGACCCCAGCAGCAGCGGCGAGACCAGCCCGGCCCGCGACACGAAGTCCGGCAGGGCCCGCGTCTGCAAGCGCCAGGGCCGGCCGAACACCACGAGGGCCTGGCTGCGCGACAAGCCCGGCAGGGCCGGCCCGCCGTCGGCATGCGAACGGTAGAAAGCGGTCGCCTCGCCAACGGCGCGGGCTTCCGTGTCGGTCAGCTCGAAGGCGATCTCGTCGTCCCGAAAGCCCAGCTGCCGCAGAACCTCGTCGACCACCAGCGGCGCGTAGGTCCAGCCGACGGTGGCGGCAACGCGCTCCTCTTCGCTGGCGAGGGGCTGCTCCGACCGGTAGACCGGCAGGAGCAGCAGCAGGCCGCGGCCGGGCTTCTCGCGGGCCTGGGCCAGCGTGATGGGGGCGGTGAGACGCGGCGCGTTCTCCCGCATGGCGGCGTCGGCCGCTTCGCGGCGGGCCGGCTCCGACCCAATGTCGACGCCCGTGGCACCGGCGTTGCGCTCCGCGGGGTAGACGTACTGGATGATGCGGCGCTCGCCGCCATGGGGCGCCAGCTCGCGGACCGTGAAGTCGGCGGCCCCGTCGGCCCGGGCAGCGGCCACGAAGTCGGCCTCGTCGGCCCTGGGCACGCGGCGGATGAAGCCCATGCCGCGCGCGCCGGGGAACTCGCGGTCGATGTCGCGCGTGCTGACGTAGCGCTCGACCGCGACGCGCGTGAGCCGCTCGGGCCCGACCGCCACCACGGCGCCGCGCAGGCCCCGCAATCCGTACTCGTAGACGCGCAAGCGCTCGCGGATCAGCTCCGCGTACTCGTCGCTCAGGGTATCGAAGTGCCGCGACAGCGAGGCTTCGTTGGAGGCCTGCAGCTGCAGGGCCGCGCCGAGGCTGGCGGCCAGGCCGACCAGGGCGACCAGGACGGCCATGCGCAGACTGCGGTCGGCGGCAGGCATGGCGTCAGGCCTCGGGCGGGGCGGAACAGGCGCCGGTCGTCGGCCCTGCGTCGTCGCCGCCGGCGACCACGGTCCAGTAGGCGCGGGCGCGGCCGGTGGCCTTGGCCTCGTAGAGGGCCCGGTCAGCCGCCGCGATCAGGGTGTCGGGGGCGGCGACCCGCCATCCCGGCGAAGTCGCGGGGATGCAGGCCAGGCCCACGCTGGTCGAGACGAACGGCCCGCTCGGCGACGCGCCATGCGGCAGGGCGCGGGCCGACAGGGCCGCCAGCCAGCGATGGACCAGGTTCATGGCCCCCTCGGGTTCCGTGTCGGGCAGCAGCACCGCGAACTCCTCGCCGCCGTAGCGGGCCACCAGGTCCGCCGGGCGCCTGAACGAGCCGTCCAGCAGATCGGCCACGACGCGCAGGCACTCGTCGCCCGCCTGGTGGCCGTGGTGGTCGTTGTAGCGCTTGAAGTGATCGATGTCGATCATGACCAGGGCCAGCGGTGTGCCACCACGCTGGGATCGCTCGCACTCGACGGCCAGCCGCTCGTCGAGCACACGCCGGTTCGCCAGTCCCGTCAAGCCATCTTCGTTCGCGAGCCGCCGCAGGGCGCGCGTCGCCTGCAGCAGCCGCAGTTGCGTCGCGACACGGGCGCGCACCACGGCCGGGTTGATCGGCTTGCTGATGAAGTCGGCCGCGCCCAGGTCGAAGACCGCGGCTTCGACGTGAGCCTCGCGATGACTCGTGACGAAGATGATGGCGCTGTCCGCCAGGCTGGGGTGGCCCTTGAGCTCGACGCACAGCGCGAAGCCGCTGCACTCGGGCATCTCGGCGTCCAGCAGGATCACGTCGGGCGGGTCCTCCAGGGCCAGTCGCAGGGCGTCTCGCGCACGCGTGGCGAACCTCAGGTCGGTGACCTCGGCGAGCGCCTGCCGCAGGGCCTCGATCGCCGACGGATCGTCGTCGACCAGCAGCAGTTTCCCGACGCCGCCAGGCGCGGCCAAGGCAGCGCTGCGTCCGCTCATGGGGCCTTGGCGGCCCCCGCGGGCCACTGCACCGTGAAGCAACTGCCCTCGTCGATGCGGCTGGCGACGTCGAGCCGAGCGCCCATCGCCTCGACCAGCTTGCGGGTCAGGGCCAGGCCGAGCCCGGTCCCGGCAATGCCCGAGCGCTGCCGCCCCAGGCGGTTGAAGGGCTCGAACAGCGCCGACCGCTGCGCCGCGTCCATGCCCAGGCCGTTGTCTTCGACCTCGACCCGTGGGCCGTCCGGCCGCGCCTCGACCGTGACCCGCACCCAGCCACCCGGCCGGTTGTACTTGACCGCATTGGAAAGCAGGTTCAGCAGGCACTGCAGCCAGCGGGCCGGGTCGAGGTCGACGACGACCGGCTCGTGCGGCAAGCGCGCCTCGACGCTCACCGAGGCGGCGTGTGCCTGCGGGCCGATGGCGTCGAGGGCCTCCCGGGCGATGCGGACCAGGTCGACCGGCTGCCGTTCGACGACGAACGCGCCGGCCGCCAGCCGCCCGAGGTCGGAGACGTCGCGCATCAGCGACTGGAGGTGGCGGCCGGCCGACTGGATCAGCTCCAGGCGGTGGGCCTGCCCGGGCGCCAGCGGCTCGACGGCGTCGTTGGCCATCAGCTGGGCGAAGCCCTGCATCACATTCAGCGGATTGCCGATCTCGTGGGCCAGCGTCGACAGCGTCAGCGCCGTCGTGCGCGCGGCCGACTCGGCGGCGCTGCGCGCCTGGCGTTCTGCGTCCAGGCGGTCGCGGTCGCGCATGTCGTGCAAGCTCACGATCGTCAGCGCGTCGGGGCCTTCGTCGAGCTGCGACCAGCGGGCCTCGACCATGGCCGATTCGCCGTCGGCCAGCAGCGCCCGCAAGCGCGTCACCGGGTGACGCGCGTCGCCGGAGGCCGCCGCGCCGGCGCCGGCACGGTAGGTCGCAGCATCTTCCGGCGCGAACAGGCTGGTGACGTCGCAGCCGATCGTGCCCTCGATCGAGCGCCCGAACAGCCGGCTGGCCTCGGCGTTGAACAGGACGATGCGGCCCTGGGCGTCCGCCGAGACGATGGGGTCCGGCGCCAGGGCCAGGATGTCGGCGACGCGCGCCTTGGCGATGCGCCGGCCGTGGTCGCGCACCGCGTGCAGGGCGTCCTCGACATCGCGGTACAGGCGCAGCAGGTTGTTGATCCGGGCGCGCAGGACCGTGGCGACATAGGGCTTGGCGACAAAGTCGGCGGCGCCGAGATCCAGGGCTTGCACCTCGCTCTGCAGGTCGGCATAGCGGGTCACGAAGACCACCGGCATCTGCGACATCTCGGGCCGGGCCTTGAGGCCGCGGCACACGCTGTAGCCGTCGACGCCGGGCATGCGGGCGTCGAGCAGCACCAGGGAGGGGCGGATCATCTCGGCCATCGCCGGCACCTGGGCGCCGTCGGTGGCGAAGTAGCAATCGGCCATGCCGCGCAGGCTCTGGCTGGTCATCTTGATCGCCGTGACGTCGTCGTCCACGATCAGGATGCGCGGGAGCGTCGGCGCGGCGGGCGCGGCGTCGGCAGCGACCGGCGCCTCCTGGCGGCGCCGCTGCTGCAGCTCACGCAATCGCAGCTGCAGCCGCACCCGTGCCGTCACCTGCGCCGGCCGCACGGGCTTGGCGATGAAGTCACAGGCGCCCTGACGCAGGGCCGACGCCTCGAAGCCCGGGTCGTCGTGACTGGTCACGATGATCAGCGGGACGTCGCGCAGCTGCGGGTCCTCCTGGAAGGCCTGGCAGACGTCGAAGCCGCTCATGCCGGGCATCTGGGCGTCGAGCAGGACCAGGTCCGGGGGCGTCTCGCGCGCCAGACGCATGGCCTCGTCGCCCGAGGTCGCGAAGCGCTGGCGGTACTGGGGCAGGATGCCGCTCAGCGTGCGGATCGCGGTCGGATCGTCATCGACGAGCAGCAGGTCGGCGGAGTGCATGCGTGCCTTTGGGTCCAGCGCCATGCGACCGGACGTTCGGTGACAGCCGACGCAGTGTGCTGCGTGGCCTCCCGAGCGTCTGTGGGGAATTCTTGACGACCGCTGTCAGGCGCATGACGGGCCGGGCGAGCCTGCACCCGTCGTGGACCGGTCCCTGCTGCGACTCTCGCCGCGGCGCAGCATGAGTCCGCGCCGCCATCTGGAAGTCCGGCCCGGTGGCTCAGAGCTCCAGGTTGTCGATGAGCCGGGTCTTGCCCAGTCGGGCCGCGGCCAATGCCACCAGGGGCTCCTGGGCGTCGATCTGCGCCGCCGTCGGCGGCTGCAGGTCGCTGCGGCGGCGCAGGGCCACGTAGTCGGGCGCCCAGCCGCGCGCCTGCAGGCCGTCCATCGCGCGCTGCTCGATCGCGCTCAGGTCGCGCTCGCCGTACTCCAGGCCCGCGGGGATCCTGCGCAGCGCGGCGGCCAACTGCGGTGCCTCGGTGCGCTCGGCGTCGCTCAGGTAGCCGTTGCGCGAGCTGAGCGCCAGGCCGTCGTCGGCGCGGGCGGTCTCGCCGGCGACGATCTCGATCGGCAGCGCGAACTGCCGCACCAGGCCGCGCAGCACCATCAGCTGCTGGTAGTCCTTCTTGCCGAACACGGCCACGCGCGGCTGCACGCACTGGAAGAGCTTCATCACCACCGTCGCCACGCCGGTGAAGAAGCCGGGCCGGAAGTGGCCCTCCAGGATGTCGGCCAGCTCGGGCGGCGGCAGCACCTTGTAGGTCTGCGGCTCGGGGTAGAGCTCGGACTCGTCGGGCGCGAACACGAGGTTGCAGCCCACGCCCTTGAGCAGCTCGCAGTCGCGCTCCAGCGTGCGCGGGTAGCGGTCGAAGTCTTCGTGCGGCGCGAACTGCAGCCGGTTGACGAAGATGCTCGCGACCACCGGGCCGCCGTGCTCGCGCGCCAGCTTGATCAGCGCGAGATGGCCCTCGTGCAGGTTGCCCATGGTCGGCACGAAGGCCGGTGCCTTGGCCCCGGCCAGCGCCTGGCGCAGGTCGGCGACGGTGTGGACGACGCGCATGTCAGTGCAGCACCGTTCGGGCTGAGCTTGTCGAAGCCCGCGTCTCGACGGTGGCAGGCCCTTGGACCGGCTCAGGGCGAGCGGGAGCGGTCAGGTATCTCATGGTCAGTAGGCGTTCACGGCTTCGTCGGGGAAGCTGCCGTCCTTGACCGCAGCGACATAGCGGCGCACCGCGTCCTCGATCGAGCTCGCGCCTTCCATGAAGTTGCGCACGAAGCGCGGCAGCTTGCTGCGCGTGATGCCCAGCATGTCGTGCAGCACCAGCACCTGGCCGGCCGTGCCGGCGCCGGCGCCGATGCCGATGGTCATCAGGCCGGGGTTGTCGGCCTGCACGTCGCGGGCGACGGTGGAAGGCATCAGCTCCAGCACCATCATGGCCGCGCCGGCATCGGCCAGGGCCTTGGCGTGGCGGCGCAAGGTGGCGGCGCCGGCCTCGTCCTTGCCCTGGATGCGGTAGCCGCCGAGCGCGTGCACGCTCTGCGGCGTGAGGCCGAGGTGGGCGCAGACCGGCACGCCGCGCTCGACCAGGAAGTGCACCGTCTCGGGCGTCCAGCCGCCGCCTTCGAGCTTGACCATCTGCGCGCCGGCCGCCATCAGCGTGCCGGCATTGCGCAGCGCCTGGACCGGGTTCTCCTGGTAGCTGCCGAAGGGCATGTCGGCGATCAGGAAGCTGCTGCGGATGCCGCGCGAGGTGCTGCGCGTGTGGTAGCCGATCTGCTCCATCGTCACCGACAGCGTGCTGGCCTGGCCCTTGAGCACCATGCCGAGCGAGTCGCCGACCAGGATGCAGTCCACGCCGGCGGCGTCGACCAGCGCGGCGAAGCTGGCGTCGTAGGCGGTCAGCATCGCGATCTTCTCGCCGCGCGCGTGCATCTCGCGCAGCGTGTGCAGCGTCACCGGTTTGCGGGCCGGCGCGGCGGCGTTGGCTTGTGCGGGCGAGGCGTGGCTGCTCATCGAGGGGCTTTTGACGCTGGGGCGGCGGATTCTAGCGACGCGCGGTCGAGCTGCCCGCGCCGGGCCCATCCAGCAGCCGCCGCGGCTCCGGCTCGGCCGGTCCGCCAGCGCAGCCCCCTGGAGGGGGAGCGGCGAAGCCGCAACGGGGGGGCATGTCAGCTCGGCGTGTACGCCAGCCGCACGTACAGCGGCGCGAAGGCCTCGGCCTGGGTGATCTCGATGAGGTGCTCGCGCGCCAGCTCCAGCATCGCGATGAAGGTCACCACCACCACCTGCGTGCCGCGGCGCGCGTCGAACAGGTCCTCGAACAGCGCGAAGCGACGGCCCTGCAGGCGCTTGAGGACGATGCTCATGTGCTCGCGCACCGACAGCTCCTCGCGCGTGATGTGGTGGTGCTGCACGAGCCGGGCGCGCTTGAGGATGTCGAGCCAGGCCTCGCGCAGCTCGGAGGCGGCGACCTCGGGCCAGCGCGGCGTCAGCGAGGCCTCGACGTGCACCTGCGCGCGCAGGAAGTCGCGGCCCAGCAGCGGCAGCGCGTCGATCCTGGCGGCGGCCAGCTTCATCTGCTCGTACTCGAGCAGGCGGCGCACCAGCTCGGCGCGCGGGTCCTCGGGCTCCTTGCCCTCTTCGCTGCGCCTGGGCGGCAGCAGCATGCGCGACTTGATCTCGATCAGCATCGCCGCCATCAGCAGGTACTCGGCCGCCAGCTCGAGGTTGCGCTTGCGGATCTGCTCGACGTAGGCCAGGTACTGGCGCGTCACATCCGCCATCGGGATGTCGAGGATGTTGAAGTTCTGCTTGCGGATGAGATACAGCAGCAGGTCCAGCGGGCCCTCGAAGGTCTCGAGGAAGACCTCCAGCGCGTCGGGCGGGATGTACAGGTCGGTGGGCAGCGCGAACAGCGGCTCGCCGTACAGGCGCGCCAGCGCGATCTGGTCCACCACCTCGGGCACGGGGGCCACCGGCGGCGGCAGCACGGCCGCCGCGGCGGCGGACGGGATCCCGGCCGACACCTTCTTCAGCCCTTGGTCTGGTAGACGTAGGGCTGCTGCGGCACGCGCGACTCGCGCTGCTCGGCCGCGGCCTGCGGGTCCTGGGGCCGGTCCCACAGCAGGGCGCGACCCTGGCGCTGCCTTTCCTCGAGCTTCGGGTCGCGCTGCTTCAGCGTCGCGATGAAGTCGGTCACGTCGGAGCGGTAGGGCTTCCAGAACAGGGGCATGGCAGACGGCCTTAGAGTCGAGCCGGCATTTTACCGGGGGTGCTCATGCGGCTATGGTGGATCGTCCTGGGTGGGGCGCTGGCCTTGCTGGCGCCGCTGGTCGGTTGCGACCAGAACCGCATCGCCAAGCTGGAGGAGGGGGTCTCGACCGAGGCCCAGGTGCGTGCCGCCTTCGGCGAGCCGCTGGCCGTGCACGCCGAGCCCGGAGGCGCGCGCACCTTCGAGTACACGCGCCAGCCCGAGGGCACGGCCAACTACATGATCACGATCGGCCCGGACGGCGTGATGAGCGCACTGCGCCAGGTGCTGGCGCCGCCCTATTTCGCCCGCGTCCAGCCCGGCATGACGCGCGAGCAGGTGCGCCGCCTGCTGGGCCAGCCGGCCAAGGAGTGGGAGTTCCCGCTCAAGCAGGAGAGCGTCTGGGACTGGCGCTGGCGCGACGGCCAGCAAGGCATGATGTTCAGCGCCACCTTCGACGCGCAGGGGCGCGTGCTGCATGCAGCCAGTGCCATCGACCCCAGGGAGATCCAGCAAGGCGGCTACTGATCCGTCACACGGCTGTCGCTGTCATGTGCGCGTGCGATAGTCGTTCGGTGACCGAGATCGAGCTCAAGCTGGCCATTCCCCCGTCCGCGGTCGCTGCCGTGGCGCGGGCGGTCGGTACGGCTGCGGCGCGGCGACAGCGCCTGCTGGCGATCTACTTCGACACCGACGACCGGCGCCTGGCGGGCGCCGGCATCGCGCTGCGCCTGCGCAAGGAAGGCCGGCGCTGGGTGCAGACGCTCAAGCTCGGGCCGGCGCACGGCATGGCGCGCGGCGAGCACAACGTCGAGCTGCGCGTGCCGGCCGGCCTGCAACCCGCGCTCGATCCCGCGCTGCATGCCGACCAGCCGATCGGCCGGGCGCTGGCGGCCGCCCTGAAGCCGCGCGATGGCGAGACCGCACCCGCGCTGCTGCCGCTCTACCGGACCGACGTGACGCGCCTCGCGCGAGCGCTGCGCAGCCGGCGCGGCACGGTCGAGCTGGCACTCGATCGCGGCGAGATCGTCGCCGGCGGCCCCGACGGCAGCCTGCGCCGCTGGCCCGTGTGCGAGCTCGAGATCGAGCTGCTGCGCGGCAGCCCGCTCGCCGTCGCCGAGGTCGCGCGCCGCTACGCACGGACCCACGGACTGTGGCTGGACACGCGGACCAAGGCCGAGCGCGGCGACCGCCTGGCGCGCGGCATCGCGGCCGGCGAGGGGGTGCCCGCGGTCAGGGCCGAGGCGGTGCGCCTGCGCAAGGACATGGCGCCTGCCTGCGCCTGGTCGGCCGTGCTGCACAAAGCGCTGGCGCAGGCCTTGCCGAACTGGAGCGAGGTGGCCGGCGGCAGCGGCCGTGCCGAGCACGTGCACCAGCTGCGCGTGGCGCTGCGGCGGCTGCGCTCGGCCGAGCGCTTCTTCGCCGGCTGGCCCGGCGTGCCCGAGGCGCCGTGGCGCGAGGCGGTCGCGCTCCTGTTCCGCGCGCTCGGCGCCACGCGCGACCGCGACGCGCTGGCCGGCGGCCTGCAACCTGCCATCGACGCGGCGCTCGCGGCCGAGGGGCTGCCCGCGATGGTCTGGCCCATGGCGCAGACGCCCGACTGGACCGGGCAGGCGCTGCACGACCCCGGCATCGTGCTGGTCGAGCTGCTGGCGCATGGGGCCGAGATGCAGCACGGCCTCGCGGGCGAAGGGGCCCGTGCGAGCGCCGGCGACGCGGCGCTGGCGACGCTGGCGGCCGAGAGGCTGGACGCCTGGCATGCCCAGGTGCGACGCGACGCCAAGCGCTTCGAGACGGTGGACGACGAGGGCCGGCACCGCCTGCGCAAGCGCGTCAAGCGCCTGCGCTATGCGGCCGAGTTCAGCGCTGCGCTCTTCCCGAAGCGCGCGGTCGAGCGCTACATGGTGCCGCTGCGCGCGGCGCAGGAGCGGCTGGGCGAGTTCAACGACGTCTGCGTCGCGCAGGCGGCGTGTAAGTCGCTCACCGACGGCGTGCCGCAGGCCGGGTTCGCGCTGGGCTGGTTGGCCGCGCGCCGCGATGTCGCGCTGGCCGAGGGCGCCCTCGCGCTGCGGCGGCTGCGCCAGGCCGAGCCGTTCTGGCGCTGAGTCAGCGGCCGGCGGCGTCGGCCAGCGGCGCGGCGCGCGCCAGCGCATCGGCCAGGCTGGCGGCGATGGCCGTGTCGCCCAGGCCGGTGGCCAGGCCGCTGCGGCGCAGCTTCTCCAGCGGCTGCTCGTTGACCTCGCACAGCAGCAGCGCGATGCCGCGCCGCTGCAGCGTGCGGTGCAGTTGCGCCAGCGCCTCCAGGCCGCTCGCGTCGAGCGAGATCAGGCGTTGCAGCTCGAGCACCAGCACCCGCGTGCCGTCCGGCAGGTCGTCGGCCAGCGCCTCGATCTTGGTCACCGCGCCGAAGAACAGCGCACCGTAGAGCCGGCGCACCGCGATGCCCGGCGGCGACTCGGGCAGCGGGTCGACGCGGAACAGCGCACTCATGCGGACGATGAAGAAGGCGCAGGCCAGCACCAGGCCGACCTCGACCGCCACCGTCAGGTCGAAGACGACCGTCAGCGCAAAGCTGCCGAGCAGGATCACGCGGTAGGACAGGCTGAAGTGACGCAGCCGCGCGAACTCGTGCCACTCGCCCATGTTCCAGGCCGCGTACAGCAGGATGCCGGCCAGCGCCGCCAGCGGCACGTGCACGGCCAGTGGCGCGGCCACCAGCACGATCGCCAGCAGCACCAGCGCGTGCACGATGCCGGCCACCGGGCTGGTGGCGCCGGCGCGCACATTGGTGGCCGTGCGGGCGATCGTGCCGGTGGCCGGCATGCCGCCGAACCAGGGCGTCACGAAGTTGGCGATGCCCTGGGCCATCAGCTCCTGGTTGGGGTCGTGGCGGCGCTGCGGGCCCAGGTTGTCGGCGATGCGCGCGCACAGCAGCGACTCGATCGCGCCGAGCAGCGCGATCGTCACCGTGGGGATGAACAGCAGCTTGGCGGTGGCCCAGGTGAACTCGGGGAAGTCGAAGTGCGGCAGCGCCTGCGGGATCGCCCCGAAGCGCGAGCCGATGGTCTCGACCGGCAGGTGCAGCCACAGCGCGCCCAGCGTCAGCGTGACCAGCGCGACGATCGGCCCCGGCAGCCGCGCGGCGACGCGGCCGGCCCGGCTGTCCGTCAGCGGGCTGGGGAGGGCGGGCGCGGCCCCGCGCTGCCACAGACGCGGCCACAGCATCAGGCCTGCGAAGCACAACGCGCCGATCGCCAAGGCCCAGGGGTTGAAGCTGTCGAGGTGGCGCGCCAGCACGCCGATCTGGCTGAAGAAGTCCGCCGGGAGCTTGGGCGTCGTCAGGCCGAGCAGGTCCTTCAGCTGCGACAGCGCGATCAGCACCGCAATGCCGTTGGTGAAGCCGATGACGATCGCGACCGGGATGTAGCGCACCAGGCCGCCCAGCTTGAGCCAGCCCAGCACGAACAGCAGCACGCCGGCGAGCATGGTCGCGATCAGCAGGTTGGCCAGGCCGTAGCGCTCGACGATGCCGTAGACGATGACGATGAAGGCACCGGCCGGCCCGCCGATCTGCACGCTCGACCCGCCCAGCAGCGAGATCAGCAGCCCGGCGATGATCGCGGTGAAGAGCCCCTGCTCGGGCTTGAGGCCGGAGGCGATCGCGAAGGCCATCGCCAGCGGCAGCGCGACGATGGCGACGGTGATGCCGGCGCCGGCGTCGGCACCGAAGCGATGGCGGTCGTAGCCGGCCAGGTCGTCGAGCAGTCGCGGGCGAAAGCGCGCGAACTCGACGCCGAAGGCCCGGTTCGGCAGCTTCACCGGGAGGCCCGTGCCGCTTCAGCGCACCCGCAAACCGGGCACCGCGCCGGGCGTGGGCTCGAGCAGGTAGAGCCCCGGGTGCGCCTTCTCGTCGGCGTGCGACGCGGCCAGCACCATGCCCTCGCTGAGTCCGAACTTCATCTTGCGCGGTGCGAGGTTGGCGACCATCACCGTGAACTTGCCGACCAGGTCCTCGGGCGCGAAGGCCGGCGCGATGCCGCTGAACACGTTGCGCAGGCGCGGACGCCCCTGCGGGTCGAGACCCTCGCCGACGTCGAGCGTCAGCTGCAGCAGCTTCGTGCTGCCCTCGACCCGCTTCGCGTCGACGATCTTCGCCAGCCGCAGGTCGACCTTGGCGAAGTCGTCGATGGTGATCGTCGGGGCGAGGTCTTCGCCGCCGGGGGGGATGACTTCGGCGGCGGGGGGCTCGAAGAGGGCGTCGAGTTGCTTGGGGTCGACGCGTTGCATGAGCGGCACAAAAGTCCCGAACTGATGACCAGGAGGCAGAAACGCGTCCGTAGACATCGGGAGATCAAGTTGCTCCCAACTCAGAGGTTCGGATCGCAAGTACTTCTCTACGCGCTCCGCGAGCGCTGGAAGGATCGGCTTCAGGAAGATCGTTAGTGCCTTGAAGCCGGCCATTGCGTTTGCGCAGATCTGTGCCAACTGCTCGCGAGCGACTTCGTCGACACCTGCGTCTTTCGCAAGCAGCCAAGGCTTGAATCCATCGATCTCGCGGTTGATCGTATCGGCGACTTCCATGATTCGGCGAATCGCCTTCGCAAACTCACGTTGCTCAAACGATTCGCGAATCTCCTGGGCGGCCGCTAATGCAACGGCAAAACTGGCTGCGTCAGCCGGAACTGGTGCGCCACCGAAACTTCCCATACGGATGCTCGGCATCCGGTTGTCGAAATGTTTCGCAAGGAACGGCGCGATGCGACTTCCGATGTTGATGTACTTCCCCACCAGATCGCTGTTCACCCGCGCCACGAAGTCGTCCGGGTTGAAGTCGACGTCCTCGACCTTGCCGTTCAGCTTGGCCGCGATGTAGTAGCGCAGCCACTCGGCGTTCATGCCGAGCTCCAGGTACTTCAGTGGCGAGATGCCGGTGCCGCGGCTCTTGCTCATCTTCTCGCCGCTGACGGTGATGAAGCCGTGGACGAAGACGTGGTCGGGCGTCTTGCGGCCGCTGAAGTGCAGCATCGCCGGCCAGAACAGCGTGTGGAAGTAGGTGATGTCCTTGCCGATGAAGTGCACCTGCTCGGTCTTCGGGTCGGCCATGAAGGCGTCGAAGTCCTTGCCGATCTTGCCGAAGTAGTTCTTCAGCGACGCGAGGTAGCCGATCGGCGCGTCGAGCCAGACGTAGAAGTACTTGCCCGGCGCATCGGGGATCTCGATGCCGAAGTAGGGGGCGTCGCGGCTGATGTCCCAGTCGGCCAGGCCGCCGTGGCCCTGCTCGTCGGTGACGAACCACTCCTTGATCTTGTTCAGCACCTCGGGCTGCAGCCGCGGCGTGCCGTCCGGTGCCGTGCCATGCGTCCAGTCCTGCAGGAAGTCGATGCAGCGCTGCGAGCTGAGCTGGAAGAAGTGGTGCTCGCTGGTCTTCATCACCGGCGTGGCGCCGGTCAGCGTCGAGTACGGGTTCTTCAGCTCGGTGGGCGCGTAGACCGCGCCGCAGACCTCGCAGTTGTCGCCGTACTGGTCCTTCGCGCCGCATTTCGGGCACTCGCCCTTCACGTAGCGGTCGGGCAGGAACATCTGCTTGACCGGGTCGAAGAACTGCTCGACCGGGCGCGTGAAGATCAGGCCGGTCTTGCGCAGCGCGCGGTAGGTGTCCTGCGCGAGCTGGTGGTTCTCGGGGCCGTCGGTCGAGTGCCAGTTGTCGAAGCCGATGTGGAAGCCGTCGAGGTACTGCTTGCGGCCCGCAGCGATATCGGCAACGAACTGTTGCGGCGTCTTGCCCGCCTTCTCGGCCGCGATCATGATCGGCGCGCCGTGCGCGTCGTCGGCGCAGACGAAGTGGACCTCGTGGCCCTGCATGCGCTGGAAGCGCACCCAGATGTCGGCCTGGATGTACTCCATCATGTGCCCCACATGGAAGGGCGCGTTGGCGTAGGGCAGGGCGGTGGTGACGAAGAGCTGGCGCGTCATGGACGAAGGGCGGGTGGGCGCCGCAGCCGGTGCGGTTCGAGGTCGAAGCGAGCGAAAGATTGTAGGTCCCGCCCTTTCATAATCCATCGATGACCGAACGTTCGCATCTCGCGTGGCGCTTTCCGCTCGCCTTCGGCGCGCTGGTGCTGTGCCTGTTCGTGCTGCTCTTCCTGAGCTGGCGCAGCTACGGCGAATGGCAGTCCGCGCAGCGCGCCCAGCTGCAGGCGGAGAAGGTCCTCGCGCAGCTCGCGGCGCTGGAGCGCCAGGTCACGCCCGACGCCGCCCTGGCGCTGTGCGCGGCCTCCGGCGCGCTGCCGGGCGCGCCCGCGGCGGCGGCGGCCGGCGACTGGGCCGGCACGCTGGGCGTGCTCAGGCGCCTGGTGGCGACGGATGCCGCGCAGCTGCAGCGCGTCGGCGCGCTCGATGGCGCGTTGCAGGAGTGGCAGCAGCTCTACGTCCAGCCCTTGCAGCGCGCCTGCAGCGAAGGCCAGCGCCTGGGTTCGGCCTACGTGCAGTCGCTGTACCGCGTGGCCGAGGACACGCGCGCGCGCGCCGTCTCGACCATCGCCGGCCTGCACAACCTGGCCGCGGGGCAGCAGGCCGCACTGGCGACGCAACTGCAGACCAGCATCGAGTCGAACCGCCGCCTGTTCATGCTGACCGGCGCGGCGGCACTGCTGCTGGGCGTCGTGTCGCTGCTGGCGATGCGCGGCTTCACGGCGCAGCTGACCGAGTCGAGCCGTGCGCTGCGCCGCGAGGCCACCGAGCGCGGCGTCGCCAAGGAGCAGCTGCTGGATTCGCAGCGCCGGCTGCGCATGCTGCTCGAGCACATCACCGACGCGGTGATCGCCTTCGACGCCCAGGGCAAGATCCAGTGGCTCAACCCGGCCGGCGAGCTGCTGTTTCGCCGCTCGCGCCAGAGCGTCAGCACCGAGCCGATCGCCGCGCTGATCCCGGCGCTGGCCGAGGACCTGGATTGGCCGGTGACCCAGCCGCAGGCCGAGCTCGACGGCCTGTCGCCGACCCCGTGGACCGCGCGACGCGACACCGTGACCGGCCTGCGCCCCGAGCCCGACGGCGAGTTCCCGCTGGAGATCGCGCTGGTGCAGACGCAGGTCGAAGGCGACCGCATCGGCATCTGCCTGTGCCGCGACCTGAGCGAGACCGACCGCGTCGAGCGCCTCAAGAGCGGCTTCATCGACTCGGTGCGCGGCGAGCTGCACGAGCCGCTGCGCAGCATCCGCGATGCCCTCGGCTCGATCGGCGTGCCGGCCGACGGCTCGGCCGAGGCGCGCCTGCGCATCGCGCGCCGCGACAGCGAGCGGCTGCTGCGGCTGACCGACGACCTGCTCGAGATGGAGCGCCTGCGCAGCGGCGAGGCGCCGATGGCGATCGCGGCGCTGGACCTCGCGCAGGCGGCGCGGCTGGCGCTCGAGGCCGGCCGGCCCGCGGCGCTGCGCCACCAGATCGAGTTGCGGCTGATGGGTGACGGCGAGCCGCTGCCGGTGCTGGCCGACGCTGAGCACCTGGCGCAGGCCCTGGACCGGCTGGTGGCGCGGGCGATCGACGCCTCGCCGCTGGGCGGCCAGGTCGACATCGTGACCAACCGGCGCGAGGACGAGGGCATGGTCTGGGTCATCGACAGCGGCCCGGGCCTGCCCGAGGCGGTCGCGGAGCGCTTGTTCGAGCCGTTCGCGCCCGGCGACCCCGAAGTCGGCGGACGCCGCGGCAGCAGCCTGGCGCTGCCGATCTGCAAGCTGCTGGTCGAGCGCACCGGCGGCCGCATCGGCCTGGCCCCGCCGCAGGACGGCCGCGGCGCGGCATTGTGGATGTCCCTGCCCCTGCGCCCCGGGGGGCGGTAGCGCGCGGGGGGCGGCGAGGGAGGGGCGCTCGGCTAGACTCGCCGCCTGTTCTGAACCCCCTTGCATAGGCTGTCATGTCCCAGTCCCTGACCGATGCCGGTCTGCTTGCCGCGTTGACGAAGGTCGTCGATCCCAACACCGGCCGCGACTTCGTCTCCACGCGGCAGCTGAAGAACCTCAAGGTCGAGGGCGGCGACGTGGCCTTCGACGTCGAGCTCGGCTACCCGGCCAAGAGCCAGATTCCCGGCTTGCGCCGCGCGCTGATCGCCGCGGCGCGCAGCGTGCCGGGCGTCGAGAACGTCAGCGCCAACCTCGCCACCAAGGTGATCGCGCACGCCGTCCAGCGCGGCGTGCAGCTGATGCCGCGCATCAAGAACATCGTCGCGGTGGCCTCGGGCAAGGGCGGCGTCGGCAAGAGCACGACCGCGGTCAACCTGGCGCTGGCGCTGGCGGCCGAGGGCGCGGCCGTCGGCATCCTCGACGCCGACATCTACGGCCCCAGCCAGCCGATGATGCTGGGCATCTCCGGCCGGCCCGAGAGCGCCGACGGCCAGAGCATGGAGCCGCTCGAGAACTACGGCGTGCAGGTGATGTCGATCGGCTTCCTGATCGAGCCCGACAACCCCATGATCTGGCGCGGCCCGATGGTCACGCAGGCGCTCGAGCAGATGCTCAAGCAGACCAACTGGCGCGATCTCGACTACCTCATCGTCGACATGCCGCCCGGCACCGGCGACATCCAGCTGACGCTGTCGCAGAAGGTGCCGCTGACCGGCGCGGTGATCGTCACGACGCCGCAGGACATCGCGCTGCTGGACGCGCGCAAGGGCCTGAAGATGTTCGAGAAGGTCGGCGTGCCCATCCTCGGCGTGGTCGAGAACATGGCGGTGCACGTGTGCTCGAACTGCGGCCACACCGAGCACATCTTCGGCGCCGACGGCGGCAGGAAGATGAGCGAGGAGTACGGCGTCGCCTACCTCGGCGGCTTGCCGCTGAACCTGAGCATCCGCGAGCAGGCCGATGCCGGCCGCCCCACCGTCGTCAGCGACCCGGACGGAGAGATCGCCTCGATCTACAAGGCCGTTGCGCGCCAGGTCGCCGTGAAGATCGCCGAGAAGGCCAAGGACTACTCGGCCAAGTTCCCGACGATCTCGATTTCCAAGACCACCTGACGTGGACCACCCCCGTTGCGGCTTCGCCGGCCCCCCTCGAGGGGGCGACGCCAGTGGACCGGCCGTGCCGGCGCCACGGCGTCGGCCGGGTGCCGCCGGCAGGGTGCGACGAGCGCCGCGTTTCGGCGCCGGCCGGAGCTGAGATGAGTGCGATCGATCGCCCGGCGCTCGATGTCGCGGTGGTCATCGAACGCGAAGCGCAGCCCAATCGCTGGGAGGACTGGCGCTTTCGCATCGCCGAGGTGCTGCCGCAGGAGCCGGCCTTCGGCCGCGAGCCGCGCCTGCTGCGCGACGACGGCCAGCGCTCGCAATGGCTGCATCCGGGCCTGCGGCTCGAGCTGTTCCGCGACGAGGCCGAGGGCTACTACCTCAACCTGAGCTCGGGCCGGCCGGTGTGGTTCGTCATGTGGCGCATCGCCGACGACGACCCTTCGCGCGCCTGGCCCGAGATCGTCAGCGTCTCCTACAACGAAGCCGGCCGCTGGCTCGATGCGCAGGAGCGCGTCGACAACCTGCCCATGCCGCCGGACGTGGCCACGTGGCTGCAGGCCTGGACCGACGAGCACTACAAGCCCGAACCCAAGCAGCGCAAGCGGCCCGCCTCCTTCCTGCCGCCGGAGCAGCGCAAGTGAGCCCGGGCGACCGCAACGACGGCCACGGCGGCTTCCTGTCGCGCTGGGCACGGCGCAAGGCCGAGGCGAAGAGCGGCCAGCCGCCCGCGCCCGAGCCGGCGAGCGATCACGCCGAGCCGGCCCTTCGACGGGCACAGGACGATCTGGGTGCGGCCGTTCGCGCTGATCCCGCCCTGGGCCAGGCTCAGGAGGATCGGGATGCGCCCGTTGGCCTTGAGCCTGTCGAAGGGCCGCCGCCGACCCTGGACGACGTGGCCGCGCTCGCGCCCGGCGACGAGGTCTCGCGCTTCGTCGCGCGCGGCGTCGACGAGGGCGTGAAGCGCGCCGCGGTGAAGAAGCTCTTCACCGACCCGCACTTCAACATCATGGACGGGCTGGACATCTACATCGATGACTACGGCAAGCCGGACCCGATCCCGATGGCCATGCTGCGGCAGATGAACCAGTCCAAGACCCTGGGACTGTTCGCTGCCGAGGAAGCCGCCGAAGCTGCGGCGGCGGCGCGCGCCGCCGCGGGCGATCCCGCCGCCCCGGGCCGTCCTGCCACCCCACCCACCCCACCTCCTGCCGGGGACACGGGCGCCGGAGCATCCGCCGCCGCCGAGCAGGACGACGCCAACCAGGCCCCCGATGAAGACCCTGATCTGCAACTGCAACCAGACGATCCCGCTGGACCCGGCGGCGCTCAAGAGCGCGCTCGGCCCGACGGCGTCTGACGGCCTCGACACCGTCCACACGCTGCTGTGCCGGCGCGAGGCGGCGGCCTTCCAGCGCGCCGCGAAGTCGGGCGAGGACCTGCTGATCGCCTGCACCCAGGAGCAGCGGCTCTTCCTCGAGCTCAATGCCGAGACCGAGGGCGCACCCGGCGTGCAGGAGCGCCCGATCCGCTTCGTCAACATCCGCGAGACCGCCGGCTGGTCGCGCGAGGCCAAGTCGCACGCCGCGTCGGTGCAACCCAAGATCGCCGCGCTGATCGCCGCCGCGCAGCGCCCGGACCCGGAGCCGGTCGCCACGGTGACCTACCGCTCGGCCGGCCGCTGCCTCGTGATCGGCAGCGCCGACGCGGCCGCGCGTGCGGCGCAGCTGCTGCAGGACAAGCTCGACGTGTCGCTGCTGCTGACCGGCCCCGGTGGCACGCTGCCGCAGCAGCGCAGCCTGCCGGTCGCGGCCGGCCGCGTGACGTCGCTGACAGGCTGGCTCGGCGCCTTCGACGTGAGCTGGGAGTCGGGCAACCCGATCGACCTGGACCTGTGCACGCGCTGCAATGCCTGCGTCGAGGCCTGCCCCGAGGGTGCGATCGACTTCAGCTACCAGGTCGACCTGTCGCGCTGCAAGGGCCATCGCGAGTGCGTGCGCGTCTGCGAGGCCGCCGGCGCGATCGACTTCCAGCGCGAAGCGCTGACGTCGAGCGAGCGCTACGACCTGGTGCTGGACCTGAGCCCGCAGCCGCTGATCGCGCTGCACCAGCCGCCGCAGGGCTACGTCCACGTGGCGCCCGCGGCCGACGAGCGCGCGCTGGTCGATGCCGCGCTGCAGCTGCGCGAGCGGGTCGGGGAGTTCGAGAAGCCCAAGTTCTTCCACTACAAGCACAAGCTCTGCGCGCACAGCCGCAATGAACGCGAGGGTTGCACCGCCTGCATCGACGTCTGCTCGGCGCAGGCCATCACCAGCCGTCGCACCGAGGACGGGCCCGAGAAGGGCGGCATCGCCGTCAATCCCAACCTGTGCGTCGGCTGCGGGGCCTGCACCACGGTCTGCCCGAGCGGCGCGCTGGGCTATGCCACGCCGACGCCGGCGCACCAGGGCCAGCGGCTGCGCAGCCTGGTCACGACCTACCGCAAGGCCGGCGGCCAGGACGCGGTGCTGCTGCTGCACAGCCAGCAGGCCGGTGCGCAGCTGATCGATGCGCTGGGGCGCGCCGCGCGCGTCGGCGACAAGGCGGTGCCGGGACTCGCCAAGCCCTCGGGCAGCGCCTTGCGCGGCCTGCCGGCGCGCGTGATCCCGGTCGACCTGTGGCACACCGCCTCGGTCGGCCTGGACCTGTGGCTCGCGGCGATCGCCCAGGGCGCCTCGCAGGTCTGGGTGCTGATGACCGACGAGGAAGCGCCCGACTACCGCGCCGCGGTGAGCGCGCAGATGGCGGTGGGGCAGGCCCTCCTCAACGGCCTGGGCTACCGCGGCCAGCACCTGCGGCTGATCGAGGCGCGCGATGCGCTGGCGCTCGACGGGGCGCTGCAGGCCGCACCGGCGCAGACCGTCGAGCGGGCCGCCGGTTTTGCGGTGCAGGCCGACAAGCGCGCGACGCTGGAGCTCGCCATCGACCACCTGCTGGCGCAGGCGCCCAGGCCCGCCGCCAGCCAGCCGGAGGCGATCGCGCTGCCGGCCCTGGCCAACCCGAAGCGCGGCTCGGCCTCGCCCTTTGGCAGCCTGACCATCGACACCGACAAGTGCACGATGTGCCTGAGCTGTGTCGGCGCCTGCCCCGAGAGCGCGCTGGGCGACAACCCCGAGCGCCCGCAGCTCAGGTTCACCGAGAAGAACTGCGTGCAGTGCGGCCTGTGCGTCGGCACCTGCCCCGAGGGCGCGCTGGCGCTGGAGCCGCGCCTGTGGCTGGCCGACGGCGGCAAGGCGCGCAAGCAGGCGCGCGTGCTGCACGAGGTGCCGCCGTGGCAATGCGTGAAGTGCGGCAAGCCCTTCGGCACGCAGAAGGCGATCGAGGGCATGCTGGGCAAGCTGGCGGGGCACTCGATGTTCCAGGGCGCGGCGCTCGAGCGCCTGAAGATGTGTGGCGACTGCCGCGTCATCGACCTGCACACGAATCCGAACGAAGTGAAGATCACCGACCTATGAAGCCCCAAGCGATCGCCTTCGGAACGGCCGATGACCGCGAGGAACTCGCGCGCGCCGAGGTCTACGGCGTGCTGGCCCACCTCTTCGTCGGTCCGCCCGACACCGACCTGTACGAGCAGCTCAAGCTCGCGCCGACCGAGGCGCCGGCGGCCGGCGGCTTCCTGGAAGGGCCCTGGGGCGAGGTGGTCGCGGCGGCCCGGCGCCTGTCGCGCGAGGAGGTGGTGGCCGAGTACGACGCCTTGTTCCAGGCCATCGGCAAGCCGGAGGTCTTTCTCTACGGCTCCTACCACCTGGCCGGCGCGATGAACGACAAGCCGCTGGTCGAGTTGCGCGAGGACCTCGCGCGCCTGGGCCTGGAGCGCGCCGAGGGCGTGCTGGAGACCGAGGACCACCTCGCCAGCCTGTGCGAGGTGATGCGCTTCCTGATCGCCGGCGACGACGTCGAGATCTGCAACCTGGAGCAGCAGCGCCGCTTCTTCCGCATCCACCTGCAGACCTGGGTCGAGACGCTGGCCGGCGAGATCGAGGCGCATCCGCGCGCCGACTTCTACCGCGCGGCGGCGGGTTTCCTGCGCGCCTTCGCCGAAGTCGAGGCGCAGGGGTTCGATCTGATCGAGTAGCGGCGTCCCTCATCGATGCTCGGTGCGGCAGCGACGTCGACTGCAGCGCGGTCCTGCGCCCATGTGCCTCGTGGCGGGCGGTGCCCGCCCCTCCTCCTTGGCGTCGCTCCGCACAGCACCGCAGCCGCCTTCGCTGCGAGCACGGCAGGGTCTGCCCGTCGTCGAACGAATCCGTCGGTGAACCGCCGAGGGCGATGGGTGACCGGCGGAGCGAAGTGAAGGAGGAGACGCGAGCGTCCAGCCAGCGTCGGGGGACATGAACGGAGCCGGTCGCCCTTCGCCCTCGGCGCGCTGACGGTTGCGAGAGTCGACGCGCAACGCCGTCAGGCCACCGCCTCGGTCCGCGGCTCGCTGCGCAGCCGGATCGCGAACACCGCACCGCTCGTGCCGTCGCTGCGGTTGCGTGCGGTCAGCTCGCCGCCGTAGCGCTCGACCAGGCTGCGGCTGATCCACAGGCCCAGGCCGGTGCCGTCGGTCTTGGTGGTGACGAAGGGCTGGAAGAGGCGCGCCTCGACGTCGGGTCCGAGGCCCGGGCCGGTGTCCTGCACCTCGATGACGGCGCCGATCGGTCGGCCCGCGTCGTCCAGCCAGTCGAAGCTGCGCAGCGTCAGCGTGCCGCTGGCCGGCATCACGTGCACCGCGTTGATCAGCAGGTTCAGCAGCACCTGCTGCAGTTCCTGTCGGTTGATGCCGGCCGGTGCGTGCGCCGCGAACTCGCGCCGGAGCTCGATGTGCGTGCGTGCCAGCTGCGGCCCGACCAGCAGCAGGCTGCCTTCGAGCGCGCGCGAGACGTCGACGCTGTCGACATAGCCGGCGTACTCGCTGGGGCGCGCGAACTGCAGCAGCTGGGTGACGATGAGCCGCATGCGCTCGATCTGCTCGTCGACCAGTTTGAGCTCCGCATGCACGCTCTTCGCGGCGTCGGGGCCCAGCAGCTCGCGGACCAGGTCGAGGTTGCCCTGGATCACCGCGATCGGGTTGTTGACCTCGTGCGCGATGCTGGCCGTGAGCTGGCCGACCGTCGCCAGCTTCTCGGAGCGCAGCAGCTGGCTCTGCGCCTGCTCGAGCGCGCGCGTGCGCTCGGCGACCTTGGCGTCGAGCTCGGCGTTCCAGCGCTGCAGCGCGCGCGTCTTGTCGTCGATGACGTCGAGCAGGTGGTCCAGGTGGCCGGCCAGCCGGCCGATCTCGTCGGGGTTGCCGACCGCGCCGACGCGCGCGTCGAGCGCACCGTCCTCGACGCGCTGCATCGTGCGCGTCATCCGCTCCAGCGGCCTGAAGATGCTGCGGGCCCAGCGCAGCGACAGCACGGCCGTCGCGATCATCACGACGAAGAACACCACGCCGATGCCCGCCAGCGTGCCGAACTTGATCCAGGTGAAGGGCCGCTCCAGGTAGCCGACGTAGAGCATGCCGATGCGTCGCCCACCGCCATCGATGAGCGGCTGGTAGCCCGAGACGTACCAGTCGTTGACGACGAAGGCGCGGTCCAGCCACAGCTTGCCGGCCCCGAGCACGGTGTCGCGCACCGCCTGCGAAACACGCGTGCCGATGGCGCGGTCCTTCGGGTCGCTGCCGAACAGGCGCACGTTGGTGCTGATGCGCACATCGTCGAGGAAGAGCGTGGCCGTGCCCTGGCTGCCGAAGGGCAGGGCGCCCGCGGGGTAGACGATCTCGTTGATGTGGTCGATGAAGGGCAGGTTGCGGTTGAGCAGCATGCCGGCCTGCACGTGGCCGAGGAGCGCGCCGCCTTCGTCGCGCACCGGGGCGACGGCCAGCACCACCATGGCGCGGTCTTCCTGGGTGCGCTCGGTGGGGGCGGCGTTGCGGGTCGGCACCAGCGGCACCGCGACGCGGCTCTGCAGCGTCGGTGCGACGCGGGCCAGGTCGTCGGGGGCCAGCACCTCGAGGCTGGTGCTGCGCCGCGCGCCGAGCGGGAAACGCAAGGCCGGCGAACGGCGGTCGGTGCCGGTCGCGGGACCGGAGTCGGTCAGGAGCAGGCTGCCGTCGTCGGCGCGCAGGTTGATGAAGTCCAGGCCCTCGCGGTCCTTGAGTGTGCGCAGCAGTTCGACCAGCTCGACCTGGCCCTGGGGCGACAGGCCCGACCTCGGCGCGCGCGCCGCGGCCAGGGTGCGGTGCAGGGCCTGCGAGTCGGCGATCGCGGTCGCGCTGCTGCCGACCTCTCCGAGCACGCGCTCGAAGTAGCCCTGGGCCACTGCGAGGTCGCTGCGCACCTTGGTGATCAACAGCTGGTCGAAGGCCAGATTGCCCCAGGCCAGCAGGATCAACCCCAGCAGCGGGAACACGATGCCCAGCGGCAGCAGCGCCAGCACCAGCAGCTTGCTGCGGATCGGCAGCCGCTGGAAGCGATCGTAAAGCGTCATGTCAGCGGCTTCGCCGAGGGGCCTCGCGCGACCGGCGCCGCCCGAGAGCGTTCAAACCCAGCGGCCGCCGCGGATCCGGCTTGGCCGGTCCGCCAGCGGCGCCCCCAGGAGGGGGAGCGGCGAAGCCGCGACGGGGGTCGTGCCCATCAGGCGACGAGCCACTCCGCGCAGCGCCGCTCCAGCGTGCGGCGCGAGATGCCCAGCAGCTCGGCCGCGCGGGTCTTGTCGCCCTGCACCGACTCCAGCACCGCGAGGATGTGCTGCTTCTCCAGCGTGTGCAGGTCGGTCGGGCCGCCTGCGGCGCGTGGCGCGGCTGCGCCGGGGTAGAGCGCCGACACGTTGAGGGCGCCCAGGATCATCGAGCGCTCGACCAGGTTGCGCAGCTCGCGCACGTTGCCCGGCCAGTCGTACTGCTGCAGGTAGGCCCTCTCCGGCGCGCTGACGGCGATCGGCTCGACGCCCAGCTGCGGCGCCAGCGTGTCGATGAAGTGCGCGACCAGCTCGGGGATGTCGTCCTTGTGTTCGCGCAGCGGCGGCAGGCCGATCTCGACGACCTGGAGCCGGTAGTACAGGTCCTTGCGGAAGCGCCCGGCCGCCACCTCGTCGGCCAGGCGCCGGTTGGTCGCGGCGACGATGCGCACATCGACCGGGATCTGCTGTTCGCTGCCGACCGGGCGGATGCGATGGTCCTCGAGCACACGCAGCAGCGCAGCCTGTTGCGCCAGCGGCAGCTCGGCGATCTCGTCGAGGAAGAGCGTGCCGCCCTGGGCGTAATAGAAGAGCCCGTCGCGGCCGTGGGTCGCGCCGGGAAAGGCGCCCTGGGCATGGCCGAACAGCTCGCTCTCGATGCGCTCGGGCGCGAGGCTCGCGCAGTTGACCGGCACGAAGGGCGCGCCGGCGCGTGGGCTGTGGCGGTGCAGTGCGACCGCGGCCAGCTCCTTGCCGGTGCCCGACTCGCCAGACAGCAAGACGGTGCTGGCGACCGGGGCGGCCAGCTGCAGCGCGCGCTGCAGGTCGCGCATCGCCGCCGAGCCGCCGACCAGGCCGTAGAAGCCCTCGCCGCGCTGCGAGATCATGTGCTTGAGCACCCAGTTCTCGCGCTTGAGCAAGGTGCGGTCCAGGCCGTGCTTGACCGCGTTGAGGATCTGCGTGACGCGGAACGGTTTCAAGATGAGATCCGAGGCGCCGGCGCGCAGCGCCTCGATCGCGGTGTCGAGGTCGGCGTAGGCGGTGATCAGCACCACCTCACCGCTGTAACCCTGGGCCCGCAGTTCGCGCAGCCAGGCCAGGCCGCTCTTGCCGGGCAGCGTGATGTCGAGGATCACCAGGTCGAAGCGGTGGCGGCGCACCAGCGCGTCGGCCTCCTCGGCGCTGGCAGCGCTCTGCACGTCGCCGCAGCGCGGGGCCAGGGTCTTCTCGAGGAAGTTGCGCATGCCCTGCTCGTCGTCGACCAGCAGCACCGAGGCGCGCGGCCAGTCGTCGAGGGCGGATCGGTCCGGGGGCAGGGCGGCGCTGGCGGGCATGGACGGAGCGGTTCCGGAAGGCGGCCGCTACTGTGGCACATCGGCCCGCTGCGTCGGCGACCCCCGGACTTTCCCGGATTCGCGGGGCAGCGCTGCGCGACAGGTTGTCGCGCAGCGCCCGTCAAGCTGTCCTGCAACGAGAGTCGGCGCGACAAGCTGGCGGAGCGTCGCGGCCGCGCGACTCGACGTGTTGCCGCGCGCGTCGAGCGCACACACGAAGGCGCATTCCTCACGCTAAGATATGAATGACCATGCCGATGTCAGTGATGTCAGTGGCTGGTTGCGTCAATCGATATGCCAAGGCCAGCGGCGAGTCTTCGCCGCATCCCAGGAGTCCGCGATGAACGATCCGCAATCCAAGCTCTCCCGCCGCCGGGTCTTCGCTGGCGCCGGCACGCTCGGGGCGCTGGCAGCTGCCGCTGCCGTGCTGCCCGTCGCGAAGGAGCAGGCCGCGCCAGCGACCGGTGCCTCGAAGGCCGAGGCCGACCAGCCCGCCGGCTACCGCCTGACCGCGCACGTTCAGCGCTACTACCAAACCACCAAGATCTGAGTGCCTGGAGGCTCTATGTTGCTCACGCGCAAGTCGCCTGAAGCGGGCCTCGGCTCGCCTGTCTCTTCGCTGGTTTCCAGCCTGTCGCGCGGCATCGGCCGGGCGATCCCCACGATGGACCGTCGCGCCTTCCTGCGCCGTTCGGGTCTGGGCGTCGGTGCCGGCCTCGCGGCGGGGCAGCTGACCCTGGTCCGCAAGGCCCAGGCGGCCAACCCGGCCAAGGCCGCCGAGGGCGGCAAGGTCGAGGTCAAGCGCACGGTCTGCGGCCACTGCTCGGTCGGCTGCGCGGTCGACGCGGTCGTGCACAACGGCATCTGGGTGCGCCAGGAACCGGTGTTCGACTCGCCGATCAACCTGGGCGCGCACTGCGCCAAGGGCGCGGCGCTGCG